>NZ_CP037920.1:3041796-3367870 GCF_007748195.1 Gimesia aquarii
CCATAGTGAGGTGGAACGCGAACTTTTGATTTCTTACGAGTTGTCTTGGTTTCTTTGGAGGTGGCTTCTGTGGATTTCGTTTCTTTCTTTTGGGCTGGTACTGAGTCAGCTGTGCAAATGGTCAAAGCAATTCCTGTGAACAAAACGACAATTAAGTTAGTAAGCTTATTGGTGCGCATAATGGCCCTCTTTAAAAAAAGATTCTCATGTCAGTAAAAGGCAACGAACACGCCTTTAGAATAAGAATATTTTGTACATATGTGTGTCTGTGATTCAACTGACAGAATGAAATATATTGAAAATTTGTCAATTATATATTCATTTCAGTTGTTCACGAATTCTGTACAATTCTTCAAGTGCCGCCAGGGGAGTAAGCTCATCGACATTCAAATCTCGGATTTCGTCGAGCACGGGATGAGGGGTGTTACCAAACAGAGAGAGCTGTTGTTGAGAGGATGTTTTTTGAGGTCGAGGTGGAATGGTTGGCTTTCCACTGGCATCAATATGATCTTTTTCGAGTGTGGAAAGAATTTGATTAGCGCGGTGAATGACTTGTTCTGGTATACCTGCCAGGCGGGCTACATGGATTCCGTAGCTTTTATTCGCGGAGCCTTCAATAATTTTGTGAAGAAACACAATTTCGCCATCCTGCTCATGTACGGCGACATTCCAGTTACTGGCTTGTTTCAGCGATTGTGTTAATTCTGTGAGTTCGTGGTAGTGAGTTGCGAACAGCGTACGAGCCTTGATCTGGTCATGTAGATGTTCAGTCATAGACCATGCCAGGGAAATTCCATCATACGTGCTGGTTCCCCGTCCGATTTCATCCAGGATGACCAGACTGCGTTCAGAAGCGGAATTGAGGATACGTGCCGCTTCTGTCATTTCGACCATAAAGGTACTTTGCCCTTTACTCAATTCGTCACTGGCTCCCACGCGTGCAAAAATACGGTCCGCAATTCCAATACGGGCTTCACTGGCAGGAATGAATGAGCCAATCTGTGCCATTAACGTGAGTAGAGCTGCCTGACGGATATAAGTACTCTTTCCTGCCATATTGGGACCAGTAATGATCTGGACGCGTCCATATGGATCGCCGAGCAAAACATCATTGGGAACAAATTCACCTGTCGGTTGCAGACGGTCGAGTACGGGATGCCGACTCTCTCTGATATCCAGCACTGGTTCTTCCGTGACTTCGGGACGGCAATAACCAGCATGAGTGGCAAGGTGTGCTAAACCGAAGAGCACATCAATTTGTGCGAGTACCTCAGCCGTTTTTTGAGTACGTGGTGCTTCTTTGGCAACACGTTCCCGCAATTCGTCAAACAGTGTTTGTTCCAGCTCTATGGCCCGGTCTTCTGCTTTGAGTACTTTTTCTTCGTACTCTTTCAGTTCAGGCGTGATATAGCGTTCCTGATTCTTAAGAGTTTGTTTGCGAATATAATGCTCTGGTACTTTAGCAGCATGAGCGGCTGAAACCTCCAGATAATAACCAAAAACTTTATTATAGCCGACTTTGAGGTTGGGAATGCCGATGCGTTCCGATTCTTCATTACGATAGCTGGCAATCCATTCTTTCCCTCCACGCGATAGCGAGCGGAGTTCATCCAGTTCTTCGTTAAATCCAGGACAGATTACGCCTCCTTCGTTGAGAGTCAGTGGAGGATCTTCCACAATCATCGATTCAATATCCGCACGCACTTCGACACAGAGATCAATTCTGGTTTCAAGTGTTTGGAGCAACTCTGATTTTCTACCGGTAAGTTTCGCTTTCAGTTTAGGCAGTAACGCTAACGTCTGTGCTAGAAAACTCAAATCACGGGCACTGGCTCTCCCGGTTGCAATGCGCGCGGTGAGTCGTTGTAGATCATAAGTCTTGGCAAGTTCTTCTCTAATATCATTAACCAGTACCGGGTTGTGTAAGAGTTCTTCAACAGAGTCGAGTCGTTTCTGAATTTCATTCAAGTTTGTTAATGGGTTCGCAATCCATTCTGTCAGTAACCGAGCACCCATCGAAGTGACAGTTTCATCGAGAACCGAAATCAGACTACCTTCTCGTTTCCCTTCACGAATCGTGCGCGTCAATTCCAGGCTACGTCTCGTCGCTTCATCAATTAATAAACGATCACCGCGTTCATAAGGTTCGATCTGATTGATATGCGGAATCGCACTTTTTTGTGTTTCTTCCACATATTCAAGCAGAGCACCAGCGGCTGTGATGGAAGGAGATCCCTGCTCGAGATTGAAACCTTCCAGTGTCTTAGTACCAAAGTGTGATAGTAAACGTTTTTCACACACATCCGCTGCAAATGACCAGGGAGGGCGTTCAGTCAGCATTGTATCGAGGTGCCCTACCGCATTTTGCAGTGCTGAATTTCCTTCCGCAAAAATACATTCTGCCGGATGGATGCGGGCCAGTTCGTCAATTAAATGTTCTGCTGTCGTGTTCGAAGTCAGGAAACGTCCCGTGGATAGCTCCAGCCAGGCCAGGCCAATACTTGATTTTCCGAAGTGAATACTTGCCAGGAAGTTGTTCTCGTGAGGATCGAGTAAGGCGTCGTCAGTCAGTGTGCCCGGAGTGACGACTCGTGTGACTTCGCGTTTTACCATCCCCTTGGCTTTTTTAGGATCTTCTACCTGATCACAAATAGATGCCCTGTAGCCGGCATGAATTAATTTATAGAGATAATTATCCAGCGAATGGTGTGGGAAGCCCGCCATCGGGATGGGATTACTGGAAGATTTATCGCGACTGGTGAGTGTGATTCCCAAAATACGGGCTGCGATCTCGGCATCTTCATTAAAGAGTTCGTAGAAATCACCCATGCGAAACAAAAGCAGAGTTCCCGGATTCTGGCGTTTGACTTCCAGATACCGCTCCATCATGGGGGTTAGCTTCTTGCCTGTTTTAGTCATGCGTCCTGTTTTTCTCTGACGATTGGTTTACTTTTTCGTTCTCTTTTCCGGAAATAGTGTACTGACGCTGGTGCGGTCATGAATGGATCGAATGGCAGCAGCGAATGAATGAGCCACTGAAATGACCTCCAGATTATCGGGCAGAGGATCAGCTAAGGTTTCAATCGTATTGGTCATGAACATTTTCTTCAACGGACTATTGCCAATTCGCTCTGCTGCTCCTTTGGATAATACACCGTGTGTGACCGCGGCATAAATATCGTTGGCTCCTTTTTGCTTCAAGGTCTCAGCCATGCTGATCAAAGTGCGGCCTGTGATTGTGAAGTCATCGACAAGGATCACATTTTTGCCTTCCACTTCACCAATCACTTCCAATACTTCCACGGTTTCTGAATGGTCTTTGCGGGCTTTATTTCCAATGACGACTGGAACTCCCAGTAGTTTAGCAAAATCTGAAGCTTCTTTGGCAAATCCAACATCGGGGCTACAAACAACAAGATTTTCGATATTCATTTTTTGAATATGTTCGCCGATGACATGGCGGCCGTAGAGATGATCAACGGGAACGCTGAAAAATCCCTGAATTTGTGGACTGTGTAGATCCATGGTCAGCACGCGGTCTGCTCCAGCCACTTCAATTGCGTCAGCGCAGACCCGGGCACGGATTGAAACGCGAGGTTCGTCTTTCTTGTCTCCTTTTGCATAGCTGAAAAAAGGGATCACAGCGGTAACCTGCTGTGCACTGGCGCGTTTCAGAGCATCGATCCAAAACATGAGCTCAACAAAATTATCGTTCACCGGATAATGGACGCCTTGAATGAGATAGACGTCGCGCCCTCGAACATTTTCCTTAATACGAACAAAAATATTGCCTTCACTGAACTGGTGCGCTTCACACGGTGTCAAACGGATGCCCAACTCATCGGCAATGGCTTGCGCAAGGATGGGATTACCGGAACCAGCCATGATGGTCAGATCACCTTGTGGAGGCTGGAAGGGCTGGACTCGGGGGCCTCTGGAGAGTGGATTCGGAGAATTAGCCATTAATAAACAGATCAATCAAACAGGGCAATTTTATGCCGGAAAACATTACTATTCTTGGGAATTCTGGATTATTTCACTTTACTCCATTCACGAAGAAAAGCAGACTCCATAATATCGATGCTGAATCGCAAAACAAGCGAACGCCAGCCAATATCCTGAAGGATGTATCTAAGTGGATTCGCCTTACCCCTATTATTGACACCAAATCGTTTACTTAGGGTTGAATTCAATTTTCAACCTGCAATTGATGTTGAGATATCTAAAATGACAGAAAGAATTTACAACTTTTCTGCAGGCCCCGCTGCACTTCCTTTGCCCGTTCTGGAACAGGCACAACAAGATCTGATTTCACTGGGAGATACGGGAATCGGGGTTCTGGAGCATTCTCACCGGAGTAAAGCATTTCTCGCCGTTTATGAGCAAGCCGAAAGCCTGTGCCGGGAAATTGCTTCCGTTCCAGATAACTATAAAATTCTGTTTTTGCAGGGAGGGGCTTCGACTCAGTTTTTCATGATCCCCATGAATCTGCTTTCTAAAGATCAGACAGCCGACTATCTGGTTACCGGTTCCTGGTCCAAGAAGGCCGTCAAAGAAGCCAAACTCTTTGGAAGTGTAAATATCGCCTGTAATAGCGAAGACAAAAATTTTTCCTATATTCCCTCAGAAGTTGCTTTGAGTGAGCAACCCGCTTATGTGCACTTCACATCAAATAATACGATTTATGGTACCGAGTTCGCATCAGAACCCGAAGTTCCAGCGGGAGTGCCTTTAGTTTGTGATGCGAGTAGCGATATCTTTTCGCGTCCCATCGACATATCTAAATATGGCATTGTTTACGCCGGTGCTCAGAAAAACCTGGGACCCAGTGGTATGGCTGTCGTCATCATTCGGGATGATCTCATCGAGCAGGGACCGACCGACATACCAACAATGATGCAGTATCGCACTCACTCAGAAGCAGGTTCCATGTTTAACACGCCTCCCACATTCGGGATTTATGTTTTGGGACGTGTCCTGCAATGGTTGAAAGATCAGGGCGGGTTAGCGGCTATGGGGCAGAAGAATCAGGCCAAAGCGGGTAAGCTATATGATTACCTGGTTCAAAGCCAGCTCTTCAAGCCCACGGCTGCGAAACAGGATCGCTCCTTAATGAACGTGACATTCGTGACCGGCGATGCCGACCTGGACGCAAAATTCATTGCTCAGGCGACTGCTGCCGGTTTGGATGGCTTGAAAGGTCATCGTAGTGTGGGCGGAATGCGTGCCAGTATTTATAACGCATTTCCGGAAGCCGGTATCGACAAGTTACTCTCCATGATGAATGAGTTCGAACAGGAGCATGCCTCTTGAATCAACCCGAAGTCGATAAAGCACATGCGGATATAGGGCTGGTCTGTGCCTTGCACATGGAGATCCAGCAATTTCTGGATCGTTGTGAGCACGTCAAGAAATATACCGGCGGTTCGTATGTCTTTCGGGGAGGCTTTCTGGATCAAGTCAAAGTAGCCGTTGTGCAAACGGGTGTCGGCTTTGCTCGCGCCCGAGCGGCAACTCAGGCACTGATTGACGCGCATTCGCCTCCCTGGGTCTTATCGGTTGGATTTTCGGGAGCCCTGGACCCTAAAATGAAGGTCGGAGATATTGTCGTCGGTACTTCCGTCAGTGACCTGCATGGCCAGGAATTAAAAAACGATGTTCAATTTCCAGAAGACCGGGAGCACGGGCTCTATGTAGGGAAGCTTATCAATACCGATGCGATCGTTCGTACTGTTGAAGAAAAACTCAGACTTGCCGAACAACATGCAGCGCTCGCAGTCGATCTGGAAAGCCTGGCGGTAGCGCAGGTCTGCCAGGCTGAGAATAAAGGCTTCATGGCGATTCGCGCGATCAGCGACGATTGCTCTACAGATCTTCCTCCCGAAGTGATTTCAATCCTCGGGGAAACAGGTGCAGTAAGGGCAGGAGCAGCCGTCGGTGCCATCTTCAAGCGTCCTGAAAGTATTAAGGAAATGTGGAAGATGCGCGGCGATGCCTCAAAGGCGGCAACTCGTCTGGGGAGTTTCCTGGAAGGCGTGGTGACCCAGCTCTATGAAGCCCGGCATTAATACTCGCCAACCTCTTCGCCACCATCGGGCGTGCTCAAAGCTTTGAGTATTGAAGGATCAATATCTTCCGACACATAATGAACCCTGCCATCACACAGCAGGATATAATACCCTCCAGTGGACGGCGATTTCTTTTTGGGGCTGATGATGTTAACTGGTTTTGTCAATGCGGTCGGATCTCCCCACGGTTTGAAGTTTTCGCCGGTTTCGATAGCTAAAATGGTGTTTGAAGACCCATCTTGTATCTCTTCAAATTTCATTCTGATATTTGGTTTGAGAACCAATTCGTTTCCTACATAATGGGAAAGGGAGTAGCCTTCTGGAGAAATTTTCGCTTTTGTTTTGGGATTAAGATATTCAGGAATTTTCTGCTTGAAGACTTCCTGATTTACAGAAGCGTCCCAGGGCTCGTTAAAATGGATCTGTCTATAAAGGTATAACTGATCCAAAAAGGGCAGAATCATTGCCTGCCAGCTGTGGTAGGGAGTTTGATTCTTTCCGAGAGTGGCTCCTGGTGGGAGAGAATCATGTGTCTCGTAATAATTGTGTAGCGCCAACCCAATCTGCTTCATATTGTGCCTGGTAACAGATCTTACTCTTCCTCTCCGCTGAGAAAATGGGTTGTTTGTTAAGAAAATCGCAAATCCCAGAACAAGCACAATTAGCAGGATAGTTAACTCAAGAGAATGGTTGCGCTGATTATTTCTGTGATTGTTGCCTTGTGAAGAGTTTTGTAGTTTCATTATGGTTTCAAAAAAGCTATCAAATTGGTATTTTCTTCAATACAATTCTAAAACTCTCCTATCGCTTTCCCATCATTGGGGATACTCAAGTTTTTTAATGTCTCAGGATCAATGTTTTCCGAAACGAAGCGCACACTGCCGTCACCCATGAGGACATGATTGCCTCCTCTGAAAGAGGACTTCTTTCCTTGACCCATGATCTCGGTAGGCTTTGCAATCGAAGTCGGGTCGCCCCAGGGCTTGAAGTTTTGGCCTGTCTCGACTGCCAAAATGGTATTCGAAGTGCCATCGGTCATGTCTCGTATGCCAATGTTTCCGTTTTTCTTCATGACGAGTTCATTGCCGACATAATGGGAAAGACCTAATCCATCAGGTGAAATCTTTTCTTCAATTGACGGGTTTAAGTATGTGGGAATTTCCTGTTCAAAAATGATTTGGTTGCTGGGATCATCCCAGGCTACGTCAAAATCGATGTCATTATAAAGTGGCGCCTGATCAACAAAGGGGAGAATAGCAGTTTGCCAACTATGGTAGGGTTTCCCGTCTGCGGTCGCAGTCCCTCCGGGAGGAAATTGTGAAAAAACGTCGTGATAATTATGTAGCGCCAGACCAATTTGCTTCATATTATTTTTCGACATAGAACGTCGTGCTGCATCGCGTGCTTGCTGCACCGCTGGTAAGAGTAGGGCCATCAAAATCAGAATCACCAAAACAAACCCGCCGCCGGCAACAGCAACAACAATCCAAAGTACGGCATTACTTTTTTTAGGTGATGTCGTTTGAGATTGGCTGCCTTGTTGATAATCATCTTCCTCAAAGTTGCTTCCAAATTCAGGAATTAACCCTGGAATCTGACTTGCGGGAACGAAGTCGTTCTCTTCACCTTCACGAACCAGATCGGTCTCTTGAACTTTTCCCTGAGCTGCTAATTCATTTAAGCGCTGAAGTGTTAAGGGGCCAGCGATTTGACTACCACGCTTAACATACCAATTGGCCATGAGGAATTCCTTTACGAGAAATAATGATTCAGTAACCTAGAATACTATAAGGGCTCATTAGAATACAGAGAAACATCTGGGAAGAATGTATATTCTTCAGATATCTGTTTAGTAGTGAATGAGGTTCGCTCATTAATCTGTTAGTATGAGTCTGTTGGCTATAAAATCTGTTTATCCAATTAAGGAGAACTGCGAGTGGCAGCGGAACCTGTGATACGTCCCTGGATTTTATCCGAGACCAATTATGCCCATGTAAAAGAAAACCCCTATGAAGTTGCGGTGTTGCCAATGGGGGCTACGGAACCGCATAACCTACACCTGCCTTATGGAACTGATACTTATGAAGCAGACGCAATTGGCTCTCGCGTGTGTGAAGCTGCTTATCAACGTGGTGCGAAAGTGGTCATGTTACCTCCGATTCCTTACGGAACAGAAACCAATCAATCTGAGTTTCCTCTCTCAATGAATGTAAACCCTTCCACGTTAGGACAAATCATCGCAGACCTGGTTGATTCACTGGCAAATCATGGCGTACATAAACTGTTGATTCTGAATAGTCATGGTGGAAATGATTTTAAACCGTTATTGCGCGAACTGCATGGTTCTACGCCGGTACAAATCTTTCTGGCGGACTGGTTTCGCGGGACTTCCGCCGATGTGAAAGCAGAGCTGTTCGAGAACCCGGATGATCATGCGGGGGAAATGGAAACCTCACTGGCACTGGCTTATTTTCCACAGTTTGTTTCCCGTGATCCGGAAACAGACGCTTTACATGCTGATGACGGTGCGACCAACGCGACGCGATTTGCAGCGGTCAATTCTGGCTGGGTCAGCATTACACGACCCTGGCATTTATTGACTACCAACTCCGGATCGGGCAACCCTCATCAGGCGTCTGCCGAGAAAGGCGAGAAATTAATGCAGGTGCTTGTCGAGCGGTTATCACAATTTCTGGTCGAACTCTCAGAGGCAAAACTGGATGATCAATTTCCATTCTAATAGTTTCTCGGGGTGTCCATGCCTGAGATCCTGGATATTGGTACTCTGCTTAGGCTCTGTATTTGTAATTGATCAGAGAGCCTGCGTCCGGGCTGAAGAACAGCACTCTGTTGTTAAATTTCAAGACATTACTAAAAACGCTCAGCTTCAATTTCAGCATCAGTCTCCTGCAACAACAAAACGCCACTTACACTTGACGATGGGGTCAGGAGTGGGCTGGCTTGATTATGACAATGATGACTTGCCTGATTTGTACTGTGGGCAAGGCGAGGAGTGGCGAAGATCTAAGAAAAAAAAGAGTGATGATTCTGCAATCGGATTATCGAACCGTCTGTTTCGTAATCAGGGAAAGAGTCGATTTCAGGACGTAACGACATTTGCAGGCTTAATTTCGATCGATTATTCGATGGGGATTGCGGTCGGGGATTATAATCATGATGGCTTTGAAGATCTCTATGTGAGTCAGTTCGGCAGGAATCTTTTATATCAGAACAATGGAGATGGTACCTTCTCGAATGTCTCACAAGTGGCGCGTGTGGATGATCCCGGTTATGGTGCCAGTTGTACCTGGGCTGATTTGAACGGTGATGGATTGCTGGATCTTTATGTCGTCAATTATCTGAAAATTGATCGAGAGAATTATCCTCTTTGCAGCCGAAAGGTTGATGGAAGCCGCGTTTATTTTATTTGTCATCCGCGTTACGTACGTGGGCAATATGATGTGATCTATCGGAATTTAGGGAATGGTTCTTTTCTGAACGTCTCGAAAAAAGCGGGTTTACATAATGAGCCTGCCCGCCAGGGACTTGGCGTTTTTGCTGCGGACTTCGACCGCGATGGTGATATGGACGTGTATGTTGCCAATGACTCTGTTGCTAACCAGTTATGGGTGAATAATGGTCATGGCGTTTTTACAGATCAGGCTTTAGTAGCAGGTGTGGCGTTCAATCGTGCGGGAGACCGGGAAGCGGGAATGGGTATCGCCGGAGCAGATTATAACAACGATGGTCAGCTTGACCTCTATGTAACGAATTATTACGGCGAGACAAATACCTTGTACCGAAATGAAGGGGCTCTTTTTTTTCTGGATGTGACCGACGAAACCGGCCTGGCAACGCCCAGCCGCATGCGCCTGGGGTTTGGAGCCTCTTTTCTGGATTTGAATAATGATGGATGGGAAGATTTGTTTGTGACGAATGGTCACGTTCATGATCGACTGGCTCAACTGGGAAGAAATGAGCCTTACGAACAGGAACCGCAAGTGTTGCTCAATCAAGCAGGACAGTGGTTTCGAAATGTGTCTCAGCATGCAGGTCCCTTCTTTCAGAAACAACAGGTGGGGAGAGGCAGTGCCGTTGCAGATTTCAATCGGGATGGATTACCTGATGTTGCGGTCTCACATTTAAATGGGAAGTTAGTTCTGCTGGAGAATCGTTCTGTGACTCCCAATCAGAGTATTGGTTTGCAGCTCATTGGAACTAGCTCCAACAGAAGTGCCATTGGTGCCATCATTGAGCTGAGGGTGACGTCCGAAAATCTCACTCGCTATTGCCGGGGTAGCAGCAGTTATCTTTCGGCAGATGAACGTTGGGTCTTTTTAGGTGTGGGAAAGAATCAAGGTCCCGTTACGGTAAAAGTGACCTGGCCTGAAGGGAAAACGGAAATCTGGTCTGGATTACGACCGGGGAGGCGTTATACATTAATAGAAGGCGCAAGTGATTCTCAGGACCTGTCTCAAATACAGCGGTGATTATGAAACCTCTGCCGGAACAAGATAAGCTGACCAGGCCATTTCCTATGCAGAAAAAGAGTGTTCTTTTTTCAAGCAAATCTATCGTGGCTGTTGTCGCTGTCATTGCATTACTGATTTTTTATTTCTACGGCGGAACTGATTCTTCTCGCTCAAAAAAATCTGGTCACGTAGAATCAATTCAGAAACCTGATAAAGTCAAACAGAATGAATTGATCGCTTATTTAAAACAACATCCCCAAGATGAGTTCGCACATTTTCAGTTAGGAGAGTTAATCAAGGATCGAGCCCCTTACCAGGCATTGGAGAATTTTTCACATGTGACTCCCATGCATCCCCGTTATTACGAAGCCGTCGATGCAATTGCTGAAATTTCGCTGAAGCAGAATCTACCCAAACAAGCAAAAAAAGCGTTGTTAACGCTGGTTCGAAAGTTCCCTCAACAGAGTCGTTATCAGGATCTGTTAGCGAGGCTGTTACTTGAGGAGCGAGACTATGATCGAGCACTTAAGCATGCCACACGCAGTATCGAACTTGGTGCCAATCAAGCTGAGAATCATATGTTGGTTGCCAACATTCTACGACAAGCAGGAAGAGCCAGCGAAATGTGTGCCCCCTTGAAACAGGCTCTGTTTTTAGAACCCGAATTATTAGAGGCTCATTTAAATCTGGCATATGCAGCACTTTACTCGGGAGATTTGCAGACTGCCGAGCGGGAGGCACTGTGGTGTCTGAAACAGAATCCGTTATCGAATACCGCGTTACGTTATCTGGCACAAATTGATAGAAGCCGAGGGAATATTCCAGAAGCCCTCTCACATATCGAGCAGGCATTAGTGATTGATCCCGAGGATTTTGAAAGCCTGTTACTCAAAGCCGATTTGCTGATTTATCAAAGGGCAGGTCAACAGGCATATGACTTATTGAAGCCACTCTATCTAGAGCATCAAACCGATAGACGGTACATCACGGCATTGTCACGCGCTGCTGGTTTGATTGGGAATCGTAAAGAAGTTTTGCAGTTGCAAAGACAAAATCAGTTGCTGATTAAAGAAGATGATTTAAAACCTTCCACTTTGCAAAGTGAAACCATTGAAGATTCGCAATCTCGTTAGCAAATGAGGAAGCTCATCTTACGAGAGCATATTTGATCAACCAGTATTGACCTGAATTCTACGGGGTTCTGCTTTAGGAGCTTTGGGAAGGAAAATACGCAAGACACCATTTGTCAGCTTCGCTTCAATTTCACTATGCACAATTTCTCCACTGAGAATGAATGATCGCAGATAATTCCCTACTTCATATTCTTGATGTAGTGGTTGTGCTCCTTCAGGAATTTGAGGTTCCACTTTACCCAGTAATGTGAGCTTGTTGTCCTGAACCTGTAATTCAAGTGAACCGACAGAAACTCCGGGAAGATCAGCATACAGCACAAGACCGGCTTCTGTTTCATAGATATCAATCGGGGGCGTGAAAACATATTGACCGGGATGAGCCATTTCCCCTCGTTCTTCATTACTGTCTTGTCGATTCATGTTATCATCTCTCGATCTATTCCCCAGAGCTCACAGGAATTTGGCGGGGTTGCTCTTCTTCGAGCTTGGGTAGATGGATTTTAAGGACCCCTTCGTTAAATTCTGCTGAAAGATGTTCTTCAGAAATTCGATCAGGAATGCTGATAGATCGCTGCCATTCTCCAAAGGTTCGTTCCTGACGGCGGAAGCGTTCTTCTGAGATCTCTCCATCGGCAATCTCAGGAGGATTACGATGGCCTTTCAGAGTGAGCACACTGTTTGCAATCGTCAATTCCAGGTCTTCTGCCAGCATTCCGGGGAGTTCTGCGGTGATGAGATATTCGTGAGCCAGTTCAAAAATATTGACCGCAGGATATTGTCGGGGCATACGGATCCCTTGAACTGAGAATTCGACCCCCTGAACCAGACGGTCTACTTCTCGCTCCAAATCTCTGAGCGGGTTCCAAGATTGCTCCCAACGAAAAATTGGCATTTCCAAACATCCTAAAACTAAAAAAACGAGTCTTTGGTGATTCTAGAATAAGCAAAGGTCATACCATTGAGGATGAGATCACTCAAATCAAAAATCGATGTTGTAAGTATCTGTAATAGAATATTTTATCGTTGACAGACACAGAAAAGTCCAGATTGAATTTTGAACGAAATGTCATTTTGGCAAGTCAATAGAGTGGATTTATGCAGTACTGAATGTGTCATAATGGCAGCTTTTCTGTTTGCTAGTGAGAGGAAAGAGACTTATTCCCATTGAACCGGCTGAATCACACCTGTCGCCAGCAGCGCACCAAATACGATTCCGGTGAGAAAGATAGTGCGTAACACCCAGATCGCGCGTGCCGGCCCAAACCATTCTGTAAGACGCTGCCCCTTTCGTGTATGAGCCAGAAACCATTGTTCTTTGATCAAACCGAACAACGAGAAAATCAGAACAGCTCCACCGATGAGGGCATTCTCAGAAATGTGAAATGGCATTAGGTCGTTTCTTCAGTCTGAGTCAAAGGAGTTGCAGAATGGACTTTGGGGAAGAAAGCCCAGAACAGTAACGTCGCTAAGAGGGCAATGGCGGCACTGCTCAACCAGATACCAGGCCAGTCTCGAAATAAATTAATCACATCGCCGTCTAAGTTTTTTTGAGTGAAAGCCAGGACTCCAGATTCTGATTGAACATTCATTTGTGATCGGATTAACGTGCCTTTTCCTGTTGAAGTGAAAAAGTCCCCGATTTTTCCACTGATGAATCCACCTGCAAACATTCCTAAACTAAACACAAACGTTCCGAAGAACGTTTGCATACTCCCTCGAACATCGAGAGGAGCCACTTTATCGACATAAATATAAGCGGCGGCCAGAAAGCAACCAAAACAGAGCCCATGCATGGCCTGTCCCAGGCAGGTGAGCGAGAGAACGAGGGCAAAAGAGTTCTCGATTGTCGAGGCGTAGGCAAAAATGACTGATCTCATCAAATACGATAAGAGGCCAACCAGCATTACAGTCTTGAATCCAAATTTTTTGAGAGCAAATCCGAGTCCCGCCATCACCAGCACTTCAAAGACTTGACCGATGGAACTGATTCTCTGCTCCCAGGCACCCTGCACCTGTCCCAACCCCAACATTGCCTTCAAGAACGGGGCGTTCCATTGGAAGTAAAATTTATGCACGATGGAGATAATAAATGTGACGAGTACAAGCACTAGAAAGTGACGCAGTTTCAGCATCTTGAGAACTTTCCCCGGAGCCAGATCTTTTTTATCACTTTTGACCGGAGGAGTATGGGGAAGCGTGAGACAATAGAGGGCCATTATAATTCCTGCGACACCTGCCATCGCCAATACAATTCCTCGCCCGGTATTCAGTTCCTGACCTTTGAGATTTGCCAGAAATACTCCTTCCGCGACCCAAGCGGGGACGACAAAACCGATCGTCCCCCATAAGCGAATCATGGGGAATTCTTTTTCGCGGTCTTTCAAATGCTGAAATGTGAGTGAATTGGTCAACATCATCGTCGGAATATAGAGCACCGAATAGAGTACTCCTAAAATGACGACAGGCCAGAAACTATGCTGCACAAACAGGACCAGCATGAGGATCCCACCAGAAAAATGACAGAACGAGAGCACTCGTTCTGTCGAGTAATGGCGGTCGACAATCTGTCCAAAAATAAAGGGGGCTACTAAAGGTCCCACAGCCAATGCGGAGCCAAACACTCCAATCTGCCAGGCTGAAAAGCCGAGCGCATCAATCAGATACAATGTGATGATGGGTAAATAACATCCTTGAACAAAGTACTGAAGAAACATCATCAGATAAAGACGCATCTTGAGAAGTTTATCTGTACTTTGTGTAGCCGGGCTGTCGATTGCGGTCATCCTGATGTGGCCCTGAACAAAAAAGTGGAGAGAGTGATTTAAAACTCAATTGAAGTCAAACAGATTTATTTTTCAATCACCCAGATGTTTCTGAAACGAACCGGATTCGAGTGATTTTGCAGAAATAGTGGACCTGCAATCGCTTCGTCTTTATTAGTGCCCCCCGGTGTGGGGCCATCGATTTCGCGATTATCATGAATGGTGACTCCATTGTGTTTGACTGTGATTTTCGCTTTGTCTGTCTTGTTACCCTCTTTGTCGTATTTAGCTGCCTGGAAGTCAATATCATATGTCTGCCAGGCGAGTGGCGGAAAACACATATTCACACTGGGAGCACCCACTTTATAAATCCCCCCGCATTCGTTGTCTTTACCTTCCAGGCCGAAGGAATCCAGAATTTGGACCTCATAACGTCCTAATACATAGCAGCCACTGTTGCTTCTGCCTTGACCGCGTGCCTGAGGCATGAATGGTAACTGAAACTCCAAATGGAGATGGCCATCTTTAAATTTCTGTTTGCTGGTGACACCCTCTTTTAAAAGTCCGTCTTTTGTGATTTTACCATTAGTGAAATTTTTGACGGTTTCTTTCGCCCGATTTGAATCGAACAAAACCTTGGCATTGGCAGGTGCTTTTTTACCGAGTGTAGGGCTCTTTCGATGTACTTTCTTGAGGGTTCCTACCTGATTTCCTTCCGCATCGAAGATGGTGATTTTACCATCTTCCAGATCTCCACGGCCTTGCTCAGATTTGAATGTAATCGCATTACCTGTTTTTTCACCTTTTGTGGTGACTTTTTCTTGCTGATTCCAGCCATCACCGGGTAAGCCTCCCGGATAACCGACAGCCTGAAACGCCCCATCACCTAACGCGATAACCTGGACACCGTATTTCAGTGGTTCATTACTGTCTTCCCCTAAAATTCCCGAGTACTCTCCCTGAATCTGGAAGTCGGGGCCTGCCTTTTCAACACTGGTTGCCGCCCATTTGGGAGACTTGGAATCGGCATCACTGTCATGAGTAAGAACGAAAAGCAGAGAGCAGACTATCAGAGCGCAGAGAGGGAATTGCTTCATTGTATTTCTCCAAGGATCGTATTTGCTGTAAGGTTGTGGATCAGTAGAAAACTGACTTGAAATCGAATGTGACAAGTCGTTATGACTTGCGAGATTTAGTTTCATTGTGCGAATCGATACTCAGAGATGCAAGTACATCGGCTAAGGTTTCTTATACTGTACGGTACGTGTGTGTATTGGTTTCTGATAAAACTTGTGATGGTAAGGTGTTAAAAAATTTTGTAAGATGGTATGTAGAAACGTATGAATAAAAGACGAGAGAGGGTACGGGCTGTCATAGCGATGCCGGATATCAGACTATCATTGAGGATGTCGGCCCCTTTTATTGATTGATTTAGAGCATTGGTTAACAGCGGAAGAGCTTTATGACATCTGACAAAAACAAAAAAATTGCGGCAGATTGCTGGCGAAGGGGCAACGAAGCCTTGGCCAAAGAAAATTGGGATTATTCCATTGATATGTTTACTACTGCTGTAAAGCTGGAACCCGAAGCGCTTCTCTATCGGCAGACCAAACGTGGCGCTGAGCGTAAAAAATATGGCGATAACAATTCCGGTTCAAAAATGGGAGTCCTAAAAATCACCGGATTGAAGACGAAGATCAAAAACTCGCGCCGTAAAAAAGATTGGGTCTCAGTCGATCAGTATGCAGAAGAAGGCCTGTCAATTAACCCCTGGGATCCTGGTTTAAATGCGGAAATGGCTGAGGCCTGTAAGAATCTGGGTTATGAAGATTCTGCCATTTTCGGATATAAAATGGCCATTGAAAATGATAAGACAAACAAAGGTTATTACACCGACTTGGGACTGTTATTAGAAGAGAAGGGCGAGTTCAAACAGGCCAGAGAATGCTGGGAGATGGCATTGAAACTGGATCCTGTCGATGGGGATGCCCGTTCCAAAGTAACTGCTTTGATGGCTACAGAGACCAGGGTACGAGGAGGTTATGAGGGCGCTGAGAACTCAAGTGGTGCGAAGAAGGGGCAGTCTGCCTATGATGAAGGACGGGCGACACGCGAACAGAGACAGCAGGCCCAAAAGGGAAACGCACCAGATGGCCCGGGACAGTCGCTCGAAGCAGACCTCCAGCGTGCTATTCGAAAAGAACCTGAAAATAAAGACCATTATTTAAGAATGGCTGATTTTTATCGACGTGAAGGAAAATTACCGGAAGCAAAGGAAAATTATGAAAAAGCCTTTGAGCTTTCCGGGAAAGACGCCAACATCGGAGAACAGATTGAAGATATCGAGCTTGAAAAGTTGAGAGAACAACTGGTCAAAGCAAGAGAACAATTTAATGCAGACCGCGAAAATGCGGAAGCGAAGAAGCAGTTGACCTTGATCAGTAAAGCGCTAATCAAGCGAGAAATCGATGTCATGTCCAGACGGGTCGAACGTTACCCAGCCGATTTGAGGATTAAATTCGAGTTGGCCCAACGCTTTATTCGACTGAAAAAATGGGGGCAGGCGATTTCATTACTGCAACAGTCAGTGAAAGATACACGAATCAGTTCCGAGGCTTTGGTGGCGTTAGGGAAATGTTTCTACGCAGAAAAGAAAAAAGAGCTTGCCAAACGTCAGTTTGAGAAGGCACTGCCTTCTCTTTCTCCAGATGACAAACCCGATATTTATAAAGAAGCACACTATCTGCTAGGTCGCTTATATCAAGAATCGGGTGAGAAAGACAAAGCAGCCGATCACTATAGCGAGATTTTAGCCGTCGATTACGATTACAAAGATGTCAAAGATCGGTTGGAAGGTCTTTAATCAGGAAGAGTTAGAATGTTCGGTCGCATTCCATTTTTCCTGAAAAAAGCTCTTTTTCGCAGCACAAAATGGCTGGAATAACGACTTAGAGGTTGTTAAGCTTCTACTCTGCCTGAGATTTTTAGCGGCGACTGTCTTCGTTGATGGTGGTCAGTGTAAGTCATAAACAGTTACTCAGAAATTATTTAAGTCAAACAAATGCCAAATTCCAATAGTGCAAAAAGATCATTAAGAAAAAGCGAAACTCGTCGTCTTCGAAACCGTTCCAGCCGTTCGGAATTAAGATCCGCTATTAAAAACGCTCGCACTGCGATTGCAGGAGATGACTCTCAGGCTGTGGTGAAAGCCTTACAAACAGCAACCAAAAAAATTGATCAGGCTGCTGCGAAAGGCATCATCCATAAAAATGCGGCCGCTCGTACGAAATCACGACTGGCAAAATCTGCGAATAAAGCAACTGCTGAATAAACGGCAAATTGTTAAATCAATAATGGCCCCTCGTAGTCGATTCTGTTTTCACAGGATTCTTTACGTGGGGCTTAAGTTATAAATGGTCATATATTTTCACGAGTGCATGACAAACCCACCATCGACATTAATCGTTTGTCCTGTCACTTGAGAGGCACGATCTGAGCTGAGAAAAACGATCATATTGGCGATATCTTCTTTCGTCTGCCAGCGCTGTAGCGGGACCAGTTGTTTGATTTTTTCTCCTGCCCATTGCTCATAGGTTTTCTGGTTCTCTTTGGATTGACGATCATTCCAAGCCTGCCACACCGATTGATTCAAGGGAGTCTGTACCATTCCGGGACAAACGGAATTCACACGAATCCCATACCCGGCTAAATCCTTAGCCATACATTGTGCAAAGTTAATGTTGGCGGCTTTGGAAGCACTATAAGGGGGATCGGTTTGTGAACCGATTTGACCTGCGATCGAACTGATAAATGTCATACTTCCCCTGCCAGCCTGTTGCATAACGGGGGCTAATGTATGGGCAATATGCACCATGCCTTGCATGTTGACTTCAAACACACGTGGCCAGTCAGAGGGTTCCAAATTCGTGAACGGAAAACCGAACTTTCTTGAGCCGATTGCAGCTGCATGTACCAGGTGATCGATTTGAGAAGCGCGATTCAGTGTCTGTTGAGTGATTTCCTGGACTGCCGTCAAGTCTGTAATGTCGACTTGAAACCCCAGCACAGTTTGTCCGGTCTCATCACTCAATTGATCGGCAATCAACTCGGCCTGATCGGTCTGGTCCCAAAGAATGGGTTGAGCTCCTTCTTCGATGAACGTACGCGCTGTTACCAGACCGATGCCACTTGCTCCGCCCGTAATCACGACAGTGGCACCTGACAAATTGAGATCCATTTCTGATTATATCCTGATCTGTAAGAGAAGTATTTGGAATCGAGGTGTCCCCATTCTGATCGATGGCTTTTCCTGCTGCAAGTCGATTGCTATCTTAATACATGAGGAAACAGGAGCAGATGCGCAGTAGAAGGGAAACAAACGCCATGAGACTTGGAATGATAAACTCTGCCTGGGCACAAGCAGGCCGAGATACCGTCTGGGGCTTAGAAAAGACAAAAGCGCTTGGATTTGACTGTGTCGATATTTTTATCGATCCACTTGATGCTGATGTCCGTGAACGAAAACTGGTCAAAGATACGTGCGATCGGCTCGATCTGCCGATTGTCTCAGTGTGTTGTGTGGCAGTGGGATTAATCGACTTCAATCCAAGTGTGCAACGTTTTCATTTCCAAAGGGTAAAAGCTTATCTCGATTTGTGTTACGAGTACGAGGCCCAAAATCTACTGCTGGTGCTGGGAGAATACATCTGGAACCGGGAAGTGATACCGCCGGAAGAACAATGGAAACAGGGAGTCGTGCAATGCCGGTCGCTTGCTACATATGCGGATTCTCTGGGATTAAAAATCGCTCTCGAACTGGAACCGTTTCCGCTTTCATTATTGAACGACGTCGATTCAATGGTTCGTTTTGTGGATGAGGTGAATCATCCTGCGTTAAAAGCCAACATTGATATTTCCCATTTGGTATTAGCGAACGTGAAACCAGAAGAATTGAGGAAATTACAGGGGAAAGCGATCCACGTTCATATTTCTGACTGTGACGGTAAAGTACACGGCGATTTGCCTCCGGGGCGGGGAGTGGTTCCTTTCGAACCTTATCTGGATGAAATCAAAAAATTGAACATTGAGGGGGCGATTTCGCTGGAATTGGAATATTCTCCTGATCCCGACAAAATTGAGGAATGGGT
The DNA here is from genome assembly GCF_007748195.1 of Gimesia aquarii. Lineage (NCBI taxonomy): Bacteria > Pseudomonadati > Planctomycetota > Planctomycetia > Planctomycetales > Planctomycetaceae > Gimesia > Gimesia aquarii. The sequence continues at coordinate 3,061,379 of NZ_CP037920.1, forward strand.
CCAGGAAGCCTATGAATCGACCAACGCTTTGCTGCAAAAGACAGGTTTGAGGGGTTAAAACCGCAGAAAACGACCTGAAACCAGAGAGTTTTTTGATTTCGTCGAATCCGTGTGCCAGTTGCTTGAAGTTTTCAATCTGTTTCCCTAATTTCGCTGATAGAAACGCCCAGTGGTTGGCGTTGATTCTGTGAACCTTTTGTACATATTGAGAATTCAAACAATGGCTGATCTGATTGCCCCTCATGGTGGATTGAGTGAACCTGTCTGTTGTACTGTTTCTGCTGAGGAAATTGATAGCTTCAAAGCCGAAGCCGCAACGCTTCCTAAAGTCCCTGTTTCTGCAGCTGATTTATCAACCGTCTACCGTTTGGGAGATGGTACATTGAGCCCCTTAACGGGACCAATGGGTGAAGAAGTTTATAACCGTGTCCTCGATGAAGCGTGCATCGAAGTGAATGGTAAGCAGTATGCATGGACGATTCCTTTGGCTTTGCCTGTCACTTCGGAATTAGCAGGTACACTTTCCAGTGGGCAAAAAGTCGCGTTAACAAATCCCGCAGGGGATATCGTTGCCACTTTGGATATTACGGATGTCTATGAGTGGGACAAGCCCAAATATCTGAAGAGTGTATATCAGACCGAACGCACCGATCATCCAGGCGCGGCGATGGTCCTCGAAGGCGATGCTGACAACTCTCACCTCATTGGTGGAGAGATTCGCGTTTTACCACAACCCAAAAATAGTGCATTCGGAAAATATGTGCTCACGCCCCGTGAAGTACGTGCTCTGATTGCCGATAAAGGCTGGGATGCTGTAGTCGCATTTCAAACTCGTAACCCTCTGCACCGTGCTCACGAATACGCTCTGGTTTACGGTTTGGAAACTTTGTTGCGACAAGGCAAAAACGCAGGTGCGGTTTTGAATCCACTCATCGGTGAAACCAAAAGTGACGATGTGAGTGCCGAAATTCGGATGGAGACTTATGAAAAACTGATCGAGAATCGGGAACTCGGGGACGGTGACAGTGATCCTGAATTGTGGGGACCACGCGATGACAATCCTCCAGATCGGGTTTTATTGCTCGGCCTGGATATCAAAATGTTCTACGGCGGTCCTAAAGAAGCCGTCATGCATGGCATCTACCGCCAGAACATGGGATACACCAACATCGTCATTGGTCGTAAGCATGCCGATGCTCCCTACGCTGATGGAACCGCCATCTGGGGCGACTTCGATGCCCAGGAGATCTTCAATAATCTGGCGGGTGAATTGTTGATTGAACCTGTTAACGTTGGCTTTGCTGCCTTTTATGAATCATTGGGGCGTGTTGACCTGATGGAAAACCACTCGGAAGAAAAGCCAGTTTTCATTTCCGGAAAACAGGTGCGAGCGACCCTCCAGGAAGGCGAAATGGTCGACCCACGCATCATGCGGGAAAGTACTTCAAAAATTCTATCTGAAGCAATGAAAGTATCCTGATAGCAGTTCAGGCGACTTATTAATCAACTAACGGTAGACAGAAGTCATTTCTGTCTGCCGTTTTTCATTTCTGAAATCAATTCTGCTTAAAAGTGCAACATTAGATTCGGATTGTCGACTAATCGGGAACGACTGCCCCTTTCCAGTTCTTTTTGAGTTGTCTGGAAAGCTGGCTGATAACGGTTTTCTGATCTGGTTGATTTGCGATATTACTGTTTTCAGCAGAGTCATGTTTGTGATCATAAAGTTCACGGCCCACGATTTTTCCTGATTTGCGTTCCCGCCATTCGGTGTATCGATATCGGTCTGTCTTCATTGAGTAACCCATCATAGAACCGCGTGGATACTGGCTGAACGCAGCTGGTTTCCAGCGACGATTGGGATTCTCCAACAGCGGCTTGAAACTGGTTCCTTCCAGGTGGTCGGGCAGAGGAATCCCGGCTAATTCACAGAGTGTGGGATAGATATCCACAAATTCGACCAGAGCACGGCTTGTTTTACCGCTTGCTTGCATTTGCGGAGCACGGATGATTAAGGGAACCCGGGTATCCAGTTCAAAGTTAGTGTGCTTGCACCAGCCGGCATGTTCACCCAGTTTCCAACCATGATCGCCCCAGAGAATCACAATTGTATTGTCATCCAGTTCCAAACGTTTTAATTCATCAAGGATTTTTCCGACATTCGCATCGGTAAAGCTCACACTGGCATAATAACCATGGCGCAGTTTCAAAGCTTGTTCCTCGGTCAGATCGCCTTTCCGGGGAATATCGGAATAGTTACGGAGTTCTCCCCAATTCGTAGACGCCCACTTAGGAGCGTCTTTCGGGAGAAAGGGGTTATCAGCCAGTTTGATCTCAGACCGATCGTAAAGATCCCAGTATTTTTGAGGAGCGACAAATGGTAGATGCGGTTTTAGAAAACCGACTGCCAGAAAGAAGGGTTTCTGATGTTGTTTCTGTCGTTGAAGTGTTTTTACAGCCTGTTCCGCAATTGCTCCATCCCGATAAAGATGATCGGGGACATCAGCCATTTCTGTCGCCGGGCCCCGTGTCAAACGTGAGCGTTTTTTTCGACTCATTTTTTTGAGATTGAGCCCTTTCGTTTTGGCTCTGATAGCAGCTTGTGTTTCCGGTAGCTGATACCCTTTGGCTTTGACCTTTAGATATCGATCCCAGGAGGGATCATCATTCAAACTCCCATGATAAATTTTCCCCATGCCGACCGAGTGGTATCCATGTTTCATAAATTGTTGTGTCAGTGTGATGACATCGGGAACCGTTTTTCGAAAATGCGTCTCGAGATCGTAAACCTTTGTCGAATCGGGACGCAGCCCTGTCATCAGGCTGGTGCGCGAAGGAGAACAGACTGCCTGCTGGCAGTAAGCTCGTTCAAACAACAGTCCACTCGCCGCCAACCGATCGATGTTGGGACTCTTGATATGAGCGGCGCCATAGCAGCCCAGTTCTGGACGTAAATCGTCAACGGCGATGAACAGCACATTGGGTTTTTCGGAAGCGACGGAAATTGAAGAAGCAAAGCATCCAGAAAAAATGACAAGACAGAAGATGATTAAAAGTCGAAGTCGAACGGCCATGTATGTCTTTCTTTAAAATTGATGCGGATGAGATTAGATTAATGAATCATTCGGATGGTATCTCTAATATCTATCAGCTTGAGGGGAAATACAATCGGATAAGGCTGTTTCTGAACCATTTTTGTTTTCTTTTACACTTTGGAAAATATCAAGTTTATTAAATGGTTCCCATGTAACAAACTGAAGGTATCTGCCCTTCTGATCGGACAGTGACAACTGTTGCTTTGCACCATTTCACTGTTCGTTTTGTACTTGACTTCCACATGCCCATTTCGATACTCCCTGTTTATGTCTCGCGCGCGCGAGGAGAAAAAATCGGATAACTGGACAATGTGAATAAAGGTGGTTTATGCACTACAAAAACGTGCTTTTTTTCCAACTTTTCACCTGAAGAATGGGAACCGGTTCTCTCTGTCTCGTATGGAATTGCTCCTTTTGAGCACCCTGTCCGACTTCTTAAGTTATTCCAAACCTCAATTTCATACCACATCTGAGACAATAATGCGCAAAAGTTTCTCTTGAACCTTGTCTGACATCCTGCATGATAGGGACCGTTCAAAAAAGGGGAGCTTCTGTATTTTATCAGATTCACAAACATGACAACGCTTACCTCTCAGCCTGAAACAAGCAATAGCACGAATCAGCAAGTATCATAGGCAATAGCGCCAGACAACCCTAACTGAAAATCAGCCACATCTAAAAATACATCAGTAAGACCAGAAGCTTTAATACCGTTCGTGGATTTCGTGTTTTTCGTGGTAGTATGACTTCAGGTTGATTTGAAACGATCCCATTCTGAAATTCCAGTGAGCGACAGCACTCAAGATTGCTGTAATTCGTACGACAAAATCAGATCCAATCCAAAGTCGACATGCTCAATTGTTTTAGGGTGGCAATTAATAACGAAACAAGGTTTAATAAAGTCATATTCTGAGTCAACTCAAAAAACGGTAGCAAACCAAAGTGAGCGTTCATGAATTCATCGAATCAAATCACACGGCGCACAATGTTGCAAAAGGCGGCACTGAGCGCAGCCGGAATATGGGTTGCAGGGAATTCAACTCAGGCGGAAAGTCGTTCTGCGAACGAAAAACTGAATATTGCCTGCATTGGCCTCGGTAATCAGGGAAATGCCAACCTGGGGTTAGTTTCCAGTCAGAATATTGTGGCACTCTGTGATGTCGATGATGCCCGCACAGCGAAGTATGCCGCTCAATATCCGAAAGCGAAAACATTTGCCGACTTTCGTCTGATGTTGGACAAGCTGGAGAAGGAAATCGACGCTGTTGTCGTTACGACTCCCAACCATTCCCATGCGACAATCGCCATCAATGCCATGCGACGTGGCAAGCATTGCTATTGCGAAAAACCACTGGCGCATTCAATTCATGAAGTACGCGAAATGAATCGTGTGGCAAATGAAGAAAATGTCGTCACGCAAATGGGAACACAGAATCATGCCGGCGAAAATTATCGTCGAACGGTGGAACTGATTCAGTCAGGTGCCATTGGTGGTGTCAAGCAGGTTCATGTCTGGTTTGGACGACCCGGAGGCTGGCGACGTTATAAACGCGTCGTTGACCGCCCCCAAGAATCACAGCCGATTCCGAAGACCCTGAATTGGGATTTGTGGGTGGGGCCTGCTCCCATGCAGAATTTTCACCCCTGTTACCATCCCCACGACTGGCACTACTGGTGGGACTTTGGAAATGGCACACTCGGAAACATGGGCTGTCATTATATGGATTTAATTTTCTGGTCTCTCAACCTCAAATATCCAACGACAGTTGAGACGAAGGGACCACAACTGCATCCCGATTCAACACCATTCTGGCTCGATTGTCATTGGCAATTTCCCGCACGTGAATCCATGCCACCCGTTGAAGTCGTCTGGTATCATGGGCGCAATACGCCACAACCGGTGTTGGACCTGGGAGGACCCTCATGGGCAGCGGGGATTTTGTTTGTGGGTGAAAAGGGGATGCTGGCCGCAGATTACAATAAACGTATTCTGTTGCCCGAAGAAAAATTTGTTGGCTTCAAACCGCCTGAAAAAACGATCCCCGACGCGATTGGTAACCAGCGGATGGAGTGGTACGAAGCCTGTAAGGGGAATGGAAAAACGCTCTGTCACTTCGATTACGCGGCTCCCTTGACCGAAACGATCCTTCTGGGAAATCTGGCGTTTCGAGTCGGCCAGAAAATTGAATGGGATGCAGAAAAAATGGATGCTTCCAACACAACCGCAGCAGCACAATACGTTCAACGAGAATATCGCACAGGCTGGACACTCTAAAATGACGAGTAACAACATGAAAACTCAGCTTTTGAATTTCAGGCAAAAATTGATTATCACTTGCGCTGCAATTCTGTTTTTTATTGAAGGTGTTTCCACTTTGCAGGCGGGACCTGCTTTGCTCCTCGAAGTATCTGCTGGGAAACAGGCGAGACAAAACTGTGTTGTGTCAATTCCAGTACCAAAACTGTTGGAAAATCAACCGGATCTGACACTCTTTCGAGTCGATACGGGAACCGAAATACCCGTTCAAATCGGTTTGACAGGAGAACAGCGAGAACTGGTGTGGATTTTACGTGAACAATTGCCAGCGGGATCGAAACGAAAGTATCGTCTGCTTGCAGGACCGCGGGAGAGAGAACAAACGTCAGGAGTGACGGTGGAGGATGATGGAAAACATTTGAACGTGAAAGTCGATGGCAAGCCCGTACTGACATACAATCACGCCGTGGTTAAAGCACCCAAACGAGATCAGGCTTATTATGACAAGAGCGGGTACATTCACCCCTTATATACCCCCTCCGGCAAAGTGATTACCGATGACTTCAATCCCAACCACGCGCATCAACACGGAATCATGTTTTCGTGGCGGAAAATTTTGTTTGAGGGGAGAGAGAATAATGGCTGGGATCAGAAGTCGCAGTTAGGCAAAGTCGAGCATAATCAGATCAACTCTTTCACAGGCGGGCCTGTGTTTGGTTCGTTTACAACGACCATTGATCATATCGATCTGACGAAAAAAACAGGTCCGGTGACGATGTTGAAAGAAACGTGGCAGGTTCGAGTGTTTGCTTTGAAAGATCACTTTCTGTTTGATATTAATTCAGTACAGAATTGTGCAACCGGCAAACCGGTTACCATACAGAAAGTCCACTATGGGGGGATGACGATCCGCGGTCTTGCAGACTGGCATGAGAATCATCAATACGATTATCTCACCAGCGAAGGCAAAAACAAAACAAACGGAAATCAATCCCGTCCACACTGGGTGGAAATGTATGGCCCCCTGGGTGCTGAAACGGCTGGTGTGACGATTTTAAGTCACCCGGGGAACTTCCGATTCCCTCAGCCGGTAAGATTGCATCCCAGTATGCCTTATTTTTGTTTTGCTGTCGCAGCCGTGGATGCATTTACGATTGAGCCGGGAAAGCCATACGTTTCACGTTATCGTTACTATGTGCATGATGGAAAACCGAGTGCAAAACGAGATCAGCACTTGTGGGAAGACTATGCACACCCACCGACAGTCAAAATCGTTTCAGAATAACGCTTGAATTAAAGCCTGACGACTATTTGATTGATTCAATCATCTTTACGATTTCTTCTTCGTTATATTCGTCAGCTTGAATCTGTAGCATTATGAAGGCAGGACCACCTTTACCAGGGAAAACTCCTGTGACCTGATGAAACTTCGTTTTATCTTGATCGGTTCCCTCAGCAAAGGTGAAATTGAGTTTTTTGCCTTTAATCATGAATTCGCGTGTCTCTTCCTTTGTGATATCGAGCTGGCGTTGATTCTGATTTTGATTTTGATTATTCAGGCTATCGCGGAACTCTTTCTCCATATCAATCATGCCATCGTCGGGGACAGAGAGACTCATTAGGATCAAGACCCCTTGTTTGGATACAGGCTCGTACATGGCCATTTTCATGCCTTTGCCAACGACGCTAAACGTGACACCTGCCATGGGTTTGAAGGTCTCAGGAATCGTAATTTCTGTGATTTCATTTTGGATGGTGATGATCTCTGCTTTTTTCTCCGTCACCTTCATTTTGATGTCCATGTTTCTGGCAGCATAGAACAGACCACCACAACATAGTAACAGGCATAGAGAACCAGCACCAAGAATGATTAATAAGACCTTAACCCCCTTGCTCATCCCCGGCTTGGGCTGAGCTGAGAATTCGTCTGGTTGTGAGTCATTGTCTTCGGAGTAAAAGTTATCGTTTGACATCAGTGGTTATGGCCTTTCCCAAGCGTGCAGATCATTTTGAGTATTCAGAATGCTACTTACTCATCAGTCGTGAGTGGAGTACACATCGAGAATCTCTAACAGAACAGAGCAAGTTTATAAAGAATCACTTGAAGAAACGAGCGAAATTCAAAAGTGGATCATAAAAAATTGAGAATTATGACCAATCTTCTTCCTGCTGTGCGGCCCTTTGGCGTTCTTCTTCACGCCATTGCTTTTGCAGTTTCCGCCTTTCGCGTTTGCTTAGTCCTTTTAACAGTTCCGGATCATGTCCTGAGTCGACGCGGATGTTCTTTTTCTGAACCTTTGATTTTTGTTTTCCAGCTGGTTGGGTTTGAACGGTTTTTTGGGACGAACGCGGAGCTGATTTTTTCTCTGGGGGAGTAGTGGTCACCTCATTGACAGCCTCAGGAGTTGGCGTGGGCTTGCTGCGCGACGCACGTTTCACCGGTCGAGAAGGCTTTGGATCAGGAGAAGCTGCTTTTGTTTCTTCTTCTTCGATTTTTTTAAGGGATTGTTTTTCTTTCTGTCTGAATGCTTTCGCAACGCACTTGGCTTTGCGTTTAATACGTCGACGATGCAGATAATTGGCAAACAGCTGTCTGGATCGTGAGGGAACCTTTTCTGGAAGATCGATTGATCGGTAGAGCAGGTGGTGCGTATGTAAGATGAGGCTGGTGAATAAGCTCCAATGTGCAAAAAAGAGCAGACCTGCCCCGATCTGAAGATGGTGTGCTTCCCAGGGGATTAAATTTCCCGTCAGCGTCAACGTCAGACTGGCTACGTAAGCAGCCACCGCAATAATCGTAAAATTCAGGCCTGCACGGTCTCCCCGCATTTCAAGATAAGCCATCAGCGAAACACTCAAGCCGATACATAATGCAGGAATCAGCCAGGCCAGAAGTTGAGTATGTGGTCCCCAATCAAACAGCCTCAATTCAATGACGCTTGATGCCCAGACGTGATGTAATTGAGTTGTGGTGCAAACTGCGAACAAAAAGATTCCTGCGGCAACCCACTTCCACAGACGGTGTCTTCCTGAAAAATCATGTAGACTTTGCGTACGAAGTGACCCAATCAAGAGCGAAAGCTGGCCTGATACAAAAAGGAGAGCTCCGGTCAGATACACAGGAAGAGGGCTGTGTTCGAGTGACAGAAATTCAGACAGAGCAGATCCGGAAGCAGAAAATTGAGGACGATAAATATCAGCGGCAATGAAACCGGAAAAACACAAAAAAACTGGCAAGTAATACAGAGAGAGTTTCCACCGTTTGGGGAAGATCAATGTACGTAAAGGAAACTGGCCTGCTGCAAAGCGATGTGTTCGCGCAATGTTGTGTGATGTAGATTCATCACTCGAGTCATTGAGAGACTCTGAAGATTCCGACGCTAATCTTCGGCGTCGGCGTTCATCCATGGATCGGGAGCCAGCAAATCCTGTAGACATTGAAACTCTGTTTGATCCTTCAACCAGATCTTTGTCGTCAATTTTATCTTACGGAAAATGATAGGGAAGAACGATTTTCCGATCTCAGTATCCATACTGAGGTGAATTTCCAATGTGACTTTATAAAAAAGGCACCTTATTCTTTTCTCATCGGTAGGGAGCGAATTCCCACACGAGTCAGGATCTGTATTTTGCTTGGTCAGAGGGAAGGCATGTTTGTTGTGTTTGCTGCATTTGGATTAACTCATAACCATTCTATGATTCTTAATCTCAACCTAAAATTTCTATCTATCTTAAACTGTCTAATTTGTTGCTGGTTTTTATCCTTATAATTACAAGGTTAAACTGTTGTCAGTGTTGCTAACGTTTTTATTATAAATGGTTTAGGGTTATTTCAGCTTCGGACGGTGGGTGAGTCCTCTTCGAGTGCTGCAATGTCTATAATAGGGATTTAAAACGGGCCTCTACGAATTCAAATTAATGGAGTGTTACATGTCTGTGAAATGGAATCTGTTTCTCGCAATCATTTCAATCTTGTTTCCGGTGACGATACTTTCCGCAGCAGAGATTCCGGAATCGGCAATCTCTTCTGATGCCAGCATTGTGATTAGGCTTAAAGATCCCAAGGCGACGTCGCAAAAAGTAGCCAGTTTAATCAATCAGGTCGATGAAAATCTCTCGGGAGTCGTCGGTTTAAACTTGCGAACCATTTTGGGACGTTCGATTTCTAACCCGAATCTTGCAGGAGTCGATACCACACGCGACATGTGTGTTGGGGTGTTTCTAAGTCAATCAAAACAACCAGGATTTCTCTATGCAGTTCCTGTTGCTAATAAGAATGCATTCAAAGAGGCGCTAGGTGAGAAGTATCATAGCGCCACACATGAAAACTGGCTGCTTTATAGCAGCGATCAGGCCCTTGTCGATCAGGCTATGGCGTTGATCAAAGATGGTCAGCAAAACTTTCAGACTCATATGAGCCCGCGATCACGTGATTTCTTTGCCAAAGGGGATTTATCGCTCTATATCAATTCGGGAAAGTTAGTACAGATTTACCAGCCTCAATTGGAACAGGCTGGTCAGAAGGTGGATGTCACTCTCAATCGACTTTCCGAAACAGTGAATACAGCGCCGGGGGTGAATATGAAGCCAATCATGTCGCTCTATTCGGCAGTGGCTAAAGGGGCGTTACAAGCGGTTCAAGATTCGAAAAGTTACACCACTGCACTCAACCTGGGAAGTGATGGTCTCGGACTGGAGAGCTTGTTTGAAGTCAAAGAAAATTCGAAGACGGATCAACTCTTTCAAAAGAATCCCCCACAGAAATTTGAAGAGTTAGGGAAATTTCCTGCCAATCAGTTGGCGTATTTTGCGGGTGCGGGAAATACAGAGGCACTCATCACATGGGGGATGAATTTCACCGCTCAGATGTTTGATGGATCAAAACCAAACGCCGAAGCCAAGACGAAATTTGAGGAGATCGTCAAAGAAATTCACAAACTGAAATTTGGTAGCTATTACTTCTCTTTTGAACTGGGCAAACTTTCGGATGGGGTTCTGAACGCGTATGCGATTTCCGAAGTAGAACCTTCGCAAAAGATGCGGGACTATACGCGAGAAATGATGTCACTCATGCAGAATATTTCGATACCCGGGCTGAAGCAGCAGATTACATTTTCACCTGATGAGCAGCAGATCGGCGATGAAGCGGTTGATTTAACTGTGATCAAACAAGAAGTGGATCCCGAATCTGACCCATTACAGATTCAGAAACGGATGCTGGAGGTACTCTATGGTTCGGAGGGCATTACGAATCGTATGGCGTATCCCAAAGGGAAAGTGCTGCAGGTGATGGGAGCAAATGCTTCTATGCAAAAATTCCTGGACGCACTCAATGCATCAGACGCTTCTAAGCAGATCTCGCAAAATCAACCAACGTTTAAGCACGCCCGTGCTGAAGGGCTCAGCAAGGCAAATATCTTAGCCATGGTTGATTTGCCGATGGGGATTGCAAAAGGCTATAACATTTTCGCGGAAAGTCGTCAGAAAGCAGGGCCGTTTACTGTGGAGTTAATGAAGCAACAGGGGATTTCAACCTCATATTTGACTTTCAGCTTATCCACCGGAAAACAGTCCATGGAGACCAAAACCTATATTCCGGTTCAGAATTTGAAGAGTGGATTCAAAATATTTACACTCATTTCGACGCAAAGATAGAAGTTGCTATTCGAATATTATGAAAATCACTGAAAATAGGTTCCAATTGATTGTTTGTGATTGTCAGTGTGTTAAGTCATATTCTATAATAGACTTACGTTGATTTTTCTTTAGGTGAATTCACCTGGATTAACCGATTTAATACGTGAAATCTTAAAACTTCTCTTGAAATAATCAACATTTTACCGAAAACTGTCAAAGATATGCGAACCAAACCCAGATTAGGTTTGTCTAGCTGGTATGGAGAGATTCTTTGTCTGTGAGGTAGAGAATCTTAAAATCATTTTTTGTAAACGGAGTGGATCCGTTTTTCTTACGAGGCCCAGAGCCTCACTTTTTTTAGTCTCTTTCTCTGCGGTTTAACGCAGGAGGTGCCTGATGATTTTTTCTAAACAGAATCGTCGTTTCGTCGTCAAAGCAATTAACAACAACGCGTGTGTGAAAACATCTGTTGTCGTGAAAGCCATTGATGCCGTCCGTGCCGCCCTCCTAACAGATTCGTTAAGCCCTCTAGGTAGAGAACGATTTTCGGAATCCGGTGGTATGCCGGGGACCCCGTCGATGAGCTGGCATTGTTGTTATCAACATCAGCAAACATCGATGCATCTGCTTTATCAACTGATGATGCGGATGACGGGTACCAAGACCACCATAACCGGAACTGCTTCTTAAGCAGCTCCAGTTCCCTGCTTTTTAGCAGAAAATCGTTTACTCAAAGTGTTTGGTTAAAGCCTGATCAAAGTTTTAACTGAACCGCCATGTTTGATGGCGAGAGCTCCAAATGAGTCTCCTGTATGACTGGCAGAAAGATTTTGTCTCTTTCTCTGGTTCCATAAGCTGGCTCGACGGAACGTCGGTTCTCACTCAGAACATGATGAGCACAAGCACTTTGAACAGCCTTGAATTTAAAGTCCTTGATCCAGGATAGAGAAGAGATATTACAATGGAAGATTCACAGTTAGTACAATTAGTTTTAGCTGCTCAGGGTGGTGACCGAGACGCATTCGGTTCGCTTGTTGTTCAATTTGAGTCGACTGTATACGCAATTGTCATGAAGCGATTGCGAAACCACGCTGAGGCAAGTGAAGTCACACAGGATGTATTCATTCAGGCCATGCGGAAGCTGTCTCAGTTGAATGCACCTGAGCGATTTGGTGGATGGTTGCGGCAGATTGCCGTTCGGATGTCAATCAACCGTGCTGTTCGTCGGCCTAACGAGTGCATTCAGAGTCCAGACACATTTGTTGTTCTGGATGATGAACCAGAAAACCCGTTAGACAAGTTGCTGGAAAGCGAACGGGCTACCGAATTGCGAGGACGCCTGGAACAGCTGGGTGAAGTTGACCGTGAAACGCTGATATCGTTCTACTTCAAAGGACAGTCCTTGAAGGAAATGAGTCACGAATTTGATCGGCCTATTGGAACGATTAAGCGTCGACTGCACACGGCACGAAACCGTCTGCGAGAAGCGTTGTTAGATTTGCAGTCGGTATGAATACCTGATTTTGTTAAGACGCCGCAGCCTGCGGGATGAGAATCCTGCAGGCTGTGTGTATTTCTGAGACGAGATATTTTAGTCTCGATTCCATGATGAGCTGATTCAGGGCAGTGTGACTCCGGCTTTGATCAAGAGAGAAGTTAACGCGATTAACGGGATGCCTGTAATCGCCGAATGGTCTGTGGAGTCGATTTCTTCAAAAAGTGTGATTCCCAGGCTTTCCAGCTTATAAGAGCCGGCACAATTCAGAGGCTGATCAAATTCCACATATCGTTCAATGGCTCCCTGGTCCAGCGATCGCATCTTAAGTTTTGTCTGATCGAGGTGAGTTTCAATCAAATCAGGCCCCAGAACAGCGATCGCGGTGATGAGAGTGTGGGTTTTACCCTGCATCGACATCAATTGCTGTACCGCATGTTCTTTAGTTCCCGGTTTCCCCAAGATGGTATTTTCAAACGAAACGAGTTGATCAGCGCCGATGACGATGGCATCCGGATTCTGTTGAAAAACCTGTTTCGCCTTTTCCAGAGCGAGAACCTCGGCCAAATTTTCAGGAGAAAAGCCCGCTTCTTTCAGAACTGACTCATCCACCTGAGGATCCTGAGCTTCGAACTCCAGTCCCAGTCGCCGTAATTGCTCAGCCCGATAAGGGGATGTACTCGCCAGAATGAGTTTCATAAGAGGCCTCATGATGCCACTATTTAGAATGTTGATAATAGACTTGCCTGGGAGCCAACTGATTGGTATCGCGCTTCCATTCAGCAATCGCAACGAGTGTGCCTGCGGAAGTCACGACGGCAATCTCATGTTGATCACCAGCTTTGGAGAGTCGATCAGGATCGCATTCGATGACACGACCATGGCAGAGATCATCAAGCTCCCGGTGATTGCATCGATAATGTTGTAAATGTTTAACAGCTCGTTCCGCAGGCTGAAGTTGGGCGACAATCGATTCCAGAGTCATTGAATCATCGAGTTGCATTGCCGATTCCAGTTTAAAATCGCCAATCCGTGTACGAACCAGGGATGTCATCACCGCTCCACATTTAAGTTGTTCTCCCAGATCACGGCCAAGGGAACGAATATAAGTTCCCGAGCCGCACACAATTCGCAACTGAAAACGAGGAAACTCAAACGCCGTTAATTCAATTTGATAGATTTCGACTGTACGAGGTTTGATCTCAAAAGATTTCCCGCGTCGTGCCAGATCATAGGCCCGCTGACCGTTGATATGCACCGCGGAAAATTGTGGCGGGACCTGTTCGATCTGTCCTTGAAAAGCAGGCAAACAACGTTCCAGTTGTTCGCGTGTGATGGTTGGGCAATCAGTTGTTTCGGTGACATTTCCGGAAATATCATCTGTGTCGCTTCGTTTCCCTAAGATAAATTCCCCAAGGTATTCTTTGGGTTGATCTTGAACGAAACGAATGAGACGTGTTGCAGATCCAATGCAAACCATCAGGACCCCGATGGCCAAGGGGTCGAGTGTGCCAGCGTGTCCGATCTTCAGGGGACGGACGAGCTTCTGAATCTGGTTCACAACCTGACGTGAAGTCATGCCTTGCGGTTTGTGAACATTCAATAGGCCTGATAAGTTCAGATCGACAGCTTTATTGGAACTCATTGGGGAATGTTTCCCGTGCAAGTTGTATGTGAAAACACATACTTTCAATCATCATTCACCAATCAAACTGAGACGCGGACTTTTTGTTGGTGATAATTTAAGGCGGCTCCGACAAATCCCGCAAATAGCGGATGTGGGCTAACCGGCTTGGATTTGAATTCTGGATGGAATTGCACTGCCAAGTACCAGGGATGATCAGGAACTTCGACAATCTCAACCAGATTTCCGTTCGGGCTTGTACCGGTGGGTATCATCCCCGCTTCGATCAACTGTTTTCGATATTCGGGATTGAATTCATAGCGATGTCGATGACGTTCGCTGATGGAATCAGCACCATAACAGGTATGAGCTTTGGAGTCCGGAGCGATAATACAGTCTTGTGCACCCAGACGCATGGTGCCTCCCTTTTCAGTGATTTCTTTTTGCTCTTCGAGTAAACAAATCACGGGGGCGTTCGTTTCACTATTGAATTCGGTGCTATGTGCATCCGATAATTCCAAAACGTTTCTGGCAAATTCGATGACGGAACACTGCATTCCCAGGCAGATTCCAAAATAAGGAATCTCACACTCACGGGCGTATTGTGCGGTTGCAATTTTTCCTTCGATTCCACGTTTGCCGAATCCGCCAGGCACAAGAATCCCGTCGACGTTTGAAAGCAGGACCTCCGGACCTTGTCGCTCAATTTCTTCGGCTTCGATTCGTTTTAACAGAATACGTGAAGAGTGATGGAACCCGGCATGAAACAGCGATTCATAAATTGACTTATAAGCGTCTCGATGGTCAATGTATTTCCCTACAACAGCGATGGTCACTTCATGGTCTGGGTTTTTAACCCGATTGAGCAGCGAACGCCAGTTAGAAAGATCCAAAGGTTCCGCATCAAGCTGCAGTTTACGTGTAATGAGTTTATCGAGCCCATCATCGGCTAAACCTTGAGGGACTTCATAAATGGAGTATTCCGTATCGACTTCCTCGATCACAGCTTCTTTTTCGACATTACAGAACAACGCAATTTTATCGGCGTGATCTTTGTCCATCGCGCGTTCGGTTCGCACGATCAAAACATCAGGTTGAATACCGATTTGTCTTAATAGACCAACACTGTGTTGCGTCGGTTTGGTTTTCATTTCTCCCGCTGCTTTGATGTATGGTACGAGTGTCAAATGAATGAAGAGGCAGTTTTCTTTTCCAATATCGAGAGGAATCTGACGTATTGCTTCCAGGAACGGCAGGCCTTCAATATCACCCACCGTTCCTCCCAGTTCTGTAATGACCACATCGACGTCTGAACTGGCAAGGTTATAAACAGATTCTTTGATTTCGTCGGTGATGTGCGGAATGACTTGCACCGTGGCACCCAGATATTCACCGCGACGTTCTTTTTCGATGACCCGCTGATAAATTTGACCGGTTGTGTAATTCGACTTTCGTGAGAGAGGGCTATTTGTGAAACGTTCATAATGACCGAGATCAAGGTCTGTTTCGGAGCCATCATCCAGCACATAGACCTCGCCATGCTCATAAGGATTCATCGTCCCTGGATCGATATTAATATAAGGATCCAGTTTTTGCATGCGGACTCGTAATCCTCGTTGCTCCAGAAGAAGGCCGATTGAAGCTGAAGTTAATCCTTTGCCTAAAGAACTGACAACGCCACCGGTGACAAAGATATGTTTAGTCGTATGTTTGGTCATTTTAATATCTGCTGGTTAAGTTCTAATTTATCAGTACCTATGATATTCAATCGATCCTGTTTTTGCACGCTTCAAGTGTTCGATTCAAATAGAAGCATTGATGAATTTAAGGTCTTTTCGTTCTCTGTATACTTGTCTGATCGCTCAAGACTATAATTTGGCTTTTTTTGTTTAAGGATAGTGATCTGAACACGTTAAGGTTGAAGCTATTTGTATTCTGCTTTTACTCAAATCAGACTTTATGAATGTTCTGCGCGATAACGGATTACAAATTGAGCATAATCTTCTGGAGTATCAATGCCAACTGAAGGGTGTGCTACTTGAGCAACTTGAATCCGAGCGCCTGTCTCCAGGGCGCGTAATTGTTCTAACTTTTCCAACTGCTCAAGTGGGGTCGCCGGTATTTTCGTTAAATCCAGCAAAAACGGTCTTCGGTAAGCGTAGATACCCAAGTGCAATAACCAGGGGCTTTGCTCAGGCAGCAATGTTTCAGGTACAACATCTCTCGTAAACGGTATGGGTAGGCGACTAAAGTACATTGCAGAGCCATCCTGACGGCAGACCACTTTCGTACAAGAGCGATCCTGTAGTTGTTCGACGTTTCGAATGGGAGTTGCCAACGTCGCCATTTCAGCGTCCGGAGTTTGTATTAGTAACTCGATCAACTGGTCAATGAACTCAGCTGAGATTTCAGGTTCATCTCCCTGGATATTTACCAGGATCTCTGCATCTAACAGTTCTTTGAGGGCTACTTCCGCGATCCGGTCGGTACCACTGGGATGTTCACCGGTTAAGCATGCTTTCCCTCCAAAACCATGAACTGCTTCTAATATTTCCAGGCTGTCGGTGGCCACAATGAGTCGGTCTAACTTTTCCGATCGTGCCGCCGCCTCCCACGTGTGCTGAATTAATGTCTGACCAGTTTCATTCAGTAATAATTTTCTGGGAAGTCGGGAAGATTGCAGTCTGGCTGGAATCACGCCGCACACTTGCATGGGAACACCTCCTGTGTTTCTTAATGAACGGCTCATTTTAATGAATAATCGCTCAACCCAATTTATCAATTTTCAGCTCGAATCTTCAAGAGGGGTAGAGGCAAAACTCCAGCATTCTCTCAAGTAATCTCTATCTCAGCAGTTACCAGAGGTATTCTGGAGAAGGATGGTCTTGGACAGGATCTTAAGTTTTGATATGGTTTGCCGCTGATGGACTAGATTTCTTTTTATTCAATAAGGGCAGGGTTCTCAAATGGAGTATGGGTTCTTGGGCTATCGTTCGACATTTATGTTGGACTTTGTGGTATCAGCACTAATTTTGATCGTACCGTTATTATTATTCAGTCTCTATTCAGTCAAAATCAAACGCAATTTTGCACTGCATAAGAAGCTTCAGATTCTGCTGGGAGCTGTCTTGCTGGTTGCAGTTGCCGCATTTGAAGTTGATGTGCAGATCATGCATGGTGGCTGGGAAAACATTGTCAATCAGCGCGAAACCCCACTAACTCCGGAACAATTCAATTACGTTCGAAATGTGCTCTATGTTCACCTGGTTTTTGCAGTGACAACTCCGTTGTTCTGGGCAACGACTCTGTTTCTCGCTTTAAGACGCATTCCTAATCCACCGGCTCCTTGTGCACACAGCAGCCTACACAAAAAGCTGGGTTGGATTTCTACGATCGATATTACGCTGACTTCATTGACCGGCTTGTTTTGGTATTACACAGCATTTGTCAGCAGCGTCTGAAAATGATCTAAAACAGTAAGATCAGGATTTCTTTCGAGAGCGTGTGAGTGGTCCTTTAGGAGGCTTTTCCGGCTCATCGCTGTTTTTATCTTTAGCCAGCACACGGGCAATGGCTTCCAGAAACACATCCATTGCGAATGGCTTTCTGAGGTAGTCATCAACTCCCAGCATTTCCGCATACGCTTTGTGCCTGCCTCCTTCGTTGGCAGTAATCATGATGACTTTGGGAGGGGAAGGGAGTGATTTCAATGATTCGAGAACCGGGAACCCACCCATTTTCGGCATCATCATATCAGTAATGACGAGATCCGGATTTGCTGTTTGGGCGAGTTTTTGCCCTTCCATCCCATTAGGGGCCACAACAATATTATAACCGGCTGATTTAATCACTCCACTCAGGGTGGTTGAAATCTCTCGGTCATCTTCAATCAATAGAATTGTATAATCAGTCGACATAGTTCTCTTTATTCCCCGGAGAAACTAGTTGTTTCTCCCAACTCCTGTTTTCAAAGTGACTCTTCGTCACATACGTTCGACATTCCTGTCCTTGGGTATATGGTATGCCCCGATCAAGCGATTCTCAAGGCAGTGATATAAAACTGTTTTGATTCTGCCTCTCTGAATCATTGCTAAGTACGATTATACCACTAGGATCGTAGAATCTTCATTTTTTTTTCGCCTGATTGACAAATGCTTCAACCATCACTTGGCTCTTGATTCCTGGGGCACTTTCGACACCACTGGCAGTATCAACGCCAAAAGGAGTCACAGTTTGAATGGCTTCATGAACGTTTTCTGGAGTCAGTCCCCCCGCCAGAATCAAGGCAGGCCATTCATCATATAGGTAATTTTCCTTTATCATTTCCCAGGGAACAAGCTGTCCCGTTCCCCCATAGGCCTGAGGTGAATAAGCGTCGATTAAGATGTAATCCGGACGTTTACTATATTGGTCACACTTGGTCAGAAAATCAGACAGGTGATTTAAGTCAGGATCCTGTGTTCGGAAGGCCCAAATGATTTCAATGTCTGGAAAATGTTGAGATAACTCTGCCAGGAATTCAGGAGGTTCGTCGCCGTGAAGTTGTACCATGTGCGGAGAGAGTTCCCGGCAGATGGATATCACTTCGGATAAAGTGTGCTTCACGAACAAACCGACCAGTGAGATACCTTTGTGAGACAGAGCTGCTTTGATTTCATGTGCCGTTGATAGCTCAATCGAACGTGGCGAAGGGGCATAGAAATTAAGACCCAGTGCGGATGCACCCAGATCCGCGATCATCTGAGCAGTTTCAACGTCTTGGATCCCACAAATTTTAACCCACATTTGATTGAACACTTTTTGTTAGAAAATGACATCACACGCTGATCATGCATCTGATGATTGACATTCATTGATCTATTCAAGAAAACATAAACTTCACTTGATAAGAAATTCGAAGCGAGGAATATCCAATTCGTACATAATAATTAATTATATACGGCTTGAGTATTAAGGGGTAGGTGGCATTGGGAGGAATTTAATGCAGACTGGTTTGGGAACATTGATTTCCTGGTTTGTCCTTTTTAGTAATCCTGTCTCTAAGTCAATCTTAAAAACAACGACATTGTTGGTATTTTGATTTGCAACCAGTAAGTAATTTCCCGTAGGGTCTATTTTGAAATTACGTGGAATCGTTCCACCCGTCGGTTCAAAACCGATTGATGTCAGTTTCCCCGTTTGTTGATTAATCTTGTAGATGGCGAGGGTGTTTGGGCCTCGATTGGAACCATAGAGAAATTTGCCGGAAGGATGTACCTGGACTTCTGCTGTTGAGTTTCCTTTCAAGTTCGTTCCCTCCGGTACGGTTGAGATCGTTTGAATTTCCTGAAAGGAACCCTGCTTTGCATCATAGTCCATGGCAGTAATGGTGAGGTTTAATTCATTGATCACATAACCCCATTTACCATTTGGATGGAACGTGAAATGACGTGGCCCTGCGCCGGGTTTCATAGCAATCCCCGGAGGGGAGTTGGGTTTCAGCGAACCATCGGACGCGTTGAAGCGGTAAACAAGTAGTTGGTCGATTCCCAGGTCTGCCACTACGGCATGTCGATTTTGTTGATCCAGATTAATCGAATGTGCGTGAGGCGCTGTTTGTCGCGCTGTATTCACGCTGGAACCCGTATGTTGAACAAACGAAGCGCTCTTGCTCAGTTTTCCATTCTTTTGAATGGGTAACGAACAGATATTCCCCCCAGTATAATTGGCAATCAGGACATATTTACCCGTTGCATCGACAACGAGATGGCAGGGGGCCGCGCCTTGGGAAGATTCCTGATTGAGGAAGTTGAGTTTTCCTGTCTTCGCATCAATGGCAAAAGCACTGACAGCTCCTGATTTTTTACCCTGGTAATCTCCAATCTCGTTCACGGCGTAAAGATAGTTTCGACTCGGGTGAATGGACAGAAAAGAAGGGTTTTCGACGTTGTCCGTGATGCCCACGTGTGACAGTTTGCCACTGGCACCATCCAGACGAAGCTGGTAAATTCCCTGACTCTCACTGCCGCGAGTATAGGTGCCTACATAGACCCAGAAGCTTTCAGCAGCAGAGACCGTGTGACTTTGAAAAGGAGACAAGAAGGTACTTAGCATGAAACCAAGACTCAGCAGTGCTTTTTTTAGTATCGACATGGGAAACTCTAGAAATAGTAATCAATGGGAATCAGAGTGCAATCTTGATCGGGTACAATACGCCCCGTCTCATTTATTTGACTCAAATTCTACAGGAAATGCAATGGTTCGTTTCTACTCGGATCCAAAATACCAAGTATGCCGATCCTGTGATTTCTGATCTGCAGAGATTATACTTGCAGTCATGTTAAAACGGATTACTTTGCATAATTTTATGAGCCATTCCCATACCGTGATCGATCTGTCGGCTGGTTTGACCGTGCTGACGGGACCGAATAATTGCGGTAAGTCCGCCTTTGTGACTGCGCTGCAAATTCTTGCTGAGAATACGTCTGGCGATTTTATGGTCAGGCATGGTGAGAAAGAGTGTCGGGTGATCGTCGAAACGGATGATGAGCATACCATCGAATGGAAGCGCAAAAAGAAAACGGTCAGTTATTGCGTTGATGGTGAAGACTTTCATCGGTTAAGAAATGACGTTCCCGATAAACTGCGTTCACTACTAAGGCTCTCGAAAGTCAAGTCGGGTGATAGTGATCAGTTCGACGTCCATTTTGGCGAGCAAAAATCACCGATCTTTTTATTAAATGACCGTGGCAGTCGGGCTGCCCGCTTCTTCGCGTCGTCTTCCGATGCCTCAGTTTTGATCGAGATGCAGAAATTACATCGCAGTAAGGTCAAGTCTGCACAACAGGAATTCCAGCGCCTGCAAACTGAGTCAAAGCAAATCAACGCAATTCTGGAAGCTCTGGCTCCGGTTCCCACTCTTGAATCGAAATTGGAAGCATTAGAAACGACATACGAGAGTTTGCAATCGGAGAACCAGCAGATTCAACGATTGGAAGCTTTGATTCAAGATTTAGAGGCTTCATCTCAGACTGTGACGAATTTGCGGAAAACAGTCACTGCGTTAAATG
Organism: Gimesia aquarii; assembly: GCF_007748195.1. Taxonomy (NCBI): domain Bacteria; kingdom Pseudomonadati; phylum Planctomycetota; class Planctomycetia; order Planctomycetales; family Planctomycetaceae; genus Gimesia; species Gimesia aquarii. Next base: position 3,082,536 of record NZ_CP037920.1, read on the forward strand.
AGCTACCGGTAGAATTAACACAAAAAAATGAAAAACCATTAGAATCATTGATTCGGCGATCAGTCGCCGTAAAGCAGCAAGTGGAGCTGACCCATCTTAATGTATCGGTAATGGCAACGTTAAATGAACCTCCTGAATTGGAAGAGGTGACTGTTCTGGATTCACTCATCTATGATATTGAGGTTCAACAACAGCGATCTGATCGAGACAATTTAACAGTAGAGTGTCTGAAGGCGTTAAGTGATCCTCCCCAGTTGGTTGAGTCAGGTCGATTACAGACGACAATTGAGAACTTGATATTGGCGGAGGAGAGGGTACGCGTCGATCAGATTGAATTTATGATTCTGGAAAAGTGCAGCTCTCCGCCAGAACTCGCAGATTTAGACAAAATCGAACAATTCTATCGGCAATGGGAAGAGGCGTCATCTCAATTTGACTCCAGGCAGCAGAACTACCATGTCTGTGAGAAGGAGTATGAACTGATTCGTGCTGAAATGGTGAATTGGGTGAAAGAAAATCCGACCTGTCCCACCTGTGGAGCAGAAATGGACCCGGAGCAGTTCATCCAGTCAGCAGAGGTGGGACTGAAAGGGCACACACATGGAACATGAGTCATACCGTGGTGTGCTGTTGATTGGCGACCCGCATATTGAAGGGCGAGTTCCCGGCTTTCGCAAAGATGACTATCCACAAGTCGTACTGGAGAAACTAAGCTGGTGTCTGAAAACAGCAAAAGAGCAAATGCTATTGCCTGTGATTTTGGGGGATCTGTTTCATGTACCTCGCGACAATCAAAACTGGTTGCTTTGTCAGCTAATGACACTTTTTGATCCCCCCGTCTATGGGATTTATGGAAATCATGACTGTCGAGAGAACCAGCTCACAGAACACGACACACTCAGTATCTTGGTAGAAGCGGGCAAGTATCGTCTTCTTTCAGAAGAAACTCCCTGGCAGGGGACCATGCAGGGCCGCAAGGTGATCGTCGGGGGTACGTCCTGGGGGAAGAAGTTACCTAAATCTGTGGATTTCGAGAGTGAAGATCTTTCACCTTTGATCATTTGGGTCACGCATCACGATTTGATTGTGCCCGGTTATGAGGAGCAGGGGCATTTTAAGCCTTTTGAAATGGCTGGCGTCGATTATGTGATCAATGGTCACATTCACCGTTCGCTGGCAGATGTGAAAAAAGGGCAGACCACCTGGGTCACACCCGGGAACATCATTCGCAGATCGCGCAGCGATGCTTCACGGGCTCATGTTCCCTCTGTACTGAAGCTGGAAGTGACAGACAATGGCTGGGAATGTACTGTAATCGAAGTACCACATCAGCCTTTTGATGAAGTTTTCTTTGAAGAAGTCATCGAAGAATCAGAATCGGGAGTGCCCTCTGCCTTTATTTCCGGTTTGGCGGAATTACAATCGAGAAGAACGGATACGGGGGCCGGTTTGCAGTTCTTCCTGGAAAAGAATCTGGAACAGTTCAATTCAACAGTTGCAGATGAGATACAAAAATTAGCAAGTGAGGTATCCAGTCATGTCAACGAGTAATCAAAGTCCTGTACCTGATATCGAAACATTGACGGCACAGTTCCAAAAGTTAAACAAACGTAAAATCGAATCCGAGCGCGATTTGGTGAATGCTGAAAAACATCTGAATGATCTCAAACAGCAGGCGCAGGATGAATACGGGACTGATCATCTCGATGAATTGAAGGAAAAACTGGAACAGATAAAGACCGAAAATGAACGCAAACGGGCTGAGTACCATCAAACTCTTGAGCAAATCGAAACCGAATTAACCAAAATTGAAACCGAACATCAAGCGACTGATGCATCCTGACGATTTTCTATTGGAATCACTCTGAAGTTATGACCGAAACATTTTCCAGTTCGGAATCCTCCAACTCCCAACAGGAGTTGCGTTCCCCCAAAGCATTGCAGCGTCGATGTTGGGAACTGGATGCGGTCCGTAAACAGAAATTCAAAGAAGCAGCACAACTCTCCGATCAAATGCAGGAAACAGAGCAATACCTTGCGATTTCTGAGGAGGTGACTGAAGCCTTGGAAACGCTGAGTTCAAAACTCTTTGAGCAACAATTGGCTTTAATACAGGAAAAGCTGACGATTGCCCTCCAGGAAGTGTTGGAACAACCTTTGAAGCTAAACGCTGTTGCAGAATGGAAACGTAACGGAGCCAGTGTTGAATTTCAGATCGAGCGCGATGGCAACTTGGAAGACATTATCAGGGGGCAGGGGGGCTCGGTTGCGAATATCCTGTCGGTTGGTTTACGGATGTTTGCCTTAATGACACTGGATGAGTCAGAACACAGGCGGGTACTGGTGCTGGATGAGCAGGATTGCTGGCTTCGACCAGATCTAGTGCCCCGTCTGGTGAAAATTATTCACGAAGCAGGAGAGGCGCTCGGTTTTCAAATTATTATGATCAGTCACCATGATCCCACGATGTTTGAACGTTACGCAGATTGCATTTACCAGTTTACCCCTTCTGCAGAGGGGGTTCAGGTTCAACGTATTGAAACCGATTGGCAAATGAGTGACTGAATTAAGTAAACTCTTTCGCTGACATTTTGCTGAAGGGCAGAGAAGATTCAATGGCACAGACGAAATACAAGACGAGCCCGGTATCAACAACTAAAATGCCTGCCGGAATTCCCTATATTGTGGGGAACGAAGCAGCTGAGCGATTCAGTTTTTACGGCATGCGGGGAATTTTGGTTGTCTTTATGACCAAATACATTCTCAATGCCAGTGGTGAGCCAGACTATATGTCAAAAGGTGATGCGTCTGCTATCTTTCACCTCTTCGTTGCTGCTGCTTATTTTTTTCCGCTGTTGGGGTCGCTACTCTCAGATGTGCTCTGGGGAAAATATAAAACCATTTTGGTGCTTTCCATTGTTTATTGTCTCGGCCATCTGGCTTTGGCCATCGATGTGACTCGGACCGGGCTTTACCTGGGCCTGATTCTGATTTCGATTGGTGCCGGTGGGATTAAACCCTGTGTTTCAGCACATGTCGGAGACCAGTTTGGTAATGGGAACAAGCATTTACTCAGTAAAGTGTTTGGCTGGTTTTATCTGGCCATTAATCTGGGAGCCTTCTTTTCCTCTCTGCTCATTCCTGAAGTCTTAAGAACCTATGGTCCGCATTATGCATTCGGAGTTCCAGGACTGTTGATGTTCATCGCCACAATTTTGTTCTGGATGGGGCGTAATAAATTTGTTCATATTCCTCCGTCCGGCTGGGAAAAGTTTCGAAAAGAGACGTTCGGCAAAGAGGGTTTACAGGCCTTACTCAATCTATCGGTACTTTATTATGTTTTCCTACCTGTATTCTGGGCATTATTCGATCAGACGGGATCTTCCTGGGTGTTGCAGGGGTTGCAGATGAATTCATCTGAGTTTGCAGGATTTGAACTGACAGCCGCTAAAGTCCAGGCATTCAATCCGCTTTTCATTCTTATTTTAGTACCGACGTTTTCTTACGTCGTTTATCCAATGATTGATAAAGTTTTCCCACTGACTCCCCTGCGAAAAATATCCATTGGATTCTTTTTAGCGGCTGCCTCGTTTGCCATCAGCGCTCTCATTCAGATTCAAATTGATGCAAATCCGACAAACCCTCCACACCTTCTCTGGCAGGCAGTACCTTATTTAGTGCTGACGGCAGGTGAAGTGATGGTTTCCATCACCTGTTTGGAGTTTTCGTATACACAGGCTCCAAAATCGATGAAATCATTTATTATGTCGCTCTATTTTCTCTCAGTGACAGTTGGGAATTTACTGACAGCGGGCGTGAATAAATTCAATATAATTGATAAAGAGATTTCCTATCTGGAAGGGGCCGACTATTTCTGGTTCTTTTCAGGTATTATGTTTGTGGCGGCTGTTTTGTTTATCTTTGTGGCAAAACACTACCGTGGTAAGACCTATATTCAGGGTGATGAATCCGACACATCGCTGGCTCAGGAAGAAGGGGTTCAATAAGCTTTTACAAATCTATTGCAAGAAGCTTTTCTTTACGCTCAATTTTGTTATGATTTGTTCAATGCAGTGAGTGACTGCTGGGGCAATCGAGTTAAATAGTACTTTAAAATTTATGTAGTTTAAGCAAGGAATGAAAAATGCGTTTCTCTCAGACGTTTCAGGTAATGGTTTGCGGTATCGGGTTGGTATTGTTTGTGGGTTGTGCAGCGAAAGATGACACACGAACTTTTGATGCTAAGGATTCAGAGGCGTCTGCAGAAGCAGAGCACGATCATGGACATGATCATGGTCCCAACGGCGGTCATCTTCTGGAGGTAGGCGAAGAGCAATATCATGTCGAAGTGATGTTTGACAATGAAGGTCGAACATTGACAGCATTTATTCTGGGACCCGATGCCAAAACACCGTTTCCGATTGAAGTGGAAACCATCGATTTCGATATGGAAGTGGGTGACAAAGAGCATGAGATTCCACTCGCTGCCAAACCGTTAGAAGGTGAAAAAGAAGGCAAGTCATCACGCTTCGTCGCAGAAGGGAAAGCCATCCCGGATTCGATCAAAGCGGAATCCGATTTGAATGGTCACTTCCATCTGGATATTGGCGAAGATCACTTTCACGTTGATCTGAAGCATGGAGACCATGATCATGATGGACATGACCACGATGATCACAAAGATCACGACCATGATAAAGAACACGCTGATGATAAAGACAAAAAAGCAGATGCTGAAAAAGAAGAAACCAAAAAGGATGAAGCAAAAGCAGACGATAAGAAATAAGCTTGCTGCTTTTACCTGACTGAAAAAAAACTCCCCTGCTTCTTTGAGCAGGGGAGTTTTATTTTCTCTTTGCGGTTTTATTATCTGTTTTTATAGCCAGAAGAAGCGGCGGCAGGTTTCTACGACATCGCCAAAGAGAACATAGAACAGACTGCGTTGCCCGCAATCAATTTTAGCGCTGACTTCCGCTCCAATGCGTAACGAAGGCAATTTTTCTTTTTCAAATGTCGCATAGGTTTCCACAATACTACCAGTTTCTTCGGATTGATTAACACGTGTCGAAATCTCAGTCACTTCGCCTTCATAGCTTAACTCATTCGAAGTGGCCAGTATAAATTCCACGGGCAAATCGATGTCTCCTTTTCGATCCATCGCTTTGAAAATATGCCCCATTCGCTTTTCTTCCACATCAAGTTCCAGTTGCCAGGGACCCGTGTCGTCCATAATTTCCAGGAGTAATTCACCCCGTTGAACAGGACGGTCTTTTAAAAGTTGTTCAATTTGAAATGTGGTAACCACACCGTCAATGGGGGCTTTGACATTCAATTTATCAAGGCGGCCCTCTAGAATCTCAAGGTGTTTTTTGAGTCCAAAGATTTGTGTTCGTAATTCATTTGATTTACCTCGTAACTCAATAATATCTTTGTTTGGCCGTTTGTCATTTCCTGCTTGAAGATTTGCGACAGTAGCTTGCAATTGTAATGCTAAACCTCTGAGTTCGTTTTTTACACCCAGTACTTCTGCTTTTAATTCGTCATTTCGGATTTCTACCAGCAGATCTCCTTTTTTCACACGCTGACCACTTTCAACATGAATGTCAACCACTTCGCCTTCCCAGTTGGTAAACACTTCGCGTTGGATGGTGGGCATCAATCTGCCATCACAACTAACACGGTAATCATAGGGAACTAAAGCGAGTGTGATTCCGACAGCAATGAGGACTGCAAGAATGATCAGAGTTTTTACTAGGGTTTTCCCACGTAAGGCAGCAAAGCAACGGCCGATGAACCTCCAGAACGGCATCAGGAAGATGCTTTCGTAACTGCGTGAGTTCGCGATACCAGTGGCAATATGGCCCGATAATAATTCTGCATGATTTTCTAAATGTGGCCTTGGTTGACTATCGGTAATCTGTTCGACGATCAGCCCACCAATCAGCTTTTTCGGTACGTCACTTTTGCGACCACCCAAAGCCTCTTCATCATGTTTAATCATTTTGTCAGGCTCAAAGAGTGGTACGATCATAATCATACGGGTCCCACTTTCCTGCAGGTAATCTGCCAGTGGTTCCTCAATTTGAGGTGGAATTGCATCCACAGATCCTGAATAAATAAAGGTCTCTCGCATGGAAAGCACTTTATTGGAGAGATTGGAAAGCAGTCGCACAGTGTTAGCGCGTTTGTTTACTTTATCCTGACCATTGATGGCAGTAATAACAGTTTTTTTACCGTACTGCATGGCGAGACTCACCCGGTCTGCATTCAGCAGTTGCCTGCCATCATTAACAACCGTAGCGCCCACTTCTGATAAATTCAGGCTGCGATGAAGTTGCAACACAAACTGGTCGACTTCTTCCCACACTTCCAGTGAAGCATCGGTTTTACTGGCCTTTTCGTGTTCTGCCAGATAGTGCGATGCATAACCGGACATTTGCTCCACAAATTGCAAATACCCAGGATGAGCCTGTTTGGGGGAATTCGGGCGTTGGAAGATCTCAATCACGCCAACCGGCTTTTTCCGGATGGATAAAGCCGCGACGACAATCAGGTTATCTGTGGGTAAATGGACGTCGGTATCACCATCGGCGGTAAAAATGCGTGCTTCTGCGGTGGATAAGACATCAGACAATAATCGCTGATTCTTGAGAATTGCTTCTGGCTCTTCATAAAAACCAGTGTCAGCCAAATTGACTTCACTTTTGATCGCAAGCCGACCACTCTCATCAATTAACCAGGCGGCACCCGCTGTTGCTCCGAGGCCGGCAACAACCCTGCGGAGAAACTCACGGAAAAATGTTTCCGGTGCCACATTTGAATGAGCGAACTCTTCAATTTCCCGTGCGATACGAACTACACGTTCACGGGTCTGGCTAGGTGATTGAGTGCTTGTCATCGAGATTGATTACCTGTTAGTTATTTCTTTTAGTATCAATTCTTATACTTCTTAAGAAGCAAAGTCTTCTGAAATTTATACGGTACAAAAGACAGAATATATAGTTTTAGATGTCTCTTCTCACAATTTTTCATGATATGGACAATCTTACATAAGCAGATTTTATTCGGAAACGGGACTGTTTGCAAAATCCCATTTCCTTGTATCCCCCATTTTTCCCCTATGTTGCGTAAAGGAAACGGAAGATTTGCCTAACCCTTTCAACAGCAAAGAATCGTATAAAAGGTCTCTTTTGATAAGAGACGCTCAAATATTTAAAGTATAACATGCGTATAAAGGAAACAGACCATAATTTGAAACCTGACAGCTACTTACATCGAGTCAGATGATAAAGAAGCGAATGAATTCCGTCTGCAAATTGCAGGAATGGGTGACTTGTGACGTTTGTGTCATTCATAGAGACAAGGTGTCCCGCCTCAACCAGGCGTTAGGTTCCGATCCAACCCTGAAAATTCACAATAGCATCATGAAAAATCGCTTGTCAGTGGGGGGCGAGAGACGTTAGATATATGGCTCAGAAGTGTCTATATTTATATATGCTGGAGCATATTGACATAGAAATCATAAATGGAAGTATTGAGACCTTTCCGAACTACTTGGATCCATCTTGAGGATGAAGTGATGAAGTTAAACTTAGCGAAAACCTTTTGCTGTGCGATACTGTTAATTGGGACAAGTTGGATCTTGACCGAAAGCAGCTCGAATGCAGGTGAACAACCGCAGGAGAAATCGGATTCAGCAGCACCTGTTTCTGCCATTACGATCAATGAATGCCGCATTAAGCTAATTGATCGTGTTATTTTAGGTAGTGATCGTCCCGGTGTTCTGGATTACGTAGAGCCCAGTGAAGGAGAAAAGGTCAAAAAGGGTCAGGAAATTGCCGCGTTAAAAACAGAATCACTTAAAGCGGCACGTAAGACAGCCGAAACGCGTGCCTCGAATGATATTGAGATTCGTTATTCCAAAAAAGCCAGAGATACTTCTTATGTAGAGCTGGAAATCAATCTGGATATCAACAAACGAGTGCCTGGTACCATTACACCACTGGATATCAAGCGTTTGGAACTCAATGCCGAAAAAAGCGATTTACAAATCGAACAAGCTGAGATGGAATTCCAGATGAATAAATTGCAGCTTGAAGAAATCGACGCTCAGCTCAAAGAAACTAAGATAATTGCACCCTTTGATGGGGTTGTGACCAAAAAATTCCGTTCTACTGGCGAAGTCGTTCGTCATGGAGATGAGGTATTAGAGCTAGTCAGCACGAAACGGGTCAAAGTTGAAGGTTATGTAAACATTCAAGATACCTGGAAGTTTCATGAGGGGACTCCGGTTGAAGTGGAAGTGGATATTCCCGGAATCCGTTTACCCATCGAAGATCGAAAATATCATGGAAAAATTACGTTTATTGATGTCGAAGTTGAGCCCATTCATGGAAAGTCCATTAAAGTTTGGGCGGAAGTGGAAAATCCGGATAATGTTCTGAAAGCCGGATATATGGCAACGATGAAGATCCTACCCGACAAGTCAAACAGCAAAGTGGCTCAGGAAACATCGGTTAAAAAATAATCATCACATTTGAAGCTGATTAACACCAAAGAACTTCACTTTACTGTTAAAGACCTTTTCTACTCATGAGTACTTTAAGCGAATCCATGACATCCTCAACGGAACGACCTATTCCGTTAAGCGTGCGCGATGATTTGATCGGCAAATGGATTCATTATAAAGGTCTCGGCTATTGGGTCATCAAAGATCCGGTTTCATTGAAGTACACAAGATTGCATCCGGAGCAATACTACATATTGAATTTGTTAAATGGAGAACTCAGCCCCGAAGAAATCAAAGACGAAGTCCATCGGCAGTTTCCGACCTTGTTACTTTCCATTTCAGAGATACAGCAATTAATTGCGGACTTATATCGAAAAGGCCTGCTGACCAGCGGACGTCCCGGTCAGGGGGTCACACTGATCAAACAGCACCGGGAAGAACGTAAGAAGAAGATCTTTTCCACACTTAAAAGTATGCTTTATCTCAGGCTGCCTGGTTGGGATCCGGAAACTTCATTGCAGAAGTTATATCCTTACGTGCAATGGATGTGGCGCCCCTGGGCAACGACAATGTTTGCTTTATTAATTGTTTCATCCTGGATTCTGATCGGTGTTCAGTTCGAAGTCTTTCGTAGCAAATTACCCGAATTTCAACAGTTTTTCGGGTGGCCTAACCTGATTTATATGTGGTTTGTGCTGGGGGCAGCTAAAGTCGTTCATGAATTTGGCCACGGCTTATCCTGCAAGCATTATGGCGGTGAATGCCATGGTATGGGGATTATGTTTTTAGTGTTTAGTCCTTGCCTGTACTGTGATGTCTCCGATTCCTGGATGTTGAGAAACAAATGGAAGCGGATCATTATCGGTGGCGCGGGAATGTATATTGAAGTGATCATGTCCGCGATTGCTGTTTGGGTGTGGTGGTTCACAAAGCCAGGTTTGCTGAATCATTTGGCGTTAAACCTGTTTTTTGTATCGACGGTTACCACCGTGATATTCAATGCCAATCCATTGATGCGATTCGATGGTTACTACATGATGAGCGATTTTCTGGAAATACCTAATTTAAGGCAAAAAGCAGATAAGCATCTTCGTGATACATTTGCCTGGTATTGCCTGGGAATTGAATCTCAGCGTGATCCTTTCATGCCGGAGACAGGAAAGTTTGGATTTATATTATTCGCGATTGCATCCGCTTTCTATCGCTGGTTTGTGATGTTTGGGATTACGCTTTTCCTGTATACTGTTTTAAAACCATACGATTTACAAAGTATTGGAGTGACATTGGCCGTCATTTCCATCGTGACATTTATTGGTGGCATCTTTCACAACATCTATAAAATTATTAGAGCACCGAGGACCGAACCCATGAATTACTACAAAGTCACAGCGACTCTCACCGTCACTGCTGCTGTGATTCTTGGAATTCTTTTAATTCCAGTCCCCATGCATTTTGAAGCACCCTTTATCTTAGAAGGGTATGGAGTAAAGCATGTCTTTACGACGGAAACCGGTCGGTTAGACCGAGTCTATGTCGAACCCGGACAAACCGTAGAAAAGGGACAATTATTGGCAAGCATTGTGAATCTCGAAAAACAAGATGAACTTTACAAACTAAAGGTAGATCGAAAAGTCCAAGAAGGAGAAGTCCGTAAATATTTAGCACTAGATGATCTGGCCGGAGTCAAGGTTTCCAAAGAAAGGCTGGCTTCAACTGAGGAAAGAATTGCTGAAGTTGAGGAGCAATTACGAAATATGAAAGTGGTGGCACCCATCAGTGGAACAGTGGTTGCCCCTGCCAGCCGGCCAGAGCCGAAATTGTCCGATTCCAAAAAACAGTTATCTGGTTGGTTTGGTACTCCTCTTGATGCGAAAAATGCCAATTGCTACCTGGAGAAGCAGACTCACATGCTGAGTATCGCTCCTGAATCGCGTTTCCAGGCGGTATTATATATCGATCAGGAATACCGAAATGATTTTAAATTGAATCAGAGTGTTGAACTCAAACTAGAACATTTACCCGAAAAAACCTACATCTCAAGTATTGAGCGGGTTGCTCATGGACACAAGGATTTTATTCCGCCCACGCTCTCTAATAAAATGGGGGGAGAAGTTCCAACAGTCACAGATAAAGAAGGGCGGGAAAAATTAACCAGTACAGCGTATGAAGCGATTGTTCCCCTTGAGGAAGACGTAAAGTTGTTTCGAGCGAACATGCGCGGTAAAGCGCGTTTTGAAGTGACTCAGTTAACCACCGGTCAATGGTTATGGCGCTACTTCCGAAAAACATTTCACTTCCGGCTCTGATTTTCGTTCTCAACCTGCTTCAGATCGTTTATCAAAGTCGCAATCAGGCACAGTATGACCAATATCCTTTCCGAAGCTGTCAAACTACTGCAGGCCAATCAGGCAAAAAAAGCAGAAAACCTTTTAAGTACTTACTATCCAGCAAATTTAAATAATGCGCAATTCCTACATTTATATGGACTGGCGGCTTCAGATTCCGGGGACTATCAGTCCGGTATCGAACGGGTGAAAAAAGCGATTGCTTTGAACCCGAATATTGCTGAGTTTCATCATAATCTTGCAGCCATCTATCGGCTTGTAGGGGAATTCAACCTGTCAGAGCAACATTATCTGACAGCGTTGCAAATAAAACCTGATTATGCAGAGGCTTATTTCAATTATTCTGCCGCCAAAAAGTTTACCAAAGATGATCCGATTGTTCCCATTCTCGAACAACAATTGTCACGATCTGATCTTTCCGATGAAGACCGTTGTTTTTTGGGATTTGCTGCTGGCAATATTTTCAATGATATCAAGGACTATGATAAAGCATTTTCTTATTATGAGGTGGGAAATCGTTCCAAAAATGCTCGTTTCGATATTAACCAGTTCCGGAAGGAAATAGATCAACTCATTTCCGTCTTTTCTGCCAGGTTCATCCAGCAAAGTGCTGCATGGGGATCTGCCAGCCAGGTCCCCGTCTTTATCTTGGGAATGCCCAGGACGGGAACAACACTGGTGGAGCAGATCTTGTCCAGTCATCCTGGGGTTCATGGAGCAGGGGAGTTGCCCGATATCGCGAGCATTGCGGGAACAATGAGACAACATGCGACTCAGAAATCAAATTTTCCGGAATGTGTAACACATCTCCCTGATAATATCTTTTCAGGATTTGCAGATGCCTATCTGCGCCGTTTGCGGACGTTCGACCAGTCGGCTGTGAGGATAATCAATAAGATGCCTCCTAACTTTTTGTATCTCGGACTGATTACGATCATGTTTCCTGAAGCAAAGGTCATCCATTGCCAGAGACATCCACTTGATACTTGCCTCTCCTGCTATTTTCAACGTTTTCGCAGAGGGCATGACTATTCTTTCAATTTGAAGCACTTAGGACTTTATTACCGGGAATACGAACGATTAATGGAACATTGGCGAAACGTACTGCCGATGAAACCTTATGAGTTACACTATTCTGAACTGGTAGCCAATCAAGAAGCGCAGAGCAGGAGCTTAATCGATTTTATTGATGTTTCCTGGGATGAGCGTTGTCTGAATTTCCAGGAAAATAATCGGCCAGTGACAACCGCAAGTAATTTACAAGTCCGCCGTCCCATGAATCAGTCAGGTTTAGATCGCTGGAAAAACTATGATCGTCATCTCGGAGCCCTTCGAGAAGCCTTGGGTATTTCTGAATCCGAATGAATGAAGTCCATTCTCAAATTTGTGAGTGGATTCATTATTGAAGAATGGGAACAATACCCGTTTGGTTTTGAGTCGATGCCCACCAGAGGCGCCACAATCGTTCATTGTAGCCAAAATTTTGTTTACTAATCTTTTGGAGTGCCAGCAAAATGGCTTCGTTCTGGTGAGAATATTTTACAGATACCGTTCGCATTCGAATCTTTGGTTGTTGAGAAGGCAATACAATCACACCGTTAGGATAACGACCCGCTAATAGTCCTGCTTCAATATCAGGCGGTAGCACGACTCCTGAGTTTCCAAATGTACCATTCGTATTGTAACTGTAAGTCGAAGTTGCATCGGGAACCCTGACTCGATACGTATGCTTGGTAATTAATGCAGAAATCAGATCCGGGATCACAGATTGATCTCCAATTGCTTCCAGGCCATTTCCGGCTCGTTGCACGATGACATTTGATTTATTTTTTAAAGCTTGAATGAAATAAGCAATTGCTTTAGTCGCGTCTCGTTTTGTGAGTGCTTCTAGTGCAGCGGTTCGAATTACCTGACTCGGATCGGTAAGTACTAATTCAGCGAGGGGACGTAACGGCTTGTCACCAGAGATTTGAGTTAGAGTGGAAACGAGCAGGGATCGAATGGCGATGCTCTTATGCTTACCCATCAGCCGGGCCAGGCCAGCCACAGCATAAGGGTCTGAGACACCTTGAATCTTTCTTAATCCCACTTGCTGTCTTAAAAGATCATTGCCGTTAGTCCAGGCCAGCCAGAGCTTGATTTTCTTAATCCATTCACGTTCTTTCTCCAGATCCGCTTCATTCTTTTCCAGTAATTCCAGTTCCGCAGAAGAAACATAACGCCCTTTGTATTTGATATAACCATTGCTTCGCATGACCTCATCACGGGTTGTCCATTCGCCATTCCGTTTTGTGTATCCCAGTGAGGCACGTGCTTTCGCATGATCAGGGTCGAGACGGATGATCTGTTCCATTTCTTGATTTCGCTGTGCACGCAGATGTTTTTGCGAACACCACTCAGCAAGTTTAAGGTGTGCTTCAACGGTGTCTTCAATATTTTTAGACTTTGTCTCATATTCTTCGATGACGAGGGGGCGATTCGTGATAAATTCAATGTGTTGGGCATCGATACGGATTGAGCCCCCCGAAAGAGTTTTCATTATACGAGTTTCTTTTGACGCCGTTTTTGTTGAGGGGACAATTTTTCCTCGTATTTCACCACCATTTTTTAGCTTGATTAAATCTGCCGATACTTTGGCTCGTGAAGGGGCAGCCAGAATGATCAATGTGTATAAAATCAGACTGATGGAGACATTGATGTGAGAGAATTGAAATGGTTGTGTGATTTTAGTTCTCATACCAGTCCACTTTACGAATTTGATGGTATTCGAATTCTTTTTCTGACTCAAAAAGACGTTGCAAGATTCAAATTGAGCCTGTCTGAACCTGTTTTTATTGTAGACCTACAAACTGGGTTTGAATAGTTCTTTAAATCGGCCTGTTCTGTTTTACTGGTGAATCAAAGACCGATTTTTTCGCTCCAGAGAGAGTACATACAAACTGAATTATAGAAATAATCCGTTTGAGACTCCAATAAAATCAGGAATGTCATGAAAATGTTCAGTTCTCATCGTGAATATTCTTGAAATCCAACCCAAACAAAGCTGGATTCCTATTTGGTAGGGTGGGTAGAATGGGGGTTGTAAAACAAGGTTCTATCGAGAGAATCGATGATCCGAGTCTGTTTTCAAACACAGTTTTCGCTGACAGTCTTCCAGTGATGTAGACTTCAAAAGAAGTGATTTCGTATTGATTTCAATCACTCAGGTTGTTTCCTTTCATCTATCAAAATCTGTTTCCCTTATCATAATTGAAAAGACGGCAATATGTCTGGTTGGAAGAAATTGGTTTCTGGTTTTCTGACGTTGTTTCTGATGGTCTCGTTGACTGATTGTCTTCAGGCACAAAGACTCAATGAATCTTCAGTAGGCATCTCTCTACTTTCAAATCGGCAACTGGTTCAATACGATTTGGATCGTGTCTGGTGGGGGCAAGCCACAGTTGACGCTTCACGAGATCGAATTGTTCATTTGTCATTGGATGAAATCAATTTATACGCGCTTGCGAGTTCCGGGATTATTACTGCGTTCGACAATGAAACAGGAAAAAAACTATGGGCAACGCAACTGGGGAGAGGTGATGCAATTACTTATCCTCCCGTTTCAAATTCGAAGTATGTTTTTATTACCGTTGGAATGAAATTGTATTCAATCAACAGATTAAATGGTGAGATTGACTGGGAATTGCAACTTCCAAACTCGGCTTCGACCAGCCCTACAGTCGATGAAGATTCGATCTATGTTGGGACATTGAAGGGGCGCATGTTTGCCTGGGATTTGAAAAAGCTGGATGAGTTGAGTAGTGAATCCAAGTTACCTGCCTGGCGCGACGGTGCCATTCGCTGGACCTATCAGACAGGAGCAGCAATTAGAACACCTCCCATTGTAACAAATCGCACATTGATTTTTGCGAGCCAGGACGGATCACTCTATTCTGTGACTCTGACTGACCGCCAATTGGCATTTCAGTTTGAGACAGACGCTCCCATCTCCGCGAATTTGGCCGAATTTGGAAACAGTGTTTTTCTCGCTTCAGAAGACCAGAATTTGTACTGTCTGAATTTGTTAAATGGAATTGTACGCTGGCGAATTCGTACTTCTTTTCCACTACGTAAACCAGTCACCGTTTTAGACAATGAAGTTTATCTTTCATCAAACAAGAACGGGCTTTTTCAGCTCTCGGCAACATCAGGTCAGGAAAAATGGTGGCAACCGTTGGGATCGACTTTTGTTTCCATGTCACCGACACGTGTTTATGCGTCTGATAAACTTGGAAATTTACTGATTCTTTCCCGTAATGATGGTGCCGTGCTTTCTGCAGTTCCCCTCAGAAAGTTCCAGGTGAAATTGATGAATGAACGGACAGATCGTATTTTCTGTTCTTCAGAATCTGGTTTAATTATGTGTCTGAAACAGAGTGACCTTCCATTTCCTATCCGTTTCAAACACCAGGATCGCTATCCCATTCTGCCTGAAATGACTCCGGAGCCAGAGACAACGGATTCTCAGACGACAGACGCAGTGAATGAAAATGCCAATCAGTAAAGTGTGTTTTCACTTTACAAAACACTGGTTCCACCAAGGTTTGTTTTCTGCTCACTGAGTGGCTAAACTGACTGCTTGTTAAGTGTTTGGCAGCTTGATTTGTCGATTCTCACATCTGCCTGCACTCGGGGAATATCTTTACCAGGCAGGGAAGTTGTCGCTTTTCTGCATTCTCAGGCGATTGATTAAGAAACAAATGAGTAATTCGCATCCGCGTCGTGCATTAGTGAGTGTCAGTGATAAGTCAGACCTGGACGTTTTTGTCAAAGGTCTTGCTGAATTGGGATTTGAATTTGTATCAACGGGGGGAACCCGCCGCTATTTGGAAGAGCAGGGAGTCAATGTGATTGACATCTCTGAATATACAGGCTTTCCCGAAATCATGAATGGACGCGTCAAGACACTTCACCCGAAAGTGCATGGTGCGATTCTAGGTAGACCTGACTTAGCCGGTGATGCTGAAGCTATCAAGGAATTTGAAATCGTTCCTTTTGAGTTAGTCATCTGTAATCTCTATCCTTTCGAAGAGACAATTGCCAAACCTGACGTCTCTTTATCGGAAGCAATCGAGCAAATTGATATTGGTGGTCCCAGTATGGTCCGTTCTGCTGCGAAAAATCATGCTTACATTGGGATTGTCACGTCACAGGCACAGTATCATCGTGTATTAGAAGCAATACAGGCAGGACCGTTGACTCCCGAGTTTCGGCTTGAACTTTCCGCAGCCGCATTCGAAATGACCGCCTGTTACGACCGTGCGGTTGCCAATTATATGGCTTCCGTGCTGCCTTCAGAACAAGATGAAGATTCACGATTTGCCTCGCAAATGAGTATCAATCTTGTACGTCGAAATCAATTACGTTATGGCGAAAACCCTCATCAAAGTGCTGCATTTTATGTAGAGAAAGCGCCTCCTGCGGCAAGTGTCGCGTTGGCTGAGCAGCTAAATGGAAAAGAACTCTCTTATAATAATTTTCTGGATCTGGATGCGGCTTTACAAATCGCAAGTGATTTTGAAAAACCGGCAGCGGTAGTAATTAAGCATACCAATCCCTGTGGTTGTGCAACCGCCGATTTGCTGGGAGAGGCGTTCGAAAAAGCGTATGCCGGTGATCCCGTCAGTGCCTTTGGTTCTATTATGAGTTTTAATCGCCCCATTGATCGAGAGACGGCGGAAAAATTATGTGAGCCGAACCGCTTCATAGAAGCTATTATTGCACCCGATTATGATCCAGAGGCATTTGAACTGCTGACTACTAAGCCTAAGTGGAAAAAAAATGTGCGGTTGATGAAATGCCCGTTGCCGGAATCGCCTGCTTGTGCCAGTCTTGATTATCGCAGGGTCTCGGGAGGTTTACTGGTTCAGGAGAAAGATGAACTGCGCGATGACACTTCAGGTTGGAAAGTTGTCACAAAACGCGAACCAACGGCTCAAGAAGTAAACGATTTGTCATTCGGCTGGATTGTGTGCCGACATGTAAAGTCAAATGCCATCGTCTTGGCGAAGGACGAAATGCTGATTGGTGCTGGTGCAGGTCAGATGAGCCGTCTCGATTCATCTTATATTGCTGCTTACAAAGCCGGTGAGCGAAGCCAGGGGGCAATTGTTGCTTCTGATGCCTTCTTCCCGTTTCGCGACGGAGTGGATGAAGCGGCTAAAGCTGGTGTGACTGCCATCATTCAACCCGGAGGTTCAGTGCGGGATGAAGAAGTAATTGAAGCCTGTAATGAGCACCAGATCGCGATGATCTTCACTGGTCGCCGACATTTTAAACATTAATTGTTCAATCACTTTGCATGAAATAAAAGGAGCCTTCCCCAACAGGAAAGGCTCCTTTTTTATCACATTTTGATTCCACTGCTGATATTAGAAGACGAGAATGACGTCTGTACCAACTGTGAACTGGCTGTCTTTGGTTCCCCCATCTGAAGTGGTCCAAGGATCAGCGCCATCTGCCCAGTCCCAACGAATTTCAGGACGAACGCGGATGCAGGAATTCAACTTATAATTCAAACCAGCGGTAATTTCGTAATAGCTTGTTCCTGGATTACCCAGCTGAGTACCGTTGTGGTCTCTCCACCATTCAGCACGGATACCAGCTTGAGCACACTCACTCATTTCATAGAACAAGTACTGGTTGATACCATAGGCTTCCGCATCCTGACCAGGATCGTTGATGTCTCCATTACGGTAGAACATGTGGTCGTGTTGGAACACGTAATTCAGATTGTCAGTCAGTTTTTGTTGAGCAACAATACTGAAGACAGTCAGGTTAGATGTTCCACCGAAAGCGTCATTTTCACTACCTGTGCTGAGAGCGAAAGCAACAGAAGTGTCTTCGCTATCACTGGTCCAGGTTACTGAACCCAGGAAGCTCCACTCATTGTTTTGATTTTCAAAATCATCCCAACCGGTAGTGATACCACCTGTCAGAGCAACATTGTCACTCAAATCGGTACTGGCTAAGGCACCAGTGTGAGTAAATGGCTCATCATACTGCATGGTATAAGCATGTGAGTAGAAGAAGTTATCGGGAGCGGGAACGACTTCGTATCCAATGACGGTATAGAAGTGACCAACGTTTACAGTCAGACCGTTTCCAACAGGTGCATAGAATGATGCATACAACTGTGGCATTGCCAGTCCGATTTGGTTCGCGGTAGCAATGTCGTTGTCAGACCATGTACCATCGAAGTTCGGAGTATTATTAGGACCACCGAATACAGCGGTATCAGCGGCATCAGAACCGACGAGCAGGTCAACACGGCCACCCCAACCGAAGCAGTCTTCGTTGGCTGCGGCGTCTTTTTCTAAGACAAAGTAGAGCTGGTTCAACATGAATTGGCTATCAGCCTGGTTGAATCCAACACCGGGTGTGTTCAAGTCGTTAGAAGGACGGTTACCATTGAAGGTAATACCGAATTCTAACCAACCACTTAGACTCCAGCCGTTGTCTTCCAGAAAGTTACCGCAACCATCACAGTCATCAAACAGTCGAGTCAGACGACCACTGCAGCAATCACCATCATCAGATGATTCTTCTTCGCCACAGCAGGTGTTGGGGTCTGTGCAACTATTCGGATCTGTACATGTTTTGGGGGCACAGCATTCTGCTGTTAAACGATCCAGTTCAGCGGCAAGCTTATCACCGGCTTCTTCATACACTTTCGTGCAGCAAGCATTTGGCTGAGATGGTGTGCAAGCTGGGGCACAGTTACCATCACCACCAAATGCTGGCGATACTGCCATCAGACCAAGCCCACTTAAAAGGAGCCCAGTCAGCCTGGCTTTTCTAGTAATTTCATTCAGTTTTTGCATATTTTAACTCCTGAGTGCACTTATGAGGTGCCTGGTCTCCGTACCGTCAATCGGGAAGGCGCATAAGCTTTCAAAAACATCATGTGAAAGCGAAACCGACGGTGAAATTAGTTTTTCCATCGTTAGAACTAGGCGACCTGGAATGGTCGCTAAATTGAGCGCTAATGCAACGATGGTTCTAACTCGGAATATCGGAACTATTACTATTCACTTTGACCAAAAGAATTAGCGTAAGCAAAGGCTGTATAATCAGGAGGGGTTTGCCTAGTTATCTAAATACTCATAGCAGAATATCTTACCAAATACCTAATATTATTAAATTTGCATAAGTTTTAAGCACTTGCGAGAACATAAATTACGATGTCGAAAAGAAGTGTTTTAATAGAAACGAATTAGGCTACGCGTAGTTTCACAGCACTATTCAAATAGCGCGTCTACGAACCCCTGTGAGTTAAACAGTTCCAAGTCGTCAATTT
Source organism: Gimesia aquarii (assembly GCF_007748195.1). Taxonomy (NCBI): domain Bacteria; kingdom Pseudomonadati; phylum Planctomycetota; class Planctomycetia; order Planctomycetales; family Planctomycetaceae; genus Gimesia; species Gimesia aquarii. The sequence continues at coordinate 3,101,728 of NZ_CP037920.1, forward strand.
GTTCGCCAACACCGACATACTTAACGGGTATACCCATCTTCTGACGAATCGCGACGGTCACTCCACCACGCGCGGTTCCATCTAATTTTGCTAAAATTAGTCCGGAACATTCAATTGCTTTCGTGAAATGCTCTGCCTGACTCACTCCATTTTGTCCCGTGGTCGCATCCAGAACCAGCAGACTTTCGTGTGGTGCCTCGGGGACTTTTTTACTGATGACACGTTTAATCTTTTCCAGTTCTTCCATCAGATTCGCATGGGTTTGTAATCGACCTGCAGTATCAATAATCAGGTAGTCTGCTCCAGTTTCTAATGCACTTTCGCAGCCTGAATACGCGACACTCGCAGGATCGGTGCCATCAGGACGTGTCACAATTTCGCAACCTAATCGGTTGGCCCACATAGTCAATTGTTCTACAGCGGCCGCCCGAAATGTGTCTCCCGCAGCTAATACAACGGTTTTGTTCTGTTTGAGCAGTAAGTTAGCCAGTTTGGCGATCGATGTCGTTTTTCCGACACCGTTCACGCCTGCGACCAGGATCACTGTCAAACCGTTCGGATTCTTATTGAGCGGAGACAAGGGGTCTGCGATATCCCATTTTGTATCGCCTTCCCCTTCGAGCAATGATCTCAGTTTCTCTTTGACTGTTTCTTCGATTTCGTCCAGAATGACGGTGCGGCCACCATGCTTTTTGCGGATCTCTTCACAAATTGCAGAAGCAGAAGTGACTCCCATGTCTGTTTTAATCAGGCGTGCTTCAAATTCTTCGATTTTCTGATCATCGAGAATCTCACCTGCTTTGAATAAGTCGCGAACATCTGTTCGCATGACTTCTTTTGTTTTTTGTAATCCACGTTTTAAGCGGTCAAACAGACCCATTTTCCTACTCTCTGATATTTATATTGGATAATTCTGAATTCAATGATTAAAAAGTCCTGGACCGGATAATATAGTGTTCTGGTACAGACGACAAGTAGCCCAAAGCGGGGAGTCGGGCCTTTCATTGATTAGGGAGCCGATTGTGAAAGATCGTCAAAGCGTTGAACCGCCTGATTCCAAATTTCACTGTCTTGTGGTTCATATCTGTTGGTTTCAGTAGAATTCAAGACAATTTCACGGATTTCGGCCAACGAACTCACTGAACCTGCAGCTCTGGCTTGTACCAATACATTCCCCAAACCTGTGGCTTCCACGGGACCTGTGATCACTGGGACTTGACACGAATTGGCTGTGAATTGATTCAAGAGCTCATTTTTCGTACCGCCTCCTACAATATGGATCACTTCGATAGAAGTGCCCGTCAGTTCTTCAAGCCAACCAAGGACTTTTCGATACTTCAAAGCAAGGCTTTCCAAGGCACAGCGAATAAATTGGCCTTCGGTTTCCGGAATCGGTTGTTTGGTTTCTTCGCAATAATTTTTGATCGCATCCAGCATGTCATCAGGGCTGAGAAACCTTGGATCATCAGGATCGACCAGAGATCGAAAAGCGTCAGCTGCAGCCGCTGCGTTTGCCAGTTCTGAGTAGTCCAGAGTTTTACCACGGCGTTCATAGGCGCGCCGGCATTCTTGAACCAGCCAGAGTCCCATAATATTTTTTAATAATCGATAGGTTCCGTCGACCCCACCTTCATTAGTAAAGTTCAATTCAAACGCACGCTGACCGAGTACTGCAGAATTAACTTCGACCCCCATTAAAGACCAGGTTCCAGAACTGATATAAGCCCAGTCTGCTGTTCCGGTATGGGAAGTGGGAATTGCGGCAACAGCCGAGGCAGTATCATGCGTAGCCGGGGCAATGACATCGATTTTACCAAGACCCGTTTGCTGCATCACTTCATCACGAAGTGTTCCAAGTTTTGTTCCGGGAGGGATAACTTTGGGTAACATGGTGGTTGGAATTTCCAGCTTACTTAATAAATCCTTAGCCCAGTCACCCGTTTTAGGATTCAGGCATTGTGTGGTTGTTGCATTCGTAAATTCAACGACTTGACTACCTGATAAGAGCCAGTGAAAAAAGTCTGGGATGAGGAGAAATATTTCCGCCTGATTTAATAAATCAAGATCTGTTTCTTGCATTGCCAACAATTGATAGAGCGTGTTAAGCTCCATAAACTGCAAGCCGGTTGCATTAAAAATATCCTCCTGCGGAACACGTGAAATTGCCAGTTTCAGCATCCCTTCAGTTCGGGAGTCGCGATAGTGATAAGGCTGTCCCAGTAGTTCCTGTTTTTCGGAAAGTAAGACATAATCGACTCCCCACGTATCAACACCGACCGAAGTAATTTGATCGCCATATTTTTGTGCGGCAAGCGACAATCCTTTGAGAATGGATGACCAAAGTCCAATCACATTCCAGCGACGGGTTCCCGCAACCGGAACTGGTCCATTACTGAATCGGTATATTTCTTCGAGGCGAATTTGCTTCCCATCCAGCAATCCTGCCAATACACGGCCACTTTCAGCACCTAAATCAATTCCCAAAAAACACTGTTCCGGCATTGAATAATCCTTGTCCACAGAAGATGAATATTTTGATCGGTTCGTATTTATCATAATTCGACGACAAATACATAATATAAAAACTTCACTGGAATTTCATTGGATACTGGTTGTCCCCATTTAAAGAATTACAGATCATGGTAACATCTGATTTCATGGTTGTTGTTTGACAATTGTAACCTTTTACTCATGAACGATCGCTGTTCGTAATCTTACACATATTATTAAGAAACTTTCGATTATAGATGTGAACTAGACACGATTTTCTTAGTTCCACCACATTATTGAAAAGCCGAATGAAATGAACCAGAAATCTGAAGAAACAGTAGAAAATTCGTTCGGAACACGATTCAAAATCGCCTTGAAAAATCTGGGTATCGGGATCGTATTTGTTATTGCGGGACTGTTTTTACTTTGGCATAACGAATCAAAAATTCTCGATAGAGAGATCCGTATTGCTCAGGCAGAATCTATTCTCTCAGAAAATCAGGAAACGACGACTGACCAGAAAGAGAACGAAACAACAGAAGATTCGAATTTAAGTAAAGCTACACTGTTTAACTGGGTATTACGGATAGCTGGATGGGTCATACTATTTCTGGGTCTGGCGACTCTCTTTAAGCCTTTGGTCGTGCTTGTGGAAAAGATTCCCTTATTGGGTAACTTTGTAGGACGTGGGATTACTGTTTTTGCCTTACTCAGTTCTTTAAGTCTTTCGCTCATTCTTGTTTCTGCAGTCTGGATGGTGGCGAGACCGGTCTATGGTGCCGTTTTACTTTTATTGGGTATTGTTCCGCTCCTGATCCTGTATCGTTCTGGTAAGCGTGCGCGATTAAAACAGGCACTCAAACAAACCTGAGCTCTTTTACGACCACGTTTTTTGTAATTGTTACATAAAAAGAATACAGTCTTTCCCTTGGTGTTCTATCTCTCCCAGTGTGTTGCAAGCATGCCTGCGGGTTCCCAACTTTCTGTCCAAGAACGCAGGATTCCTACAAGTCGAATAACCCATATAACCGATACCTTTGATATATCTGATACTCTTCACGCAGAAATTCCTGCGCTGCAGAGTCATTTTTTGCTGAAGCTGTCTTACATGGAAGGCAGTTTCGTAGAGTCCCTTGGCTTGTAGACTTCTATAAAATGAGATTGAAGTACAACATGGTAAATCCGGCCTACCGATTGATGCTTGGGATGATAGTGATCTTGTCAGGGACAGGGCTTCGTTCTGCACAGGCGCAGTATAATACTGGAGCGCCTGCTCAACCGGGAACAATGTTTACGTCCGCTCCTTATCAGCCTCAGTATTCACCAGAGCAAAATTACGGAACAGATCCGGAATACTATCAATCCATGGATCAATATGCTTCTGGTTATAACAGGAGCCTCTATTATGGAGCCGGCGATCAATCAGAAATGATTACTCGTGTATTGCCCGTCGATCGTGGTTGGGCCTATGATCATCCAGCGGATGGCTTCTTTAAGAATATTGTTTCTAACAGTTGGATGCGAGTTGAATATTTACTCTGGAAGGCACCACCTGGAAACCAATTGATTGGTACTGAGCTAACGTCAGGTAACGACCCTCGGCTACCATTTGCGACGGCAGATTTCGATGGATTTAATACACTTTCCACCAAAGAGCTCGACTTAAGTTCAATTGGTAAGGAAGGTTCCAATGGAATTCGGGGAACCTTCGGTGTGGATTTTAATAGGGGAAGCATTGAGACTTCTTTTTTCGGGATGGATACTGACTCCAGTGGTGTTTCCATTGGAGTGCAAGACCTGTTGGGTCCCAATAATGGCCAAACAGATTTGATTTCGATACTAACTTTGTTAGATGGTCAGCTGGCTGATGTAGGGCGAAATTTTAATCAGAAGTTTGAAGTGGAATATCATTCTCAGGCTTGGGGAGTGGAAAGTAATTATGTCATTAATACTGAGCGCCTCTTTTTTAGAACCTATTATGGGGCGGGTGGATTGCAAATTCGTCCCATGGTTGGTTTTCGTTATTTGAAGATTGGTGAGGAAATGGTCATCAAGGGGGGCTTCGAAGAGCTAAATACAGTTCCTCCACAACCTTTCTTTGAGACGACCATTAATTCCACTACGAATAACAAACTATATGTCCCTCAAGCAGGAATTCGCATGGAATTCGTGCATCCCTGGTTTACTATTTCAGCAGAGCCAAAGGTTGGATTTGGTGTCAATAACTATAACGGGAGCGTGTTAACGAATCAATTTTTCGGGCCAACGGACCCTACTCATGTAACACAAATCTCAAAAACAAGATTTGCACCCACATTTGAATTTGGCGTGAATGCCAGAATACATCTCAGTGAAAATTTCACATTTAACGTGGGTTACAACTTCTTATGGGCCAATCAAATCGCCAGACCAGGAACAATTACTTACTACAATGTTTCTTCTGCTAACACAACCGATGGCGTATCGTTACGAGCCCAAGACAGTCTCGACAGCTATAAACTGCATGGTTTGGTCATTGGTGGCGAAATTCGCTTACCGTAAAACGGCAATGGGTGAATTGAAAGAATCAACTAACAGGTCTACCTCAATCAGGCGATCAGTTTTTCTACGATTTTTCCGCCAACATTAGTCAGTCGGATATCGAGGCCACCAAACTTCTGAGCTAATTTTAAGTGATTCATGCCAAACAAGTGGAGCAACGTTGCATGAAAATCATTAATGTGTACCGGCTCATCTTCCACTGACCAGCCAAGTTCGCTCGTCTTACCGATGACCTGTCCGCCTTTGACACCTCCACCGGCCATCCAGAGGCTGAATGCGTTGGGGTGATGGTCACGGCCCGTAACTGCTTTAGAGCCAGTACGATTTTCACCGAGTGGTGTTCGCCCGAATTCCCCGGCCATCACAACCAGAGTGGAATCGAGTAACCCACGTTGCTTCAGGTCTTTCAATAATGCGGCGACGGGTTGGTCTACGATGTTCGTATTACGGGTAAGACCGGCATCAAGACCGCTGTGATGATCCCAGGAAGCATGATAGAGATTAATAAATCGAACACCCCGTTCTACCAGCCTGCGTGCTAAAAGACAGTTGCGGGCAAAGGCCGCTTCGGCGTCCGAGCCTCCTCCTCGTTTCCCTTTTTTGGTATCACCCTTTCGATTGACTCCATACGCGGTTTGAGTTGCTTTGGTTTCGCTTGATAAATCAATCAACTCAGGAGCCGAGGATTGCATTTGAAATGCTAATTCATAGCTGGCGATGCGGCTGGCAATTTCCTCATCACCAGTCTGGTCAAGCTGCTTGCGATTTAAACGCTTGATGGCTTCCAGCCCCGATTTTTGAATTTCCGAACTGATTCCCGGAGGATTATTCAAATTCAGAACCGGCTCACCTTTATTTCTGAATAGAACTCCGGCATAAGTCGATGGTAAAGAGCCGCTTGACCAGAGCGATGCACCTCCACTTGCACCACGTCCTGCTGTTAGTACAACATAACCCGGTAAGTTGGTAGATTGACTTCCCAGTCCGTAAGTCAACCAGGAACCGATGCTGGGCCTGCCGAACCGACCGACTCCGGTATTCATCATGAGTTGAGCGGGATGGTGATTGAACTGTTCCGTATACATTGAGCGAACCAATGCGATATCATCTGCACAGGAAGCGATATTCGGAAGTAAGTCTGAAAATTCGGTCCCACATTCACCATGTTTGGTGAATTTTCGAGGGCTACCACTCAAAGTTGCGGTTTCTTTGTTGATAAACGCAAAACGAACTTTTTCAGTGACCTCTTTAGGAAGAGGTTGTCCATTTAGCTCCTGGAGTTTTGGTTTGGGGTCATATAGATCAATTTGACTAGGACCACCGGCTAGAAAGATAAAGATACAGTTTTTCGCTTTTCCTGGAAAATGCGAGTCTTTGGGGGCGAGAGGATTTGACAGATTGGTATCCGAGGCAAGTAAACCTTCTTTTTCCATCATCGCAGCCAGTGCATAACCGGCAACACTGCATGAAGAGTTCAGCAGAAAGCGACGACGTGCCAGATTTAAAGAGTCAGAATAGGTATTCATCGTTTTTTCTGTCCAAATCGAAAAGTGATCTTTAAAAATTACATGTAGTTTTTTTATGCTACTAGCTACGTGTGACAAACTCATCCAGATTCATTAAAACTCGTCCAATGATAATCCAGGTTGCTACTTCTTGCGGAGTACTGCCAGCAGGAATCTTTTGACCCTTTGTCAGTTGAGTCACGGCTTTCTTATCCGACTTCAGGATTTGAGTTTGATCTCGATATAGTTGCTTAACGATGTTGATATCCTCATCCGAAGGTGGTCGTGCCAGGCAGAGTTGAAACGCATGTTTGATACGAGTATCGAGTTGAGAGCCCTTGTTTTGTGTTTCCGCAACAATACGTTTTCCAAGTGTCTGCGAACATTCAAAAAAGACCGGGTCATTCCAGATTGTGAGCGCCTGAATGGGAGTGTTTGATCTTTCTCTACGTGTACAGCTTAGATTGGAATCAGGAGAATCAAAGGCCATCAGCATGGGGTACGGAACCGTTCTTTGGAAAAACGTGTATAATCCTCGCCGGTAGCGATCATCCCCTTTGCTGGTAGGCCATTTGACTGAATTCGCGTATCCCAGGCTGGCAACACCATCAGGTTGGGGGGGATTCACACTGCGGCCTCCGATCTTATGTTTCAACAATCCACTGACGGCAAGCGCCTGATCACGGACGATCTCAGCTTCAACGCGTAGACGGTTTTGATGAGACAACCAGGTATTGTACGGATTGCGTTCTGCCAGCTCTGGTCTACTGTTTGAAGACTGGCGATACGTGGCTGATGTGACAATTAATTTATGGAGCTGTTTCAAACTCCAGCTATTTTCACGGAATTGCGTTGCAAGCCAATCCAGAAGTTCTGGATGAGAAGGAGGTTCACCCTGTGTACCAAAATCATCAAGAGTAGACACGATGCCGCGTCCAAAATAATGGTTCCAAATACGATTCACGGTGACCCGCGCCGTTAACGGATTTTGGGGGCTGAATAACCACCGCGCGAGATCAAGACGATTTGGTTTTTGAATGTTCAGCGGTGGCAGGACTGCGGGTGTGTTTGGCTGAACTTCGTCAGCCGGGTTTAGAAAATCACCACGAACCATAAGATGTGTTTTGCGAGGGACCTTGAGGTGGCTCACGACCTGAGCTTTTGTTGTTTCAGCCGGATTCTTGGGTGCTTTTTTTCTGTGGGCGAGTTCGGCATCTTTCAGCTTTTTAAGCTGAGGATCTATTGTACGGTAGTATTCCAGAAGTTCCTGTTGTTGAGAAGCAGTTCGTTGATTACGAGGTGTGTTTAGCGTATCAACGATCATATCCGTCATACCTGTCAGGGGCAATGGTTTGGATCCGGTAGTCAGTGACAGTCGAAATCGCCCCAGGTTATGATACAGTTTTCGCGTGGTTGAGTGCTGAAGTGAAACGGTAACGAGCGTACCTTTCTCAGAACCAAAGGCAGTTTTGGTTTCAAAGGTTGCGATCTGTTTCTTTCCCAGCTGTGGACTAATCGACCATCCGGTATGGGGGCTGTTGTTAATGACACGGTCAACTTTATATCCCGCCATCTCAAAACTGGCCTGAGCTTTTTGGAGAGGAACTTCTGTCGTTGTTTGGGGAGATTCCAGGTCCGCAGCTTTCACTGTGAGCATTGTCAGTTCGAAATCTCCGGAAGGGCTACGTCCGGGACCATTTTTCGGAAGGCTGGGATCTGGTAATACTTCAAGGCGGATTCCGTTGATGTTTTTCAGGTTAGTCTTGAAAGTGATCGTATAAATTTCTGCGCGTCCCGGGTTATGTCCTCCCGCCAATATAGAACGATCGGGCAGGATCTTGAGGGTTGTATTTTGTTTGGCATGGACTGACTCGGGTTTCAGAATGGTCCAGATTGCCTTTTTCTCGGGATTTTGCTGTTCCCATTTGATCAGTGATTGATTCAGATTAGTTTGTTCATAGCCCTGAATCGCTTTGACAAGTGGGCCATGGTCTTTTTGATAAACTTGATTTGCCTTTTCGTAGGCGGCACGTTCTTCAGGCAGGGGAGCACCGATATTCGGTTCAGTCAAAGAATTGAAGAAGGCGTACAGCCGATAATATTCGCGTTGAGTGAGAGGGTCGTACTTATGGGTGTGACATTGTCCACATCCCACAGTGATTCCCAGCCAGACTGATCCCAGTGTATTCGTGCGGTCGACGGTTCGCTTGACGCGGTCTTCTTCCGGATCGGTCCCGCCTTCACGGTTAATGAGAGTATTTCTATGGAATCCGGTTGCCACCAGTTGATCAGTCGTGGGGTTGGGCAATAAATCACCGGCGAGTTGTTCAATCGAAAATTGATCAAAGGGCAGATCTTCATTTAACGCATTGATGACCCAGGTTCTCCAGCGCCAGGCATGCGGTCGTTTACTGTCTTTCTCAAATCCGTCACTATCCGCATAACGAGCTAAATCGAGCCAGTGTCTCCCCCAGCGTTCACCATAGTGCCGGGAGGCGAGTAAATGGTCAACTAGTTTTTCATACCAGTTTGGATCTGTATTTGTGGTCCATTTCTCGTACTCTTTGATCGAGGGAGGCAAGCCAATTAAGTCCAGGTAGACTCTTCGAATGAGAGTGCTGCGGTCAGCTTCTTCAGAAGGAAGTACTTTTTCCTGTTCCAGTTTTTGCAGGATGAATGCGTCGATGCCATTTTTGACCCAGGAGTTGAGCTGAACCTGGGGAAGCGGATTTGATTGAATGGGTTGGAACGCCCAATGATCTGAGCCGGGAAGTTTTTCATTTTGATCAGCAGAATCTGGCCACTTTGCGCCTGTTTCAATCCAACGTTTGACCAGTGCCAGTTCTGCTTTAGAGAGAGGGGTTCCTTCACCTTCGGGGGGCATTTTATCGCCATCACCCGTTCCTGAAATGCGGTGATAGAGTTCACTCTTTTCAGTTTGACCAGGGATGATCGCAATTCCGCTGTCACCCCCTTCCAGCGCACGGCTTTTGAGATCGAGTCGAAAACCACCTTCCTGTTTTTCTCGCCCATGGCAAGAATAACATTTGGCTTGAAAGAGCGGTTTGATTTGTTTGAGATAATCAGGCTTGTGAGAATCGGTAATGGTGTCTTTCGCGCAGACAAACGACATTTGGCATACGACATAAAAAGCAACGATTATCCAGGCAGTGAAATGGGTTGCAGGACACTTCATGTTTTGCCTCATATGATCAGGCAATTCAACGATCTGGGTGCGTCTCTGGAAGGCCAATGTTACGCCATCGTAACATGGGAGAACAGGTAAGTCCCCTTTATGATCACTGTAATTGATATACTAAACTGCGAATACTATCTTTGTCAATTCTTTACTTCTTGATTGCGTTTGACTAGACCAGAATCAAAAAAACCTTTAGAGGGGAGCCAGAGCCGTCTCTAAAGGTCTGTTGGTAGTAGTGGTTTAGCTGAGAGATCGATTTGAGAATCTATTTCTTTGTGGAATGTGGAATTGATGCTTGTATGGGGAACAGTTTTAAAAGTGCTTTCCTGTTGGGACGTGAACCATACTCGCATAATTCGAAGGCTTCAGCATATTTGATCTTCTTCCCAATTTCTTCTCCATAAATAGCAATTAGTTCAGTTCGATATTTGTTTGCTTCAGAAGATTGTCTGCGTACCCACGAGGGGCGAAGGTGTTCGATTCTTAACTCCGGTGGATTAGCAGGAGGAACTTTAGCAGCACGTTCCGAGCTTCCTCCAGCACCACCTTCCAGGGATTGTGAAACCAGTTGTGCGACTGCTTTGAGTTTCTGGTCAAATACGTTGTCGATGGCAACAACCACATTCGGTCGGAAGGGGTAGGGTTTTTGAAAGCGGTCGCTGGAATACATAAAAACTGGATTTTTTTTCAAATGTGGAACATTCGGGCAGAAATAAGGGACCGTAACCATGAATGCGGCATCCTGAACCAGCACGCCAACATAACGATGATCTGGATGGTAGTCCCAGGGGCGATGTGAGATGACGAGATCAGCTTTCCATTCACGAATCAATCGCACTATTTTTTTTCGATTTTCCAGTGTAGGCAGCAATTCACCGTCATGAATATCGAGAACTTCTGTTTCAACTCCAAGAATTTTACCCGCTGCTTTGACCTCAGCGGCCCTTCTTTGCGCAAGTGTCCCGCCAGCCATTTCAAAGTGACCAATATCCCCGTTCGTGACAGAGACCAGTTTTACCTTGTGTCCTTGTTGTGCCCACAGGGCAGCAGTCCCTCCATCTTTATATTCTGCATCGTCGGGATGTGCTCCGAAGCAAATGATGCGTAATGAATCGCTTTCTTCTGCTTGAACAGAAAACATGCAGAGTAGAGAGAAAAGTAAAACGAAGGTTATACAGATGATGCTTCTCAAGTTTGTTTTCATGATACTTTGCTCCGGTAATAACTGAGGTTTTTTCTGAATCTTCCATTCAAAATACCTCAGTTTGGAGGTGAGAGATAGAGCTGCGCGCAAAAAAAATCAAGGCTCGGTTTACTGAGCCTTGATTCAAATTTTTCAGTATGTTTTGCAAATATTGATTTAAGGTGAAAAGCTGCGTGCTGTTTCACTTCTGGTTTTGGTCTTTTCTTTTGAATTATCGGCGGTCTCTGTTCGATTCCGTGCTCGTTCCTGTGCCATGCCTACTAATTGAGCTGCAAATTGAATTTCATTTGGCTTGAAGTAGGGAGTGGCAGGAGAGCCACCCAGGTGTTTCACTGATTTAGATGCAAGTTCTTGCCAGCTCATTTTATCGGCCAAATGCCAGGCTGCTGCCTGTCCTGCTTGTTGATTGACCCGACCTGTAGCGACAAACTTGAGAAGTTCTTGCAGTGCAGGATCTTTAACCATATCTTCTGTTTTGACCATACGATACTTCATACGCGGAGCAGGTTCTGCTTTACCATGCTCCAGGCAAACAGATGTGTATGGGACATAAACTGTTTTTTCAGGTGGAATTGAGAAGAAACCTCCACCAGCAGCACCACCGCCGGCTCCTAAACCACCCCCTCCAAGACCACCACCTAATCCACCGCCAGCACCACCGCCGGCTGTTTGAGCACCACCGCCTTGACCTTGACCACCAAGTCCACCGCCGAGTCCTCCGCCACCCAGACCACCACCCAAGGCACCTTGCTTGAGGACTTGAACGGCGAGGAATGTTTCAGGAAGTTTTACATTAAGTGGTTTCGAATTGTTGTTCGTAATCAAAACGTTTCCACCTTTTGAGTTTTTGGCTACGATCTTGACATCGACCGTACCGTCTTCCATAGCGGTGAAAATGTCATCAATCTTCTCTGCAGAGGGATTGTATTTTTGAGGTCGAATGGACTTCTTTGCCGCTTCGAGATTTGTGCTCAGGCAGAGTGCCAGGCAGCCAACGGAAAGAAACATCATGCATCGGGACGTGAGATTTCTGGACAACATAGAAATTGTTCCTGTGGTTCACTTAGAGAATACCACCCAAGTGTGGTGTAAGAATAGAATTCATCGTTCTTACGGGAGCAGTCATTTTTCCCAACTATCCCGTCATCTACATCTTACAGCATATAAAACAGTCCTGGCAATAAAAAGTTGCTTGGAAACGAACTTTTTCACAAGTCAGCTTGAGGGCTGTTTATGTGAAACCGGTCAGGTAAATGATGAGAGGGGCCAGATTGTGCGGATTATGTGGCACATATCAGTGGCAGAGTATTAGCGGGTTCGTAATAATTTCGAGTAATTCGTTCTTGCAAACCGGAGATTTTGGCATTAGAGATCTCCTAAACCCCTGAAAATGTTAATGATTGTTAACGCGAATTCACTTTGAATTGCCAGGAAGGATGTATGTTCCAGGAAATCAATGCAGAGAATGCTGTTGAGTATTTAAAGGCCCATCAACATCTCAAGTCTGATGAAACGGCATCTGCAGAAGCGCTGGCATGGGGGGTTTCTAATATAGTCATTCGTATATATAGGGATGACTCGGAAGACTTTGTGATCAAACAGTCGCGAGAACAACTTCGCACGCAGGCACAGTGGTTTAGTGAACTCGACCGAATCTGGCGGGAGTTGGAAGTCATGCAAGAGTTACAGAACCTGCTACCAGAAGGAGTTGTGCCACGTATTCTGTTTGAAGATCGAGAGAACTATCTGTTTGCCATGCAGGCAATCGATCCCCAGCATCAAGTTTGGAAAGCAGACTTATTAGATGGTAAATTTGATCAGAAAATAGCACATGATTTGGGAAGCTATTTAAGTGCCATTCATCGTAAAAGTTTTATGAATGAAGAATATCAAACGCGCTGGGGGGATCAAAAGGTATTTGATCAACTGAGAATTGATCCATTTTATCGCTATATCGTGAAATCGCACCCGGAAATCAGACCCTGGATTGAAGATTTAATCAAGGAGATGACTGGCAATCAAGTCTGTCTTGTGTTGGCAGATTTCAGTCCTAAGAATATTTTGATCACTGAGCAAGGCATTCATTTAGTCGATTTTGAGACTGCTCATTTTGGTGATCCCGCGTTTGACCTTGGTTTTTTTCTCAGTCATCTGTTACTGAAAGCGATTTTTCATCAAGAACAGGGAAATCATTGTATTCAACTGGCTGAAGGTTTCTGGGAGCAGTATGTTAAGCACGGGGCTCAGTTGTCTCTGCCTGATGTTAGAGAGGCAACCAAAATGGAAGAGCAGGAATTGGGAAGCCGCACGATTCGTCATTTGGCAGCGTGTATGTTATCGCGGGTCGATGGTAAAAGTACGGTCGATTATCTCACCGAGTCTGATCAACAAGACCAGGTTCGTTCTTTCGCTCTTTCTTTGATTCTGGATCCGCCCGATTCATTACAAAAAGCTGTTTCACGATTAACTGAGATGTTGAATTCGTGAACACCAATCGGGTGACGGTTAAGTGATTTCCTGTTATCTTATTAGATGAGTCGGTCGAGTCACTTAGATTCATTAACCATTACATTAGCAACGGCAGTCAGGAGAGTGATCTGTCATGACGCAAATAGAATATGTGCAGGCGCGAGAAGTTTTTGATAGTCGTGGAAATCCCACGGTAGAAGTAGAAATCTGTTGCGCGAACTCTCGCTCTGGCAGAGCCATTGTTCCCAGTGGGGCCAGTACAGGAAAATTTGAAGCGGTTGAGTTGCGTGATCAGGATTTAGAGCGTTTCGATGGATTGGGAGTCACTCAGGCGGTTGAAAACGTCCGTGGCGAGATTGCAGAGGCATTAATTGGTCAGGATGCCGCCGACCAACGCGAGATCGATTCAAAGCTGTGTGAACTGGACGGTACCGAGAACAAATCGCGGTTGGGAGCTAATGCGATCTTAGGAGCCTCCCTGGCAGCCGCCTATGCAGCTGCGGAATCGCAACAGCAGAGCCCCGTTGAGCGTTTTGCTGAAATCTGGTCTGACTATGTTTCTGATAAAGAGGCCAGTCAGGACCAACGAACCTCTTTATTAGCACAGTCAATGTTACTCCCACTACCCATGGTCAATATGATTTCAGGTGGACTTCATGCAGGGCGTAATCTCGATTTTCAAGATTTCCTGATCCTGCCCGTAGGAGCGACTTCATATCGGCAGGCGTTTGAGTGGATTGTGACGATCTACCGTCGACTTGGTCAGATATTGAATAAAACAGGGCACGAAGGATCATTGATTGGAGATGAAGGTGGTTACGGTCCCAAGCTAAGCAGTAATAGTGAAGCGGTCAAGTTTGTTGTAGCAGCCATTGAATCTGCAGGATTGAATCCTGGTGAAGATGTCGCTATTGGATTGGATGTCGCCAGTACTCACTTTTACGATTCCGAAACAGGAACCTACCATTTAAATGCAACGGGAGACGAGGCACTCTCGGCAGATGACGTGATCGATTTGCTAGAGCGGTGGGTCGATACGTATCCGATTATCAGCATTGAGGATGGTTTAGCGGAAGATGACTGGGAAGGCTGGAAAAAACTGACTGAACGATTGGGACATCGCGTGCAATTAATTGGTGATGATTTTTTTGTCACCAATCATCGACGTTTGCAGCAAGGGATTGACACTCAGACGGCGAACAGTGTTTTAATCAAACTGAATCAGATAGGAACGCTTTCTGAAACTCTGGAAACATTAAAAATGTCTATTGATCATGGGTATTGGCCTGTTGTTTCTGCTCGTAGTGGTGAAACAGAAGATACGACGATTGCCGATCTCGTTGTGGCAACAGGGGCGGGGCAGCTCAAAGTGGGGTCGGTCGGGCGGAGTGAAAGACTGGCGAAGTATAATCAATTGCTCAGACTGGAAGAACAGTTATCTGATCGAGCAGGTTATCATGGAGGCCAAATTTTTTCCTGTTTGAAACAATAAAATCCATTTCCCATGCTGACCGCTACTATATAAAAAAAGCCTCCGAATATTTCGGAGGCTTTTTTTTTCGATATAAGGCGTCGATTCAGTTCCGCATCAACTAATTCGCGACGACCTGATTTCCTTTTGATCCCTGTTCGGGCAGGAGATCAACGTCGAGTGTTGCCAGTAACTGGCCTTTTTTATTCATAATGTGCATCTTGGCTTCAGTCGCCTTTCCTAATCCGATTTGAGGAGTCTGGAAACCGAGTTTCGTATCTTCCCATTTTTCAATTTTAGCGGGCAAACCCATTTCGTTGATTTCAATAATAACCATCCCTTGTTCATTTCCTAATCCCTGGGCTGTTAATTGAAATTGTTGGCCGGCAACTAAGGCAAGACGTTCAGGTTGAGCTTTTTCTGTGTTGGCTGGTGCTGCGACAACTGCTACCCCAATTTGGTTAATGAAAACTGGCTCACAAGAGATGATTTGACAAGGAACAATAATGGGGTCTTCACAAATAACAGGATACCAGGGCCGGCAAACTGGTGGACACCAGGGACGGACGTTGATGTGACACCAGGGACGATGCCAGAGGTTGTGGCCATGATGATGTCCTATGTGATGACCATGGTGACCATGGAAAAAATTCTTGTGTTTGATGTGCTTATTGTGATGCAGATCTGGTTTATGTTGTGGTTTGAAAGGATGTTTCGTATTTACTTTACCAATTTTTGAAAAGTCTTTTTTCTGATTTGTGATTGGTCTTTTTACGAACGGTCTTTTCATATTATTTTGTGACGAAGGAAATTTAATATCTTTTGTAAACTTATGGTTCGTGGTTTTGTGAAAACCTTTGAAGTTTGAGTTTTTTGGAGTCACCTTTTTGAATTGGGATTGGTAATTATATTTGGGAGTAAACTTTTTTGTCTGTGGGGCATGGAATTTTTGCCTGGTGCTGAATTTCTTCATGGATGTATTTCGGTTTTGGTGTGAAGAAAATGAGCGGCTGCGGTTGCCTTTGTTTTGGGAACTGCGATTACTGAATGACCGACCTGATGATCGTCCAAAAGACTTTTTTGAAGAGCGATTTCCGGCTGAAGCGTCTTCTGTGATTGTGAGTAAGGTGACCACAACACATGTGAAGAGAGTTGTTGCAAATTTCATCGTTCCGTTCCCTTAGTTTATGATTGGTTAGAGTTGAGTTTGTTGTCTCACACTCCACCAAGCGGGAACGCTTAAAATTTGTTACAACGTTTTATTGAAAAAACATGAATCAAATGATCACTGGTTTGTGTGGCGGTTCTTAGAATAAAGTGCGCTAAGGGAATCAAAATCAGCCTGAAGTACTTGAAAAACGCGCAAAATGCTGACTGCACCAAGAGTTCCAGCCACAGTTAAAATACCAATTGCAATTTTATCATCCAGATTGATCATCGCCAGTGAAGCGATACTGAGCATGGGGACGAGGAATGCCATAATCAAATAAACCCAGGTCAGACGTTTCATCTGTTTGAACGTATCTGGTGCCTGCTGACTGAAATCATTTTCCTTAAGCAAGCGAGGATATATTGCGTGCAGGCTGAGATAGGTGATTCCAAAAAAAGGATAGCTGGCAGCGATGAGACCACACAGTAAGAGTGAACCCAGGAAATGTGCGTAGGCAGAAGCTGGCAATGCGCCAATGGCATAGTGCATACTGATGGGATACGCGATCCCCGCGATGATCCATTCTGTCGTGCAGATGAGTGCAGCATAATGTCCCAGTCGTAGACACCGCTTTTGAATGAGTTTGGTATGCCGTTTTTCTTTATGGTTCTCAGATGTTTCCCCATGACGAAATCGGAGTGTCGTCCAGGTCAGCCAACCAATCAGGCTGAGCCCCAATGGATAAGCAATGAGATTGATGACCGTTTGAATTTGCCAGAACGCCTCTTGTGAGTTCTTTAAATGTTCAACGATATGCTTTTGATTGTGGAAGAAATTGAACAGGCCCGCGAAAAAATTAGGGATCAAAACAATTAAGATCACAATGGGAACTTCCCAACCTTTCAGGTGTGAGAACCAACTTGTGGACGGGGGAAATAAAATCTGCTGTGCTCGGGGATTGAGGCACAATTCCAACTGGTTCGCCAGATTTGCTCCGGACGTCCAGCGTTCTTCAGGTTCGGGAGCTAGGCATTTTTGAAGCACAGTGACCAGATGCTCGGGGCAGTCGGGAGGCAGGTGTTGTGGACTAGCTTTCAATGAAGCGCCTGTCTTGCGTTGTGAAATCATCTGTTTTAAGAGTGTCGACCAGCCTGAACTGACTGGAAGATCTTGAAAGGCACGAACTCCCGCTAATAATTCCCAGAGTACTAAGCCAAGGGAGTAAATGTCACTTTTCTCGTCAAGACTTTCCGGCAGCCGTTGATGTGTGGGGTCGTAAGCTTCCAATTGTTCTGGGGACATATACGCTAGACTTCCCCCAAAATAAGCAGCAGGTGTGGTACCTGTGACGGCAGAACTGAAGCTGATATTAAAGTCGGCCAGTTTGGGAATGCCTTCCGCTGTCAGCAGTACATTTGCTGGTTTGATATCACGGTGCAAAACCCCTTTCTTATGTGCATAATTCAATGCGTTTGCCAGACGAATTCCCAACCAGCAAATCGTTTCCGGCCATGTGAGGGAGTTTATCTTTTGATAAATTAAAGACTCGGAAGGCCGAGATTCCCCACGTAACTCCAGAGATTGGTTCACCGCGGAAACCAATATTTTTCCTGAGCGTTCTGCGGGTGCTGTTTTTCGAATGATCTCAACCACTGACTGCAACGTTCCTCCGGGAAGGTATTGCATATACAGCAAACGAATTTTTTTGTCAGGCATGATGCGCTGATCGAATACTCGTACGATATTATCATGATCTAATTGAGCCAGTGTTTGTGGTTCGCTACTGGAATCTTCTGAAATTTTCAACGCGACGATACGTTGCATCGAAGTTTGACGTGCCTGATATACTTTCGCGAATGCACCTTTACCTAACAATGTCAGAAGCTCAAAATCATCGACGGTGTGTCCTGGCTGAAAGTGGTGGAACGCTTGTGGCGGGGACTGATTGATGATTTTTGTGGTGACATAAGCATGATTCAAGTCAAATAGCTGTTCCAGTTGGGGGCTGACAGTGGGAAATAAACTGAGATAGTCAGCAGGATCCACTTCAAAACCATTTTGACGAAGCAGGTGAAATTCTTCATACAGTAGATCTACAGGGAGCGTGTCTTCGAGCAGCATGGGGAATTCGTCGAGATATTCCTTGATGCGCTTGGGAAAGTTAAATCGTTCCCAACGAAATTCCAGATCAATTTTAATGAGTTCAATTAACAGGAAACGGCTAAGTGTTTCATTGTTATGCTGATACTGCTTGATTTCCGGAGGCGCTTGTTGTGTTTCCCAGTCATTTACAAACTGTTCCATCACTTCAGTCAATGCAGAGAGAGCGCTCAGACTATCTAATGAATCCAGTTGATGCAAAGGTTCAGACAACAGTAAGCTCCTGAGAGGGAGAATGACAATCCGACTAAAAATATCGTGACTGTTTCAGTAGCTGGCTTGTTTTGACGATGGTATAAAGAGAAAAACGTTCCACACATTTATGTAGTATAGTAATCGATCAACAACAGTGTGGAAAGTAGTACGCTTCTCGGACTTTGTCGGCTTATTGCAGGAAGTATGAGATACTTATGACGACTGATATCGAAGTTCTGATTAACCAGATAAAAGAGGGGAATGAGCCGGCTTTACTGAAGTTCATGGAAATGCATCGAGATCCTCTGATGGCATTTATTAATAAAAACATGAGTGATGGGCTGAAAAGTAAAGTAGAAGCAGCAGATATTCTACAGGAAGTTTCCCTGAGTGCTGTTCAATCCTTATCCAAAATGGATTTTGAACATAAGCCACCGTTTGGCTGGCTCTGTCATCTTGCTGATCAAAAAATTATCGATAACCATCGGAAATATTTCCAGGCACAAAAACGGGCTGCTGGTCGCGAGGTCAAACAACAGTCAGCCAGTGATGGTGAGAACCAAGGGTTCATGGATTTACTGATTGCCAGTATCACCAGTCCCAGCCAGGCATTCTCGCGTGGTGCAAAGGAAATGAAATTGCTTGTGGCGCTGGAGTCGTTAGCAGAAGAGAATCGAGAGGCAATTCGTCTCAAGTATGTCGAAGGACTTCCCACAAAAGAGATCGCGACTCATTTGAACAAAACAGATGTCGCTGTTCGTGTGATGGTCAGTCGTTCGATGGCCAAACTACAGGAGATTTTGAAGAACGAAGATGAATTCAAAAGCATGTTAAGTAACGACTGATGCTTACTCTGCTTCGTTTGCAAGTTGGGGCGACAGTTCTGTGTTGATGCGGTCGATCATTTGCCGAAGTCTTCCCAGATTCTTTCGATTGAAAATCAGGGAAATACGTGGCAAGTCAGTCAAGTGAGAATCGTCTTTTTCCAACTCGTGTGCATCGACTTTAGAGATGATACCTGAGGCTAGTATATCTTTGAATTCATCATTCAGTTTTTCGATAAATTCATTGCTCGGTTCAACATGCAAACGTAGCACTAAGCGACCGCTCACATAGCGCATACTGTTATAAACACTATAAAAACCGATAATCTCATCGACTGCATCTTCAAGGTTATCAGTAATATAAAAGAGGGATAAATCTTCTTCTGAAATCAGTTCCTGCTTGAGGAGATTGTTTTTGATAAATGCTTCCCAATCTTTCCAGTAAGTATCACCGGGAGTATCCAACAGCACAATTGGCATTGGGTCGCGTTTGCCGGTTTGGACTAAGGTCAATGTTTCGAATGCTTCATCCAGTGTTCCAAACCCACCGGCACAACAGACGATTGCATGAACTTCTTTCACAAACAATAGTTTTCGTGTGAAGAAATAATTTAAGTTAACCAGCTTCTCGTCTTTGTGAATGACATAGTTGGGCTCCTGCTCGAAGGGGAGCATAATATTGACACCCATGGACATATCTGTGCCTGCACCGACATGGGCTGCTTCCATGATTCCAGGGCCTGCGCCGGTGACCGTCATCCATTTTTCTTCAGCCATTCGGCGGCCGAATTGAAGTGCCTGCTGGTAAGCGGGATCGTCAGGTAGCGTTCGTGCAGAACCAAAGACTGTCACTTTACGCTGCTTGCGATAAGGAGTGAATACCTTGAACGCGTATCTTAGCTCTTTCAGCGCACGATCAAGTATTTTGAGATCACCACGGGTTGCCTGATCCTGTTTTAATTTATCTGCCGTCTCTTTGATGGTGGCGATGATTGACTCATGCGCATAGAGCTCCGAACTATGCTCTGTGGGCAACACGTCTGATTCGGAGACTTCAGGTCGTGTTTTTCGATACTTCCTCGACATGATTCATTAATCCTTTAACATAACTGGTCGAGATGACTCTTTGTGTGATTGATTTACCCCATCAGGGCGTCCAGAGCTTCATCTCTGGTTTCATAAATTGCCCAAAGAGTGTCGAGTGCGGTAATTCTCAATAGCTCGTTTGCCATTTTGCTCGCACCACATAATACAAGCTCACCACCTCTACTTCTGACGTGTTTATGGCAACGTAACAAGAGTGCCAAAAATACGGAACCAAAGTAGCTGACATCACTCAGATCAAATACCACCATCGGAATTTCAACTTCCTGCAGAGGAGACATTACAATATCAGCTGCCTGTTCAATCAGATCCCAACTCATGGATTCGACATTACTTGCTGGAATGATGACAACTGTATTTCCATGCCATTCCAATTGAAAGTCGTCGTGGTAATTAGACATTTGGTTGTTCCGCAATGATTTAAAGCATTCTTTGCAAATAGAAATCTAGCATTCTGTTCCATAATACTGTGAAGCAGGAAATGAGAACAGTCTTTCGGGACCTCAAAACCAAGAATTCATACTTAACGGCCTGTAAACAGGCGGGAAGCTGATTGAGAGTGCTGAGATTGCCACCAATTCATCCAAATTTCGGCTTGTTCTGAATGTTTTTTTGAAGAACTCAGCTCTGCTGGTTGCTCAGAAGGAGGAACCAGCTTTTCAAGGCTGATGAGAATTTCTTTCATAACGATATGATTGCGTTCTGTCCAAGCTGATTGGATGAGCGGTTCGACAAAGCGAGTTTGGCGCGAGTTTCCCATTTCTCTAATTGCATCAGTGCGCATTGAAATGAGAGTATGATTGGAAAGCCGTACCAGTTCCTGCATACCTTGAACATTACCTAAGCGGCTCAAAGCGACAACTGTCTGAAAACGGATTCTCTGATTTGAGTGTGTCAGTAGTGAACGTAAAGAAGGCCCAGGACCATGTTCTGGCGAGGAATTTTGAGTGCCTGTGATTGCAATTGGATTATGGCACTGACCGATTGCATTGATAGCAGTAAGTTGAACGGATTCATTCTTATCATTTAACAGCGGTAATAACCAGATTGCATATTGAGGTAATCCGTATGTTCCAAAGTATTCGCAGCCCAGAATCCGAATATCGGGCCAATTATGATTGATAGCCAGCAAGGCGAGTTGGGCAGCTTCTTCATAATTGTCTTTGGCAATCGATGACATCACAATTCGCCAGACCAGCCTATCTTGTTCTTGAGCCATTATTTTACGAAGGCGTTTTACAATGATCGGACTTAAAGACACATGCTGTGAATTTTGTAAAAGTTGTTGAGCTGCTTTGCGGCGATCTGAAAGATGAACGCTCGCTAGGCGATTCAAAGCAACATAGCTGGGATTTAACTGAGGCAGCAGATCGCTGTAAATTTCTTTTGGTATTTGAATCGAGGTTTCCAAAACCATTTTTTCCAGAATACTGAGTTCTTCTGCCGAAATGCTCAAAAGCTCCTGATAAGCCTGATGGTATTCTGCCGATTGACGGGGGTGATTAAGAATATCCTGGAAGTAAGATTGGATTTCTGCGATTCGGCGCTTATCTTGCTCACGAGGGTCTTGTAAGCCCTGTTTTATGAGTTGGTCCCATAAGCCCCCGGGAAGTTTTTCTGTTTGTATCAGTTCTCTGACAGCAACAATTCGTTCAGATCGGGGAGCTTCAATTGATATCGCACCGCTGGAGCCGATGCGATCGGTCAATTGTAGCACACTGTCTCTTCGAGTTTTATAGACACCTTCTTGAATTCCTTCGAGTAGTAGTGGAATGGCGAGTTCATCAGGCCAGTGTGAGATCGATTGAACAACGGCCAGTTGAACTTCTGAGCTACGATCTCTCATTAAGGAACGAAGTAATAATGCGGCTTCAGGTGAATCAGTTTGGCCTAGTCCTTTCGCTACGGCACGGCGAACTGACGAAGATTTATCACCGATAAGTGGTGCCAGATAGTGTGCTCCCCAGGGAGTAAGGCCAATTGCGGCTGAGATGCGAGAACTTTCCTGGAGACGCTTTGACTGTTGTTTAAGAAGTTCCAATGCAGTTTCGGTTCCCAGGATTCCCATGAATTCAATCGCTTTATTTTGAACTTTTAAGTCGGCGTCTCTGAGCTGGGACGTGAGTATTGTGATAGCGTCAGGGTGATGTACCAAAGCGACCCAAAAACCAAAATTCCAACGCATGGTTGGGTCAGAATCCCAACGAACCTGCATCATATTTTCAGGCCAGACTGTTGTTTTGAAATCTGAATATTTCTCCAATGAATAGCCTGGATGTGAGAATTGATCCTGCTTTGCGTAATACCACAGTCCGTGAATGATACAGGCATCCAAGGCAGACCGTCGTAAAATTTTAGGAGGAAGTGTTGTGTTATCACCGATGTCAAAAGCCTGGTTCAAGGTTGGAATTTTGGCGGGGGGAACAAAACGAGCTAACCCACGGTATAATTCACCACGCAGTTCGATAGAAATGTCAGGTCTTTCTAATAACTGCGTCAATCTGTTTTTGGTCTTGAAGGGAATCGCGTCGGCTTGAGAGAGGACAAGGCACATTGCATTGATGGCAGCATGCTTCATTGCTGGAGAAAGAGGAGGTAATTCAGGCTCTGATTTGCTTTTTCCTGTTTTTTGATTTGGGAAATTACCTTCCACTCTTCTCTCGAGATTTACAATCTTTTTGTCAGGATTATTTTGTGGTACATTGACTGCACGAGTTGGCGCATCAAATATGACTTTTTCTAAAATCGGAAGTGTCTTTAAAGCGGTTGCTGGTTCAAGAGTCCCCCAAAGGATAGCAGCGTTCCAGCCTGCTGGAGAATTCCATTCTGAAATTGCTTTTAATGCCGCGAATTTTCCTTGAGGTCGAACCGATGCCGAATCATCTGTTGAAGTTGGGGAGCTCGTTCTGGTGAAAAAATCTTGTAACATATTCACTGACCAATATTCAGGATCTACTGGTTCATTTTCACGGAGTTGATTTGGTTCTGGCTGAGAATTCTGAGTGGTTTTATTTTCTTCTTGAGACGAAAGATCTACTGTCTCCTGGGATGCGACGGGAGTCTCTTTTTTGATGGGTTCAGAGATCACTTTTTGTTTTTCTAATGGTCCAAACATCCAGCGCTGCACACCCATTGATGAAACAGGGGTATCAGAAATTTTGTCCTGTTGAGTTTTCCATTCTTTAAATGCAGACCAATGATCATTTCGGACCCATAAATCCTGAGACAAATAAGCATGGAGTCCTTCCAGTTCCTTTGGTATTTTCTTTGTTTCTTTCTTGAGTATTGAGGCATATGTCTTTTGGACATTTCGGAGCAGATTCTTTTGACAACCTGAAAGCAGTGCGCAGCAGCTTAATAACCCAGTCAAAATCAGACATGCATAGAGACGCTGATGTATGACTGGTCGTTCTGACAAACAGTTTCTGCTATGAAGGCCAGACTGCATTTGAGGAGTAAAAGTAAAGACAGAGAAAGAAATGATAGGAGAGACAGAGAGAATGGAGGGCAGGATCCTATCAAAAATCAAAAAATGGCAGAAGAGCATTCTGGTACTGATCAGCGGTAAGAGACTGGAATACAGGGGAATCCGATCTCTGATTTCTATGCTTGCTTTTCTGTATTATGTAATTTATCCTCGCCCGGGACTCAGTTAGTGTATGTATGTTTTATATTAAGATGAACTGGTTAACTTGAAGTCTTGTTTTTAGTCTGTCATGCTCATGTTCTATTTTACGCATATTATCAGAGGTCACATTAAAAATGACAGGAGAACATAATAGATGTTGCATCAGTTGATACCAGTGACAGTGATCTTATTTGTTTTTGTTTGCATGCCGGTCGCTCAAGCGGAGGAAAATGAGCAATCCGGGAAACAGCAGGCAGCTGAACTCAATACAACCATTCCGGTCCAAATGAACTACCTGGTTTATTTACCCAAAGATTATGAGCAAAAGGAAAAGTGGCCTCTGCTACTATTTTTGCATGGAGCGGGGGAACGAGGAGCTGATCTTGATCTGGTGACCATTCATGGTCCTCCAAAGCTGGTTAAAAATGGTAAGCAGTTTCCCTTCATTGTTGTCTCCCCTCAATGCCCTAAAGAACAACTTTGGCAGCCGGTTGAATTAACGGCGTTATTGAACGAGGTCGAAAAGAAATATAATGTCGATAAAGATCGCATCTATGTCTCAGGCTTATCTATGGGAGGTTTTGGGACCTGGGCGTTGGCTGCTTATACTCCTTACCGGTTTGCAGCGCTGGTTCCCATTTGTGGTGGTGGCGAAAAATTTTGGGTCAAAAAAGTCAAGCATGTTCCCATTTGGGTCTTTCATGGCGCCAAAGACTCGGCCGTGCCCCTTGATCGCTCGCAAGCATTGGTCGATGTACTGAAAAAAGCAAAAGCGGATGTCACTTTCACTGTCTATCCGGAGGCTGGACACGATTCCTGGACCGAAACATATAACAATCCGAAAGTCTATGAATGGTTGTTGCAGCAGAAACGCAAACCGGAAGCAGAGGTCAGAGCAGCAGAAAAAAAAGAAGAAGCAGAACGTAAAGCAAAAAGAGCTGCCGCAAAGAAAAAGAAATAAAACGAAGATCGAACTACTGTACCAGACCCTTGGTTAATTCCATGAATGCGGTTTCAAGGTTGATTTCTTCTTCGTGGAATAAACAAAGCTTGAATCCTTCATTAATTAACAGCGTAGGGATAAAGGTGTAGTCCTGAACGTCGTTTTGGAGAGTCATCAGCATGACATTATTTTGGATGTCAATGTTGGAAACGAGCTCATGTGCTTCGAGCAGGGCTGCCGCTTTGTCGGTGTTTTCGGTGACAGCTACGTGTAATAAGATCCGTTGCCTTGCTTTTTTCATGACTTCTTCGACGTTGTCGTCGACGATCAAATTTCCTTTTTCAATCATTCCCACACGGGTGCAGACGTCTGCCAGCTCAGGGAGAATGTGACTTGAAACGATCACCGTTTTCTTTAATTCTCCCAGGCGTTTCAACAAGTTCCGAATTTCGATACGAGCACGCGGGTCAAGCCCACTGGCCGGCTCGTCGAGCAAAAGAACCTGTGGTTCATGTAACAGGACACGTGCCAGTCCAATGCGTTGGGTTTGACCACGGGAAAGCTGGTTGACCATGGCATCTCGTTTAAAGGACATGTCGACCAGTTCCAGTTTTTCTTCACAAACTTTGCGTCGCTGAGGCCCTTTAATTCGATAGGCGGATGCGAAGAACTCGAGATACTCAATCACCGTCATATCATCATAGACACCAAAGAAGTCCGGCATGAATCCAACGAGTCGTCTGATCTCTTCGGGATGTGTGTAGATCGATTTTCCACAAACGTATGCTTCACCGTAATCAGGGCTGAGCAGTGTGGCGATCATTCGCATGGTGGTGGTTTTTCCAGAGCCGTTTGGGCCAATAAAACCAAAAACATCGCCTTCACCCAGATTGAGATTGATATTATTCACGGCAATCAAGTCGCCGTAACGTTTTGTTAAATTACGTGTTTCAATCACTTGTTATCGCTCCCGGCAGGTGTACCCTGCTGATCTTGCGGCGGATTATCTTCGTCTTTCAACGAAGGTAATTCGTATTGGATTTTTGTCGATTTCGTTACAGGGATCACAACTCTGATATATGTGCTCTGATTTGTCTGATCAAGTTCTTTGTTATCAAGTGAGGTTTGACTGAGAGGTGTATCCAGTCTGGCAAACAAAACGGCTCTTCCTAAACGTAATTGTTCGCTGAAATCCAATTGTTCTGCTGAAATATTAGAGAGTCCTGTGTAACCATATCCTCCTGACATTTCATGGAACGTAAGCATTTTGAGGATATCGTAAACATCTTTGGAAAAGGCATCATAGTCGGTCTGCTCTGTCACCACACTAGCCGTATTTTGTCCTTGTTTAGGTAATCGACGAGAGACAGAACGGGTCAAATATCCTTTTATATTACGCGAAGTAATGTTAGGGCTGTTAATATCCCAGTTTTGATCGGGAGGGATAAAGGAGTCTTCAAGATGTTCTGGATCTACGAGCGGCAGATAAATACGGTTACCATAGGCAAGGACCCACTCTTTGAGCGGGACAGTTAATCGGTTTGTAAATGTTCCTGAAAGTCGACTGAGACTGTTACCCGTTAGATTAGATGAGAATAATTCTGGTTGTTTCTGCGTCCATTCCGCCAGCAGGCTTTTCGTTCCCCATTTCAGGATCGGAAGGTTCACAATCGACTTTGATTGAGGGGAAAATTCGTAAGCAGGGGCGCTCATGGTTCCTTCTGCAGAGCGATACATGCCAGCAAACGTTGTCTCTGGTAGTCCGTTCCAACAGATCTGAGTTGGGACAAGCTTACTATTTTCATCCTGCATAGGGATGCTTGACTGAACATCAATCTGATAACGACGCGTTTCAGGGCTATATAGACTTAGATAAAAGCGTCCACGAAGTTGGCCTTCAGATACATCATAGTCGACAAGATTGAGTTGTGTTGACTGCAGCGAACGACCATTATCGTTTTGGGCAGTAGCTACACCCCAGATGGCCGCGATCAAAACCATGCTGGGGAATGTAACCCAGGTAATATGTGGCTTCTTCAAAATACGATGTACCAGAACATAATCGAGCGGACCAATGAGTAGCAGATAGATGAGAATTAAACTCATCACCCACCAGTGCGACGATCGTTCCACCTGTGGAAAATTTTGCTGAGAATGAAAAAGCTGTGTTTCTAATTCCGAAATACCGGTTTGGGAAAGCCGTTTTCCGAGCGCGGCTTCCTGTTCATTTGCGGCGACAGGCTGCTTTTTTCGAGTCGCGAGTTTAACACAGAGATTCTCTAATCCTTCCCAGTTGACTAAAGGGCTGGTATTCAGATCCAAAGCGAGAAAGGTGACAACTCCCAGACCGAAAGGAACTCTTACCAGAATTGGTCCATTGAGCGAAGAGGCCAATACTTCTCCCGAATTGATTTCAATTTGAGAAGCAGTGGCTACACCGCGAATCCGTGAACGTACAGCAGCAAATAATTCCAGACTGCTTAACTCACGGACTTTATTTTCTCCGAGGACTTTAACGGGAACCCACTTCGAAAATTCACTTTTTTGATATTTTTCTAAGTCTTGGCCCACACAGAGAACGAGATGGCCCCCATTGGCGACCCAATTCTGTATGGCCCGGTTTTTTTTAGCACTGACAGTATAATCAGAATCAACAATGAGAGAATCGAGTGAGTCATAGCCATAGTCAGTCTCTGGTAAAAATGACTGGTTAGAAATCAGTGTCGTAAACTGGTTGAGGTTTTTATCAATTGAATCTAGTTCGGCAGGCTCGATCGGTTTAAATCCGGAAGTTTCACCGATGAGAGCCCAGAGTTCGACCGATTGTTTTAAACCGACTCCGGTAAATTGATTCTGAGATGATTGCGGTGAGTAGGAGGCCTCATACAATATTGATTGAGTACCTACATCGCGCAGGCGAATTTTTAATGGACTATCAATTAGTCCCGTTTTAAATTGCGAATAGAGTTGATAGGTTCCGGGTTCGGGAAATCGGTAGACGTCCGATGGTATCTCAGTGGAATTTCCATCAGGAGAGAGGGACACCACAGATAACTGTAATTCAATCGGGGCAGTTGTCGTTAGCTCAACTGTAACGGGAACCCATCGTCCAATTTTGTAAAGCCCGTCAAAGCCGACCTGAATTTGCTTAACTTCGCAAGAGCTTTCATCAACACCTTCAGCAAAGACGTGCTGGTTCACATGGAGCAGAAGCAAAAGCAATGAAAAGATCGTATTGAATTGAGAAAAGAGAGATGATTTCATGTGTTCATTCTGTGATTCCATTGATTCAAATGTTCAATTTGGAATCAGTGTTAGTAATGACGAATCGCTTCTCGTTCGAGATTGCCACGAATTGAAGCGCATAAATAAAAATAGGTATAAAATGGTATTATGTCTTGAGCCGAGACGAGGCTCAATGGATTGTCATTACAAATAAAGAGTTTCCATGGATTAACCTGTTCTTAATTCCGTTTCAACCTGTCAAATCAGTCAGCAGAATTCCAAATTTTTCCATCGCCACCTCTGGAATCGTATGCGGACCCATAAATTCCGAAAAATCAATTTCGAATTGATGTTGTTCAAACATCTCTTTTAACCAGATTGCCCCGTCGAAAGGCAAAATCGGGTCTTGTTTTCCATGGCTCTGTAATACTGGAAACGTTTTTGATTTTTCTGCCAGCGAGATCCATCTTTGTTCACATAGCAAAGTACCAGACCAAATGACCAAGGCGGCCGGAGGTTCCGGTAGGTTTAAGGCCACCTCTGTTGAGACGATTGATCCTTGTGAAAAACCTCCCAGTACAAATTGAGAGAGCGGTAAGCCAGATTCCTTTTGAAGTTCAATAATAAATTCACTCAGCTTTTGTGAAGCTTCTAAAAATCCCTCGGGGGTCTTCGCTCTTTGGTCTCGGATTTTCCCAGATGCAATAGCCGCATTCAATTCTTCGATATCCAGCATCCACCAGGCACGACCACCGGGAATTCCCATCTCCAGTAGTGAGAGTGGGGCTGCGGGAAAAACAAATTGAACCCGATTTTTTAAAGCAGGATTTCTGTTTAAAATCTCTGGTCCTAGAGGAACCAGATCATCACCCGGTGCGCCAAAACCATGACTGATGACGGCTATGACTTCCGGGTTTTGGTTCGTGGGTAATTCATCATAAATCTGGCAGCTAAGCGCACCGATGGTTCTTGTAGTGAGGGGCATTGAATCCTGAATCTCCTAAGGTTCCCATATGGACGGTATGGATCTGTTTAAAAATCGAGAATGGCTATTGTGTCGAAGAACAAGCGGTTTCGCAATCGAGTACCATTGATTATCAATGCTAAATCAAGAACAGGAAATGATTTAACTTTTGAGCTCTGAATAGAGGCAATGAGGCATTTGTACTAAACATGGTTTTTCGAGCGAATTCCCCGGGGTGTGTTCATAAGTGATTCGATTCAAGGATCATTTTGATTCATTTGTTATCGAAAATGCGGCAGGTGAATATGTGGTCTAAATAAGATCGGCTCAAAGCGGATTGTAATAAGTGATTTTCAACACTTAGTTTAACATTGCCTAATAGAATATACTCTAATTCAGGAACACCTTTTGCATTAGCCCAGAGTGACTTCTCATAAAAGAAATCCAATCAATGAGGATGATTCAGGAGAATGTTCAATTTGTCCACATGATAGGGAGATTCATAATGTTTCGGCTAAACAGATCGATAAAATCGCTTGTAATTCTATTGTTTTTTGTGCTCTTACAAAGCGGTTCGTTGTATGCACAGGCAAGAGACCTCGATTTGATTGGGGGAAAGCTCAACCGCGATTCCTTTACGCTCTGCCGGGAGATAAGGACAAAATTTCGGGGAATTAGAGGGCAAAGAATACTTTTTGCGAAAGCTTATGAAATTCATGAAATGGCTGATAATATCCACCGGATGGTTGTCCTGAACGCTCCTACCAGAGGCATGGACCAGGCTTTATTGGATTTAAGTCTATTAGTGGATGATTTGGATCAATCACTCAAAACCATGCCGTTGCCAGTATTCAAAGATCCTGTCACAGTGCCAACCGGACCAAACGGATATATTTTCTATGGTGGAAATGGATATCCACAACCCAATTTTCAATGCGGTATATTCCAGTGCTATGGACCTCCTTATCGCATGATTTCAGAACAGGCTATGCGCGATGTTTGTGGAATTCTTACTGATATGAAATCTTCAATTAATCAATTACAGGCTCACTATTCACCAAGGCTTGAGTTACCTCCAGCGCAAAGATTATTTCCCAGCCCGAATCCCGTTCCACAATTTGGTTCAAAGCAGGGTCGGGGAGGACAGTCACAACTTCCAGTCTTGTCGATACCATTCCCGAAACAGAATGATTCCGGATGGAAACCTTCACGTAAGACAGCTCCCATTTCTCCTCCCGTTCCACCAGGAACTCAACCACAACCATTACAAAAAGGTCCAGCAGTTTTACCACCACTTCCATCGAACAACTGAAAATGTTCTCCTGCTTGTAATTGATATTACGAAACAGTTTTTTTGCGATTCTCAATCGACTCTATTATTTTTCCAGATCATGCGTTATGTTGTTTTGATATAGGCAATCATAAAACGAGCCTGTGTCTTTTATCTGGAAGGATATGTTGATGGAATTTGATGCTGGAGAAGTGACCGCTTACTTACATCAACATATTCCGGTGACAAAGGCAATGCAGATTAATGTGCTACCAGAGATGAAAGACGCTCTCAGGCTAAATGCCAGGTTAGCTCCAAACTTGAATCATCAGGAGACAGCCTTTGGTGGAAGTATTGCCAGTTTAGGTATTCTGGCTGGCTGGACTTTAATCCACATTCGATTAAGCGCAGACAATGTTCGTTATAAAATTGTCATTCAGAAAAGTGAGATGGAATTTCTCCATCCGATTGAGAGTGATTTCGAAGCAGAATGCCACTTCCCCGAACAAAAGTTATGGGATCAATTTCATTCGGGCCTACAGCGGAAGGGGCGTGCGCGAATCAAGCTGGAGTGTGCCGTGACAGTCAATCAACGGGTGGCAGCAGTCATCAAAGGCACCTTTGTAGCAAAGCAACTGGAACGATCTTGAATTGGTATTCAGGCTTCTTAGAGTTTCTTTTCAGAATATGATTCAGTGGAATTCATGTTTAGAATCGTTTCACTCAGTGACGCGTTGCCAGTATAAAGATGAACGTCTTGTTGAGGAAATGCAATTTCAATTCCTGCTTCGTTGAATTGTTCGTGAATCGAAGTATGCAATTCATGAATGACGGTTAACCGATTCTCCAGGTTGGGTAAATACGCTCTGAGATTTAAATTCAAAACGCTTTCTCCAAAGGACTCAAACGTGATACTGGGCTGTGGATTGGATAGAATTAATGGATGGTCATTCAGAATCTTTAATGCCAGCTCAGAGACCTTGTTTGTATCAGTGCCGTAGGCCACTCCGACATTAATAAAAATTCGATTGACTGAATCTGACAATGTCCAGTTGAGTAATTTACCAGTAATAAATTCCCGGTTGGGTACGATGTATTCTTTACGGTCCCAGTTCGTGATCGTGGTCGCCCGCATACGAATGCGAGAAACCACGCCGGTGATATCATCGACGGTAATAATGTCTCCCACTCGGATAGGCCGTTCGATGAGCAGAATTAACCCGGAAACAAAATTGGCGAAGATCTCCTGCAGCCCAAATGCGAGTCCAAAAGTCAACGCCGTTGCCAGCCATTGGATCTTAGTCCAACCTAATCCAATCGTACTAAACACAACAAGAATACCAAACAGTGCCAGAAAATAACGGGCCAGGCTGGTAATCGCATATTTAATAGACGCGTCGAGTGGCAGGCGTTGTAAAATAATGAACTCAAGCAGACCAGGAATATTTTTCGTAGCGATAATTGCAAAAATAGCAAAAATGATAGCCAAACTGATGTCATAGTAAGTGACAGGTTCTAGTTTTTCTGTGAATTTTGTTGTAGGGTTACCGTCTGCATCTGTTGTTGCCTCAACCGTTTGAGTTGACGTGAGCCAGACACGATTCTCAAATGTGTCAAGGCGATTAAATGCCGGTAGGGTATCGCCCCAGATCCATAATAGACCCACAAGCAGGATCACACTCATGGTTGCATTTATTAATTTTTTAATCTGTGCAGAAATTTTTGTGAGATCGGCGGATTCCACTTCTTCTGTAGTAATCCCGGCAATTTCTGATTCAGAATTTTCCTCTTGTGATTCTTCACGGATTGCCTGTAAGCGCTCTCGGTTTTGGTTAAAGCTGAGATTTCGATGATGAATCAGAATCCAGCGCAAAAGCAGAGCTCTGAATATGATGACTCCCAAAAACAACCAGAGAGTCAGGAAGATTAAGTGAAACAGAGTCAAAGCAGTAAAATAGAAACCGACAAGAGATAACAGAATCAGTGTGCCGGGGACAAAAAGTGTTAAAAAGTAAAGAACATATTTGCAGCGATCATACCAGACCTCTTGATTGTAATTGAGAATGGACTGGAAGAGCCCGGATCGGGGATGGAATACTCGGCGGGCAAAAACAGTGTAAACAATCAGCAATGCAACAAAAAACAGGCGTTCCAATAAATCTTGATTCCGGTCGACTTCTTTACCATGTAGCAAGATCATAAAAAATAGGAGTGGTAATGAGAAAGGAATGACCCAGCGTATGTTTCTCCGCACATATAAGACCGTTTGTTTATACCAGCCAAAGTGCGATTCACCGAGACCTAAAGGCCGGCAGATCTGTCGAATGAGTTCCCAGAAAAATAACAACCAGGCAACCTGATATAAACTGGCTTCAACTGCTTTCACGAAATTAGTCGGATTGGGAGCGCTACCAAATCTCCACGCGATAAACCAAACCAGCCCAGGCCAGACGACGGCAATAAATAAGGTCAGAAAAGCGACTCGTGCAGTAATTCCAAATTTACGATAATTGCCTCTGGTCACTTCTTTGTTAATAATTCGTAGTTGTTGTCTGACATTATATGCCAGATACACAAGGCTCAAGAAACAGCAAACAGCGAAAAAATAAATAACGGAATTTTTTTGGAGGTCCTGTTGAAAGACTTTCCATAATTCTTTCCAGTGTGTTGGTGAAAAGAGCCATTGAATCGACTGCGTTGTCTGCTTAATTTCGGGCCAGGAGATAGGTGCAGAACTCTTGATCCAGAAGATACGCTCTTTGATATAATCAGAGTAAATGTCTGTCTGTTTTACCAGATCCGTTTCAGCCACATCCAGATCGAGTAATTTATCGAAGTAATTTTTATTACTGCGAATGAGGGAGTCTAAATATTCTTTTTGTTTTTTGAGTATCTCTTCGACAATGATCTCAAGATGATTGATTTCATCCGCAGTGACCTTACTCTTACTGCTTTTTAAAATTTCTTCGGTAATTTTTTGCGCCGTCGGAAATTCCGCCCATTGGTCATCCAATTCAAACAGTTTTAAATGAACTTCATCGATCAGTTTCCTACGCTTATCAATATTTTCGATACGAATTTGGGTGTTTGGTAAAGTGGATTGTTGATTTCGAAGTAGTAAGCCAATCGGACCGGTCAATCCGATGGAATCTTCTTTCTCTTTTGTTTGTTGAAACTGTTTTTTGAGGTCTTCTAGAATTTTATTTGTACTCGAATACTCTTTGTCAACAGCTTCGATTTTAAGGTTGAGCTTCTGTATCTCTTCTGCATATTTCTGGTTCTGTTCTGCCAGAGGTTGCAGAATAGGGTGGGTTGCAAATACTTTATCGCGCGCTTCTTGAACACGTTTCTCAGACTCAATCTTACGCAGCTTTTTAATTTGGTCATTGAGTGCGTCGACGATTTCCTGCTGTCTTTTGACAGTCAACTTTAAAAAGTCCTGTTGAATACGGGGGAATCCGATTGCTTCTTCGGCGTCATAGGCTGTTAATTCATTATTTAAGGCAGGTTTTTCTTCTTTGAGAACGTTCAGGTGGGTGATTAATTCGATTTTTCTGGCATCAAAGATAGATGCTGGTTCGTTTGCAGGAGCAGGGAGTTTTAGTTGCCTTTCGATTTCATCTAACTTTTCATCAATTTCGCTTATGCGCGTCAAAACTTCTTTTTTCCGGTTGGTGCGATGTGAAATTTCAGTATCCCAGTCAGCGAGTTCTTGTTTCGTTTTTTCAAGTTGCGGCTCTGCCTGGACAAGCTTTTGCTCCAACTCTGAAAGTTTTTTCATGACAGAAAAGGAAGGTGCAGGTTGTTTGCTCAAACTATCAATCTTTAGTTTGATTTGATTCAGATCCTGCATTACGTTTTCTGAACGTTTTTGATACTGCAGGGCTCTCTCTTTTAAGGTTGCAATTTTCTTAAGATTTCCAATTGCCTGATTATAAAAATCAATCGCTTTCTTCTGGTCTTCCTCAGTTAAGCCTTTGATTCCTTTGACCAATTCTATTTTTTTTTGAATCGATTCCGCAGAAATCGATGGTGCTTTCGTTGTGGCAGGAGAGGGAGATGATTTCTCCTTTGAGGGAGGTTGCGCCTGTACTTCTAATAATAAAAGCAAGAGTAGAATCAGAGTCATGATAGAGAATCTGATGCTTTGGATGATTTGATGACGAAAAGCCATTGAGTATGATTTCATTAAAAAGCAGATCACTTGAAACAGGGAAAACAGAAGTTCTTTCGAGCATAAGTTTAGTTCTTCAGCTCCTTATTCGGCAAGGTGTGGAGTGCTTCCCACTGCAAAAAGATAATTGATCTTTCTTCATTCGGGCGTTCAAGAATTTATATGATCAATCCTGCAGAGAGATCATTGGCGGCTATCGTAGTCAATGTCGGTTTCTTGCAGACGATTGATACGCGAGATGGTGCTATCGAGAACGATCAAATATTCAACAGTGTTGTCATTATTGCTTCGAGGATTTCAGCCTTGAAAATCACATGAGTCGTTCTTTTTATATCCCTAGATTGATCCAGTAAGCATGAAAATAGAGACTGTTTCATCTCTATACCTGATAACGCCTTTTAAGTCGTTTTAAATGGTCAAGCTGATATTTGGAGTGAGCTCAAACTCATGATATTCGGGGTGTAGACTTAATCATATACTGGGGGTTTTTCCCTATGCATGTTGATGATAAAGTCATCTTCCAGTAAGTTTTGGACATTGTTGTGTGTTGTAATGTACACTTTTTCTGGAGGGGTTTGACTGGATTTAACAGATTGGATTACGAGAAGTAACAGGGATACACGTTGATTTAAAAAAATAACCTACGTTTTGTGTAGTCTTCACATCCATATTGGTTGAGAGTGAGAAACATGAAACAGTCTTCAGAATCTGAGTCGATGGGGGGCAGCCCGCAAACTGCCGATCAAAATGACTCAATTCATTTCATCTGGCCTAAGTTGCCGCTGTTTGGAATTGCCTTTGTCATGGCATTGGGAGTTTTGGTCCTGATCTATGAACTAAGTCAAGTCACACTTACCCAACACGTGATTTACGTCGATGTCAATCGACAATCATTGGCGGGAAAAGTGGCAAAGGATGTGCTTGAGTGTCGCCGCTACGAAAAAGATGTGTTCCTCAATCTGAATCACCCGGTCGAATATAATGATTATCTATTGAAGTGGCGTACTGCCTGGAACAAGCTTTCCATCGATACGGAGTTTTTGAGTAAGTGTATGGCAAATGAGGAACAGACACGTTTACAGATGCTGTTGCACGATTCAGTAAAAGAGTATCAAAAACATTTTTTGAATATCGTTGAGAAGATAAATCGCGGGGAAATTAAGACTCCTCAGCAGGCTAATCTGGCGATGACACCATTTAAAGACGACATGCGAAATCTAACAATTCTTTCGTCAAAATATGCGGTCGAAAGTGCAAAAGAAGCAACTCAACATGGTGGGACATTGGTCCGGCGAGGTGGGATCAGTGCTGTTGTCGTACTTTTATTGACCATTGTGCCTAGTGTCATTCTTCTGTTTCTTTTTCGTAAATACAATCAAAAACTGATACTCGCCAATGAAAAACTTCAATCATCAAAGAATGAATTGAAACAGAGTGAAGCACAGTTTCGAACGTTGATGAACAATATTCCCGGAGTGACATTTCGGTCGCATGTGGACGAAAGGAGGACCATTGAATTCGTCTGCGAGACAATCAAAGAGCTTCTGGGGTATCCTGCTGAAGAACTATTGCGGAATAAAGTACGAACATTTACTAGTGTCATTCATCCTGATGACATTACTAAAGTCCATTCAGTTATTCAGTCTGCCGCGGAAAAACCGCAATCATTCCAGGTTGGATATCGAATTATACGTGCTGATGGAGAGGTAAGATACGTTTGGGAACAAGGTTTAGTTTCACATGATCACAATAACGTGCCTATGGTCGATAGTGTGATGTTTGATGTGACAGACCGAAAACAGGCCGAACTTGAGTTGCGTAATAGTAAAGAAGTATTTGAACGCGCCTCATTAGTCGATAAATTGACAGGTTTACCCAATCGTACACTGTCCCATGAACGTTTGAAGGAATTAATTCTGGAGTCCCAGGAGAAATCAGAAGCGAATTATGCCGTTATCTTCCTCGATTTTGATCGTTTTAAAATGGTCAATGACAGTTTAGGGCACGATGTCGGTGACTTACTGCTCGTTGAGATTGCAACCCGCTTGCGTCGTCATCTTCGCTGTACAGATTCAATCAGTCAGCAGGTTTCAGGAAATACAGCAGGTCGACTGGGAGGCGATGAATTTCTGATTCTGATCAATAATATCAAGAGCCTTGACGAAGTGAACTCTGTTGCAGAACGGCTGTTGGATGAATTAGCCCGTCCGTACTTCCTGGAACAGCATGAAGTATATTCAACTGCCAGCATGGGGATCGTAATCGGCAACAAATATTACAAACGGCCGGAAGAGATCATCCGTGATGCAGACACTGCCATGTATGAAGCAAAACGCTCCGGAAAAAGCCGTTATGTGATTTTTGATGATTCAATGCGGAAACGTGTGATTCGTGAGATGATTCTGGAAAACGATCTCAGAAAAGCGATAGAGAATCAGGAATTAGTACTTTACTATCAACCCATCGTTTCGCTTGAAAGTGGTGCCGTTTGTTGTGTGGAGGCTCTGTTGCGTTGGTATCACCCGACACTGGGACTCATCAGTCCGGGAGAGTTTATACCCATTGCGGAAGATTCACAACAGATTATCGAACTGGGTGAATGGGTTTTACGAGAAGGATGTCGGCAATACGCTGAGTGGTCAGAGCGGCTGGGATATTCCGCTCCATCCATGATCAGTATTAACTTATCGCGTAAGCAATTCATCTGCCCCCATTTGGTGCATATGGTGGAAAGCACGCTCCAGGAATTTAATGTAGACCCTGAACATCTTCAATTGGAGGTGACCGAAGATGCCTTTGCTTCCGATGTGAATGAAGCGATTCAAGCGATGAAAGAAATCAAAAACATTGGGGTCAAGTTGGCCATCGATGATTTTGGTGTTGGCTGTTCCTCTTTTGCTTCACTGAATCAATTCCCTGTAGATACACTTAAAATTGATCGCTCGTTAGTAGATCAAGTCATACGTACCAAAGGTATGGCCGCGATGATCAATTCTTTGGTAGTCCTGTCTGAAAACCTGAGGATCATGCTTATTCCTGAAGGTATCGAAGAGCAGGACCAGTTGACCGAACTCAGGAAACTGGGCTGCGAATATGGACAGGGGTTTCTCTTTGCTAAACC
The DNA here is from genome assembly GCF_007748195.1 of Gimesia aquarii. Classification (NCBI taxonomy): domain Bacteria; kingdom Pseudomonadati; phylum Planctomycetota; class Planctomycetia; order Planctomycetales; family Planctomycetaceae; genus Gimesia; species Gimesia aquarii. The sequence goes on from NZ_CP037920.1 coordinate 3,139,365, forward strand.
TCTGACCTCGGAAGTCTTTGAAGAATACTTACTGAAACAATCTGGTGCCTCAACCGCATCGACTCCACAACTGGTGGAAAGTAATTAAGTGCTCTGTTTGATACTATTTGATCGGCAGTGTTCTCACAGTCTAGCACGTTTCGCTATCATAGTTGTTTAAATAATGCAAAGATATATTACTTTGAGCATTGCGAATGACTATGAAACGACGACAACTGTTTGAGTTTGAAGACTGCCGCTGGTTTCCAAGTTTGCTTAGAGATTTTATGACAGATTACCTGCGTTTCGTTTCTTGCAAGTTTAATCTGTTCGGCGGAACGCTGCCGGTTCTCAATGAAATCCTACAACAAACTGGTCGTTCACAGATTGTCGATATTGCCTCTGGAAGCGGTGGTCCCTGGCTTTCTTTGATTCCGAAGTTGCAGAAGCAAGTCCCGGGTTTACGCGTCAAACTGACTGATTACTATCCGAATCAAGCTGGTATGTTAGAAATTGTTTCAGCATTCCCTGAGACGGTTGAAGTTGAGTCACGTTCTATCGATGCCAAAGATGTTCCGCAGGATCTGGTTGGGCTACGAACGCAGTTTCTAAGTCTGCACCATTTTACTCCAACCGAAGTTAAGGAGATTCTTCAAAACGCAATCGCGGCTCAGGAACCCATTGCCATTTTTGAAGCGCAACAGCGCGACATAGAACATCTGATTCGTTTTGCACTCTCTCCGATATTTGTTTTGCTGTTGACCCCGTTTATAAAACCGTTTCGTATCTCACGACTGATCTTTACATATCTGATCCCCCTGATTCCGGCGTTGGTCTTTTGGGATGGCCTTGTTTCAGTGCTTCGAACCTACACAGTCAATGAAATGCTCGAAATGGCTAACGAAGCTGATACACAGCAGAACTATGAGTGGAAAGCCGAAATCCTGAACTGTGGTCAAATCAAATTACCTTATCTCACAGGTAAGCCTCTCGATTAATCAAGTCTTAAGTCGAACGAGAAAATGAACAAAGATGCTTGACTCTTGATAAATTGCATTGTTACAATAGTGTGACACGTTACATATGTGGAACTATAGTGGGGTCAGCCTATGAGTGTTACAACGACGAGTGTTCCTGCACTTGAGCGAGGGCTGGATGTGCTGGAGACGTTGAGTCAGGCGCCTGATGGGCTCGGAATCAGCGAGCTGGCTGCACGGCTTTCTCTTAATAAGAACGCGATTTTTCGTATCACACATGCGCTTACTGACCGCAATTATCTGGAACGCGATCCACTGACGAAGCGGTTTAAGCTTTCAATTAAGTTCCTCACATTAGGAATGCCGCAGGTGGGGGATGTGAGTCTAGTTGAAGAATCTCTGCCACTCATGCGTGATCTCCGTGATGAAACTCGCGAAACGGTACAACTCGGTTTACGCGTGAGAGATGAAGGAGTCATTATTGAACAGGTAAGTGGGCTCCACCCTCTCAGAATCGCCGTTGATGTGGGGCTTCGCTTTCCATTACATAATAATGCCCCAGGAAAAACACTCCTGGCATTTCAAGCTCCTGAAGAATTAGCTGCTACAATCAAACGCATTCCTTTGACACAAGATACACCGCGCACCATTACTGATCCAGGCATGTTACAGGAAGAATGTGAACGAGTTCGCAGTCGCGGTTACGCTACCGATTATGCGGAAGCGGATGAAGGAATCCATTGCGTCGCTGCTCCGGTATTGGGTAAAACTGAAAACTTACTTGCTGTAGTTTGGGTCTCCGCTCCTTCCAAACGAATGCCTAAGAGTCTGTTTTCCAGCATTGGTAAGCAGGTTATACAGTGTACAGAGAAAATTTCCGGGAGACTCATTCGATGAAATTCCTTCCTGCCTGGTTTTGTTTATTGAGTTGGCTCTCGATGGTGGGGTGGATCTCTGCTGCTGATGATACGTTCTTTCGTGACACTGTGGAACCAATTCTTCGTAAACATTGTTACGAGTGCCATTCCCATACTTCGGGAGTGATGGAAGGAGATCTCACACTGGATTGGCAGAGTGGTTGGAAAACGGGGGGAAGTCGCGGTGCTGCGATCGCTCCTGGTGACCCGGAAGGCAGTCTGCTGATTAAAGCGATTCGTCACAGTGATTCAGAATTACAGATGCCCGAACAGAAGCTATCTGACAAAGAGATTGCTGCTCTCGTAAAATGGGTCAGAGACGGAGCCCAGGACCCGCGAACGACGAAGCCCGCGTCAAAGGTCACGGATTCTACGGACTGGTGGTCATTAAAACCGCTTTTGCGCCCTCATGTTCCCGGTGAGGGACCCAGTAATCCGATAGATGCATTTATCGAAACGCACCTGCAGCAGAAAAAACTGAAACCGTCTCCGGAAGCCGATCGACGCACCTTGATCCGGCGGTTGATGTTCGATCTACACGGGCTACAGCCTACGATTGAAGAGACGAACGCGTTTCTTGCAGACTCCAGCCCCCAGGCTTATGGAAAGCTGGTTGACCAACTGCTGTCCTCGCCTCGATATGGAGAACGCTGGGCACGACACTGGCTCGATACGGTCCATTTCGCAGATTCACATGGGTTTGAGCACGACGTCTTTCGGCCTCACGCGTGGCGGTATCGTGACTATGTCATAGATCGCTTCAATCGTGATATTCCCTGGCCGCAGTTTATTCGAGAGCAACTGGCGGCTGATTTTTTCTTTCCCAAGGCATCGGAGCTAACGGTCGCGCTGGGGTTCCTTGGGGCAGGTCCTTATGATCAAAGCGCAGCTGCCACTGCACCCAAGTCATTTGAATATCTTGACCGTGATGATCTGGTGACCCAAACCATGGGGGCCTTCGCCAGCACCACAGCAAACTGTGCTCGATGCCATACACATAAATTCGACCCCATTACACAAGCCGACTATTATGCGCTGCAGGCAGTATTTGCTGGCGTTGGTAAGGGCGACGTTGCATTTGACATGGACCGAGCGGTCGCCAGTCAGCGATCTCGCTGGAAAAATCTTAAGGCAGCCGCTCAAAACATGAATACAAATATTCTACTGAAACCAGATAATCTGAAATTGGTTGCGGAATGGGAGCAATCCCGCGCTCCACAAACGCGCTGGGTACCTCTTGAGCCTGATGTCTTTGTTTCGACCAACGGCGCGAATTTGAAACGCCAGCCTGATGCTTCGATACTTTCAAGCGGAAACGCACCAGAGCAGGAGACAATTGTCATCACGGCAAACACATCGCTCTCAACAATAACAGCGGTGCGGCTGGATTTATTGAATGATGACTCGCTGCCCCACAAAGGGCCGGGAAGGGCACACAATGGAAATCTCCATTTAAACGAGTTTGAATTGCGTGTTTTCAAACCCGATGCCGTGGAAGGACAAGTGGTTCCCATTGGTCAGGCAACAGCAGACTTTAATCAGGCTGGCTGGACGATTCAGCATGCCGTCGACGGGAATCCCAAAACGGCTTGGGGAATCTACCCGAAAGTCGGCGTGCCGCATCATGCTGTATTTGTTTTGAAAACACCGCTGATTGTTGAGCCTGGAACGAAATTATCAGTCACACTGAAACAGGTACATGGTGGTGCACATATTATTGGGCGTTTCAAATTAGCTGTCACAGATGCACCGAAGTTGAACGTGATTGCACTTCCGAAAGAAGTCGAGGCGGTCTTAAATAGACCCGCCGCTCAGCGGTCGGCTGAACAACAGGCGTTGCTCGCTTCCACTATTTTGCAACACCGGGCGGAGCAGGAACTGGAGAAGCTCCCATCACAAGTCAAGGTTTACGCGGCGGCAGCAGAAGCTGCGAACGAGAGAGGTATGATAAAGTTATCTCAGCCGCGTGAGATTCGACTTTTAGTGCGTGGTAATCTTGAAAAGCCGCGCGATGTGATTGGGCCTGGTGCTTTAACGGCATTATCTCCGTTGCCTTCTCGATTTGAACTAACAAAATCTCATCATGAATCAGCGAGAAGGGCAGCACTTGCTGACTGGTTGGCTGACCCACGGAACCCGCTTACCTGGCGAAGCATCGCCAATCGCGTATGGCACTATCATTTTGGTAAGGGACTATGTGATACGCCAAATGATTTCGGACGTATGGGAGGTACACCCTCTCACCCCGAGTTGCTCGATTGGCTGGCCTGTGAACTGCGTGATCAAAATGGATCATTGAAACACCTACATCGTTTGATTTGTAACAGCAAAACCTATCGACAATCATCGGCTTACCGCTCAGAGTTGGAAAAAAGTGATCCCGATAATCGATTGCTGGCACGTATGTCGCGGCAACGTCTTGATGCAGGCAGTTTCCGAGACTCTGTTTTGTTGGTGAGCGGACAACTTGATTTGAAAAGTGGTGGGCCAGGAGATTCTCATTTTACCACGACCCCCGGTCCGCAAGTGACGCCGGTATTACACTACGAAAAATTTGATCTGGATAGTCCGGCAGCCAATCGACGCAGCATATATCGCGTGGTTTGGCGTGGTATTCCTGACCCCCTGATGGACGCTTTAGATTTTCCCGACCTGGGTTTATTAGCTCCGACACGTGGCTTTTCAGCCTCTCCTTTGCAATCTCTGGTTCTGTATAACAATCGTTTTGTTTTACATCAGTCACAAAAGTTGGCAGAGCGGGCACGAAAGTCACAAACCAAATTACCAGGCCAGATTAAACAGATTGTTTTATGGGTCTGGTTGCGAGAACCAGCGGATGATGAATTGAAAAAAATGACAACTTTGGTTGGCAAGCATGGTTTGGAAGCCGTTTGCCGTTTGGTTCTGAACAGTAATGAGTTTCTTTTTGTTGAGTAACAACAATGTCAAACTTAATCAATCATCATCTTTCGCGGCGTGAGCTTCTTATGCAGTCAGGCGGTAGTTTTGGTGCTGCGGTATTGGTTCACTGGTTGGCACACAAATCAGCTCCGGCGGCTTCGACAACGAAAATGAACGGTGGCTTGCACCATCCGGCGAAAGCACGGCGTGTTATTCAGCTGTTTATGAACGGCGGCGCCAGTCCCATGGACACGTTTGATTTTAAGCCCGAATTGAAACGTCTTCATGGACAGAAACTGGGACCGAAAGAGAAACCGGAAGGTTTTACTGCGGCCGCTGGTGCCGTGATGAAGAGTCCTTTCAAATTTGCTCAACATGGTGAAACCGGCCGTTGGGTCAGTTCGGTCTTTCCCCATCAGGCGAAAATTGTCGACGAGTTAGCGTTTTTGATGGCGATGACCACCAAGACCAACGTGCATGGACCAGCCAGTTACATGATGAATACCGGCTTTATGTTGCCAGGGTTTCCCTGTATGGGGGCCTGGATTTCCTACGCCCTTGGCAACCTTTCCGACAATCTACCAGCGTTCGTAGTGCTGCCAGATGTGCGTGGTCTGCCTTATAATCAAAAAGGAAATTTTAGTGGTGGCTTCCTGCCCGCTAAACATCAGGGAACTCTCGTCAATGCGGCAAGCAAAACACCGATTCCGAATCTATTTGCAGATCCGAAATACACGTTCGCGCGAGATGCTGCCGATAAGGATACTTTTGCATTATTGCAACAGTTTAATCGACGGCATGCGGAAACTCGCCCGGATGATTCACGATTGGAAGCACGAATTGCCGCGGGTGAACTCGCTGCGAAGATGCAACTGAGTGCACCCGAAGCGTTCGATCTCACTCGGGAATCAAAAGAGACACAGAACGCCTACGGACTGGATCAGAAAGTGACGGAAGATTTTGGCAAACGTTGTCTACTGGCAAGACGTTTGCTGGAACGGGGCACACGCTTTGTTCAAGTCTGGAGCGGTCCACAGGGGGCGGTCAATAACTGGGACAACCACGGCAATATCCAAACGGAGTTGCCTGCGATCGCGAATAGTGTCGATCAACCCATTGCCGCTCTCTTTCAAGATATGAAGTCGCGTGGGTTACTTGATGATACACTCATTATCTGGACGACGGAATTCGGTCGCACCCCTTTTGCCCAGGGAAGCCAGGGGCGTGATCATAATCGAGGCACGTTTGTTACCTGGCTGGCAGGCGCCGGAATCAAAGCGGGGGCAAGTCATGGTAAAAGTGATGATCTTGGTTATCAGACCGCTGAAGATAAGACCTATTGTTATGATCTTCATGCCACGATTCTGCACTTACTGGGCATCGACCACAAACGGCTGACGTACCGCACAGCTGGCATTGATCGCCGTCTGACCGACGTGCATGGTCATGTAATACATGGCATTTTGAGTTGATACATCATATGCCGTGATGCGAACATCTTGAATTTCCTCATGAACCGATGGTATGATCTTGATTGTCCAGTCGGGCGGCGCTGATCCCGGCTGATTGAGTTCAAAGTTTCGTAAAAAGGAAACTGAGCCATGCCGTTGAATCGACGCGATTTCGTTCAGGCGATGATGTATAGCCCGTTTGCTCTAACACTTTCTTTGTCACAAGCAAAGAGAGTGGCTGCAGAAGAGACAAATGCCAGTGGTGTGTCCATTTCTGAGATTCATGAGGGCGAGGATGTTTTTGCGTACATCCAACGCGTCAAAGGTGGATTCGATCTACAACTTTACCGCGAAATTCTTGGTGCGGCTAATGCATTCAAAGAGGGTGATCAGATCATTGGCGTGGCTGCGACTGACGAAGAATCTCGCAAGAATGCCCGTGCATTGTTAGCGGCGACTCGTATTGTTGATATCAACGCACATCCTGTCTTCAAAGATAAACTTCATCAACTGATAACAAACCGGCAGAGTTCTACTTTAAAGGAACGTTCAGCAAATCTGACACTTGGAGCTTTAAAACAACTGTTACTCACTGAAGATGAGGCGACCATCAAAAAAGTTACGAGTGGTCTCTCCAGTGATGTCATTGGCTCTGTTGTGAAGCTGATGACTAATGGAGAATTGATTATCGTTGGTTCCAAAGTCTTCAATTCCCTGCCGGGTAGTCAGATCGGTGCGCGAGGTTATTTGGGCGCACGATTGCAACCAAATTCACCGACGGACAATTTAGATGACATCTTCTGGCAAGTCCTTGACGGATGGTCGTATGCAGTAGGAGATGTTCTACTGGGAACAAATCCTGTTTCCAGCACGCCTGAGTCGGTTGAGGCTGTGGAATTGGTGTTGAAGGATATCCTTGTGACATTTGGTGTGGCAGATATTATGCCGCATTGTGTGCTATCACATATTGACGTTCAAGCAGAAGTCGAGCGACAAAACCCAGGCAGTACGGCTCTTTGGTTCCAAAGTATCGCAGGTAGTGATGACGCCAACGAAACATTTGACATCAGTGTCAAAAAGATGCGTGACTACGCACGCTCGCGGACGGGGCAATATGGTTTGTATTTTGAAACGGGTCAGGGGGCAGACTTTACCAACGGTCATAGTCATGGCTTTGATATGGTACTGCACGAATCTCGCAAATATGGTTTTGCACGTGCTCTGACTCAAGATGTTGCCGCGGCTCAAAAGTCTGCCGGTAAAGAATCTGCTCCCTGGGTGCATCTCAACGATGTGGCAGGGTTTATCGGACCGGAAGTATTTCGGACACGTGAACAACTCGTCCGTTGTTGTCTGGAAGACATCATCATGGGTAAGCTGCATGGCTTGACAATCGGACTTGATGTCTGTTCCACATTGCATATGGACGTGTCGCTCGATGATTTAGACTGGTGCCTGGATCAGATCATGCCTGCGAATCCGGCGTATCTGATGGCGTTGCCAACGAAGATCGACCCTATGCTGGGTTATCTTACGACCGGTTTTCAGGACCATGTCCGCATGCGAGAGAAATTCGGCTATCGTGTGAATAACAAAATGTGGGGCTTCTTTCAGAAGCTGGCTGTGATTGACGCGAGTGGAAAACCAACCGAGCACTTTGGTGATCCTACTTGGGTATACTTGCAGTACCGCCGAAAAAAAGGAGATTCTCGTACCAACCGGGCAATTTTAAAAGAAGGTCGTCAAAAATTATCAGAAGTCCGGGGCCGCGGCGTCTTCATCGCAGAGGGGTATGGGGAAAAGCATTCGGAGTTGGAACCTTCACTGAAAGTCGAAATTGATCAGATTTATCATGATGCTAAAAAGAGTATCTGGGCAGAACTCACTTCCGACTTTATTTCCAGTGTGCCTGAAGCGGTCCCTTTAACAACCCAGTCAAATGATCGCCTCGAATACATTTTGCATCCGACAACGGGGGAACAGCTTTCCAAAGCCGCTACAAAAATGATTCGACAACTACGAAACAGTTATGATGAAAAATTTGATGTGCAAGTGGTGATCTCCGATGGATTGAATGCACTGTCGATTATGGACGAAGGACATCTGGAACCGTTCCTTAAGGAACTAAGACAGCAGTTGCTAGCAGCGGGTTACCATCCCTCAAAGCGTAACATCATCATCAAGTCGGGACGTGTTCGTGCGGGATATCGAATTGGTGAATTGCTCTTCGGCGGTCTTTCAGGGAATCGTGCGATTCTTCACATCATCGGCGAGCGCCCCGGCACGGGACATCATACGTTTTCTGTTTATATGACATCCCCTCCCGGTTCTGTCTGGGGACAATCAGGCAAGGTCGATCACAACATTACGAAAGTGGTTTCCGGTATCGCTGCCACCGCTCTCAAGCCCACCAAAGGAGCCGATGAGACGGTTCGTATATTGCATCAAATGAATGCTGGTTAAAGAACAGGTGTCGAAAGATCAATTTGGTAAAGATTGATGGCTAGCATGATAGTGAATGTATTCTGATCTAGAAAATACTATTTTACTATCTCGATTCAAATACTAGAATTAGCGCGAATCTGCGAGTTTGAATTCTTTCTAAGTTCGAACTAACTGAGGAATCTCAACTTATCTCACTAGAGAAGGAGATCGAAGTGAAACAAGTGGCATTACTGGTTCTATTTCTCATTTGGGGAGGTACAACGACATTTTCTGCAGAACCTGCACCAGAAGAAGATTACCAGATTGTGGAAGGGAAATGGTTTCGGATGGCCAAAGATGGAAAAGGATCCCCCGTTCGAATTGAGCAGGAGCTATCACAGAAGATGGCAAAAGTTAAAGCCTATGATCGACACGGCAAGTTAATACTTTCCCAGCAAGCGAAATTTCGGCTGCAACGTATGGACGATTTGAATCTTTTCATCTACTACGACCTGGAGATTTTAGAAGGTCGGAAGAAAGGCGTTAAGCAGAAGAAACCTCAGCTATGTATTTATCGTTTGAGAGGTGATAGGCTCATCGTTGTGGAGGGAATGGCGAGTGATGATAAATTACCTTCAGTGGTTTTAGTCTGGTGGAAGATGAAAACGCTGAACTCAACTCCAGAAATTTAAATGATAGATATGGTTTTAATGCTTGGCTCGTTTTTTTCTGGAACGATTCCAGGCAATCCAACCACCAATTCTTAAAAAGAACCAACCTATCCATGCCTGAAAAAGATTAGCATGGCATTCGCCAGCGAGTGCTGTCAAACGCCAGACCGTGTCGGATTCACAGCGTGTGTATTCACCGGTGGCATAGAGCCTGTCATGTACAACTCCTGCGATATCTACCTTGGACCAGCGAACAAGAATACGACCAAACCAGGGGATGGAACTAAAATCGGTAATGAAATTTTCCGGGACAGTAATGACTTTGTCTCGCACATTGACTGTGAGTTCGCGTAACAGCTTGCGGCAGCCATCGGATTGTCGTTCGGTTTGAAGTAATCCACTCACAAGAAATACGGATTCTTTATCAGGAGTTGTTGTCAACAGAGTCGCCTTTCATTTCTGGATCAATGAAATTCAAGATCAGCACTAATGAATCCATACCGGTATTTATTACCGATTCATAAATGATCTATTGATTGTAATAGTTCACATTGCTCCTGAAAATGCATGTCAGGCGAGAATTTCCTTGACGATTCTTGGACTGTTTCCGACACCTGTCAGGCGTTCATTCAATCCATTCCGGGGGATGAAGAGCTCTTCGTGGTTTAGTCCGAGCAGATGTAACATGGTCGCATGCCAGTCTGGTACACTGACGCGGTTTTCCACGGCGGCAAAGCCCAGTTCGTCAGTTTCTCCCAGAACCATACCTTTCTTGACACCTCCACCTGCCATCCAGGTACACAGAGCATTCTTGTTATGATCGCGACCCGATTTTCGTTCATCTTTATCCGCAGTCAATTGTGCAATGGGCAAACGCCCCATTTCACCACCCCACATGACAAGGGTGTCATCTAATAAACCGCGCTGTTTCAAATCTTGCAATAAGGCAGCAACCGGTTGATCTGTTCGCTGACAGGCAGTTTTCAAATTTGTCGCGATCGCACTGTGAGTATCCCAAATTTGGCTATTGATAAATAATTGCACGAAGCGGACGCCTCTCTCAACGAGACGGCGTGCGATCAGACATCTGCGACCATATGATTCGGTCACTTTTTGATCAATGCCATACCTCTTTTGTGTTTCTTCTGTTTCCTGAGAAAGGTCGAGCGCGTCAGAAGCTGAAATTTGCATTCGCGCAGCCAATGCATAAGTTGATAAACGAGATTCCAGTTGACGATAATGCGATCGTTTTCGTTGATGAATTTGATCCAGGCGTGAGATCAAATCGCGTTCGAGTTTTGAGACCGCTTCGGGTTGATCGTAGCCCGGTTTCAGATTCAAGACCGGAGAGCCAGTCGCACGAAAACGAGTTCCCTGATGTTGCGCAGGTAGAAAGCCGGATTGCCAGTTTTCGATTCCGTTGACAGGTAATCCGAGTGGATCATCTAAAACAACATACGCAGGCAGGTTTTTATTTTCACTTCCCAATCCGTAAGAGACCCAGGCTCCCAATGCCGGATGTCCTGTAAATTCGCTGCCTGACTGAATTTTGTAAAGTGCAGGTTCGTGTGTCAAATTGGTTGTGAACATCGAACGAATCATGGTGATTTCATCAACTTGCTTCGCCAGATGCGGCATAACATCAGATACCCACATGCCGGATTCACCATGCTGAGCAAATTTGAAGGGACTCTTCATTAAGGCACCAGCTCGTTCAGGGAATTCGACTTCTCCTGCAATTTTATCAAAATGCTCCTTCCCATGATGTTTATCCAGAAACGGCTTGGGATCAAACAAGTCCATTTGACTCGGTCCCCCGTTCATGAATAAATGAATCACTGACTTGGCTCGCGGTTTGTGGTGAGGTCCGAGTGTAGGTGTCTCTTTATGAGTCGGAGTTTTTGAATCCGCATACAAATCCTGACTAAGGAGCCAGGTCAAAGCGGCCCCTTGGATTCCTGTAGAGACTTGCTGAAAAAAATGGCGTCTCGGTATGTTCTTTTGCGAAGAGTAATGATCTTTCATGCGATGGCTCTTAATTTTATATGAATCTCCAAATCGGTATCCTGATTCAATCGATGTACTGAAACTCGGCCAGATTGAAGACGACATGACAATAATTAATCAGTGCCTTTTGTGCGGGTGGAATTTGATCTTTTTGCTGATAATTTGAATCTTGCCATGTTTTTGTCATTTGTTGCATTATGTCGACTGCTATGGTTTTTTCTTCTGCGGTGGGATTCCGACTGAAAGCTTTTCGATAAATCTGGACAATTTGTGCTTCTGGAACTGGTCCAACTTCAGCTTGAATTTGAGAGGCAAAATCTATCGCTAATTGATAAACCATTTTATCATTCATTAAGTGCAACGCTTGTGGCGCCACAAGTGACTCGCCGCGGTTGATACAGTTTGGTCCCATTTGCGGGTAGTCAAAATTTTCCAGAAGGGTTGGGATTTGTGTACGACGTTGTCGAATATAAACGCTTCTTCTCCACCCCTTTTGAGTCCGCTTTGATGTTACCAGACCATCAGAACGAACTTCGACCGGGTCCGCGGGACCAAAAGGAGTTTCGTCTAATTGACCGGAAAGATAAAGCAGAGTGTCCCTGAGAACCTCGGCTTCCATGCGCTGCAAGGGCATTCTTGACAAGAGGCTTCCATCGGGATCTCGTTGTAATGCTTTCTTTGTGATCGAAGAATTTTGTCGATACGTGTTTGAAGTGACAATTAAGCGGTGCAGGGATTTAAGACTCCAGTTTTGACGTACAAACTCGTTGGCCAGCCAGTCCAATAATTCTGGGTGGGACGGTTTTTCTCCAGCGCGTCCAAAATTGCCTGGTGTGTTGACAATGCCCCTCCCGAAATGATGCAACCAGATACGGTTCACCATAACTCGCGCCGTCAATGGGTTATCGGATCGAGTTAACCACTTCGCAAAAGCGAGTCGACGACGAATGGGTTTCCGATTATTCTCAGGTATGAGGGAACTGAATGGATTAGCCTTTTGAATAAGGACTTCTGGTACTCCAGGTTTAACCAGGCGTCCTGGAGTGAGGTAATTCCCTCGTTTCAAAATATAGGTAGGAGAGGGACTTCCACGCGACCAAAGTGCTCGAATACGAGGCTCCTGCTTCAATTTTGATTTGAGAACCTTCATCTGATTTTGGAGATCATCAGATTTCTTTTTATATTCCTGATCCAGTTTTTTTAATTCATCAGGAGAAGGAGTTAACAGTCTTTTATGCTTTTTCAAAAGTATCTTTTGCTCATCAGTCTGTTGAGACGCTTTAGTGGAAAACGCAATTAAGATTGTTTCACGCTCCGATTCAGGAAGTGATTGAATGCCTTTCTCTCGCTGTGTTTTTAATGCTCTTGCTGTCCGTTCCTTTAATTTTTGTTTAAGTCGTTCAATATCGGCTGTGATGAGCTGGTTATGCTTTTCATAATGACGTCGTTCTTCAGATGTCACGTGCGGTAAGGTGCGTGGTCCTTGTGATTTCAGCCAGTCATGTTCATCGTAAGCCTCTTTAAAGATGGCTGTCAGACGGTAATAGTCTCGTTGAGCTATGGGATCGAACTTATGCGAATGACAACGTGCACATTTGATGGTCAATCCCATGACTGCCGACCCCAGGATTTCCATTTCGTCAGAAATGACTTCGAGGCGGTCAGGCACAAAATTGGTGATATTGGCAAAGGTACGATCTGGGGCAGTTCTCAGAAAACCTGTCGCAACGAGACAGTCATAGACCTCTTGTGTCACTTCTTTACTTTGATAATCGACCAGTTCATCACCTGCGATTTGCTCCAGCAGAAAGCGTGAGTAAGGCTTATCCTGGTTGAAAGCGCGAATCACATAGTCACGGTAGCGATAGATATGTGGACGTAACCGATCCTCGTTCTGAGCCCCTTCCGAATCTGCATAACCTGCAACGTCAAGCCAATGACGTGCCCAGCGCTCTCCATAGCGTGGTGATGCCAATAATCGATCTACCAGCCTTTCATATGCTAAAGGATCAGTGTCATTAATGAAATGTTCAACTTCATTGGGAGTCGGTGGTAAACCTGTGAGATTGAAATAAAGTCGGCGTATCATTGTTCTCTTACTTGCTGCTGGAGACAAAGTGAGTCCGCGTTGTTCCAGCTTTCGTAGAATAAAGGCATCAATTGGATTTCTTACCTGGTTACTGTATTTCACTTGAGGGGGCTTCACCTTCGAGGGAGGCTGAAACGACCAAAACTCGCGATCTTTCTCAGTTACAAGAGCATCGGACTGATTTTTATCGTCTACCGAAGGATGATTTATTTCCGGAAGCTTGAGCGCAATCCATTTTGAGAGCCGTTTCAGCTCATTCGCCTCCATGGGTTTGACACTGACTGAAACCAACTTTCGACGTGGTGGCATCTCACCTGACGCGATACGCTGGATGAGAAGACTTTTTTCTGGTTCACCAGGAACAACTGCTGGTCCTGATTTTCCACCTTTTAAAATCGACTCTTTTGTTCTGAGATCGAGTCCCGCTTCCTTCCGTCGGCCTCCATGACAGGCAACGCATCGTAAGTGTAGCAGGGGAATAATATCATGTTGTGTCACTGAAGGTTTGGATTGAACTGCTTCACGAAACTTCGCACCAGCAGAAATCCAGTTGCGAATCTCATTCAATTCTTTTTTACTCAGATGGTCTTTCTCATCTGGTGGCATTTCGCCTGCGTTGATCATTTCGATTAAGAGGCTTTCGTCCGGATCTCCGGCTTGCACAATACGACCCGATTCGCTTCCATTTTGAATGCCTTGCGGAGAACTGAGATCAAGGCCCGCTTTTTTCGTTTCTGAGTTATGACAACGAAGACATTTTTCAGTAATAATTGATTTGACAGCACTTTCATAAAAAATGCTGTTCCTGGTTGTTATATCTTCACTGGCTGTGAGGTGACTGGTGTTAATTGCAAATAAACAGAGGGTGATCGTCTGACTAATCACCATATTACGATGAAAAAACAGCGGGCGATCTAAATATGCCAGCAGTTTATCAATCATGATTCTTCTCCGAGGCTCTACGAACTATCTCATTATACGAAAAAGATTTACTCAATTCACTTACAAAAACAAATTCCATAGGAGTGCAGCAGACAAACATCCATAACAAAGAGCACAAACCACCAAAGCGCATCGACGCCAAATGGGGGGGCGTAACTCCAGAGGCAGGAGTTTTGTATTCAAGATCAAGATTTGAATGGCGGCAATTGCTAGGACCGGGCCAGCAATCGCACCCAGGATTTTAAACAAGGTAATGGCATGCCCCCAGTGGACGGCAAAGAGGCCCCAGACAGTCGCGATTGCCAGAAAAGAGTAATAGAGACGACTGACGCTCATCTTGCGACGCTCACGCAGGTGGGGACTCGCCACCCAGACGATGTCTGTAACCGTTCTAATCAGGACGTCCGTGTTACTCAAATGAGTTGACATCAAAACCCAGAATCCGTTCAAGAGAGCCAGAATCCAGAATCCGCTCCAAAGCTGATCTGCCATGTAGCGTGCCTGAAACGCTCCGGCAGCCATATGATCCATATTCGTATTTTCGGGAATCACCGCCGTCGCCAGATTCACATTCAGAAACATTCCGACAAGACATCCCATGCCCCACAACCAGACCTGATCGGCTGAGACATATTTCCACCAGGATTTCCAGTTTTGAAGATTCTCTTTATTGATGGGAAATACCTTACCGACGGGAGAGAGCTTCATTTCACTGTGACTGAAAGCGCTCGTAATTGATCCGACTTTGGCCCCCATTCCAAATCCCTTGTCACGATACCAGTTTGTGATCACCAGGTTTCCAATGCCTCCGGAACCAGCCGTTGCGGCAAAGGTCGCCAGTAATAACAGATCAACGTCAGCCGGCAGACTTCCGAACTGGAAGAATCCTGTGAGTGTCTTCATCCAATGCTCAAAGGGTACAAATAATACATTGACGAGAGTGAGGAACGAAAAAATGAATGAAATCATGATCCATGAAAAATATTCCAACATGCGTTCAATAGTTTTGCCAGAGAGCAGAATGCCGACGGTTATTAAAATCACCGTGTAAGTAAGGTAGTGGAGAATGGTTGTATCCCCATCACCGGCCATGCGACCTGCAAAAGAGGCAAAAAGCACCGAAGCACAAGCCGCGGCCAATGCCGGGACACCTAGTTGAGCAATCGTGGCGAAGATGTAACCAGAGGCCCAAAATTTAGAACCCGGTCGCAGTCGCATAATTCCCACCAGAATTGGCTCGCCCGTGTATAACGTGTAACGAATGGCTTCCAGATTAAAGAGAAGTTGCAATACGATAGCGACAGTTGCGATCCAGAGAATGTCCATACCATACTTCACCGTAATGGTAGGACCGATGAGCCACTCACCGCCGCCAATTGACCCGGTAAGCAATATCGCTCCCGGCCCAATTGTACTGAACAGGTTGCGTACCGAGAACGGTGGTGGTGCAGGCAAATCGCTTTCGTCCCAGTGAGCAAGGTTCCCGAATCGCATTGATTTCTGTTGTTGATGAGAATCTGAATTCATCATGTCCTTTTCTAATTGTCTGACTCACAAGCTTGTTTGATGAATGATTCTTCGCAACAACACTGCTCTAATACCGTTCGATCTGGCTCATCACCGGCGTAGACCCAGATCATTGCCATCGTTCGATCCGAACGATTGATAAATCGGTGGGGTCGTCCTTCAGGGATACAAGCTGTATCACAATTTGACAGTTCATATTCACGTCCCGCTACCTGACAAACGGCCGTCCCTTCGACGATTGTAATCGATTCATCAAAACCATGGATATGGCAGGGTAGCGAAGCTCCGGGTTGGAAAATACCATAACCACCACAAATACCCCGTGATCCAAACCGGCCAGCAAACAGATCGCGAAAGAGCGCGTTTTGTGCTAATTCATAATCAGGGGCAGACTCAAACCGGATTAAGTCTTCCATTACAGAGGAATCGGTTTCAGTACAATCTTTGTTTATAAAACTGGTTTCTACCCATTCGCGTTTTGGCTCCTCGCTGGCGAACGCGCTGAAGCAGGAAACAGGCAGTTCACTCAAATCATTTTGAACCCAATGTGCTACGCCCGCTGGCACATGGAAAGCATCATACCGACCAATCTTGTAACGTCGTCCTTCAACAATGACATGAATTTTCCCTGTAATCGGTATTATGACTTCGCTGACTGGGTGACGATGAGCGGGAAGCATCGCATCCGATTGAAAAGTAACAATCCCCGTGGAAAGTCCTCGTGCTCCCAGAGTGCTCGAAACGAGAGGCCTGAGCTCAACACCATCAGCCAAGGGAACGGTTGCTGACTCACTACTTGAGATAATGGCTTCCAGGCGTTCCTGTTGTAGCGTTCTATCCTTCATCTCGACTCCCCGACTTGCTCGAAACTGGTTCACAGCCCGGAATGGAAATCTGACTGTCATGGAATGCTGGATTTGTCTCGTTGGACTCAATAAAACCATGCTCGATATTGAGTGATCGACAAGTGGTACAGATCTGTTTCCAGGTGATCTCATCCAATTCGATTCCCTGTTCTAAACGCTGGGCTTTGGTGCGCTGTTCCAGTTCGCCTGGCATAAGAATTTCACCATTGTCGTTGATGGTTCGTGAACTCTTCACGAATGATATAAAACGCTCTACTTCTGGAAAGAATTCATTATCAGATCCAAAGAAACGACGGTCAATGATTACGGACAACATACCATTGGCTACGCGCGAAGCATTTTCCGGATTTGTGCAGGAACTGCCAGTGAGTGCGCCCGCGAGCATTTCTATAACCAGTGAAAGGCCGGAGCCTTTATGGCCGGCGATTGGAAGAATCGCACCAGGAGGATCTCCATAAAAGCATCTGGGGTCGTTGGTCAGATTTCCTGCCGAATCAATCAAACAACCATCTTCAACCATTATTCCCTGGTTAAGTGCGACACGAATTTTCCCTTCTGCGACCGTACACGCTGACATATCGAGGATGATCTGTTTGCTGTTTCCGGTAGGTACGCCTGCAGTGAAGGGATTCGCAGAGAGCCGACGGTCAATTCCACCGAAGGGAGCAACCAACATCCCTGCACCACTGGTGTTGACAAAATGTAATGAGAGCATGCCAGCATCTGCCGCCATCTCCGCCCAGTCGCCAATGCGTCCGAGATGACCTGAATTTCTCAAGGCGATGACGGAGACTCCGTATTGAGATGCTTTGTCGATACCAAGTTGAATTGCTTCTTCACCAATGATTTGTCCGAGGCCAAATTGCCCATCGACAACGGCAACCACATCATTTTCAGAGATAATTCGAATAGACTGGTTCGCAAGAACTTTGCCATCGCGTAACCAGTCCACGTATGAAGGTATTCGAATCACTCCATGCGAATCGTGTCCGACCAAGTTCGCCTCAACGAGGCGTCTACCGACTTTATGTGCTACATTGCACTGACAACCTGCCTCTGTGAAAATCTCTTCTGCGAGTGCTATCAGCTGTTCGTGTTGAAATTTCATTGTGGAACCTCTTTAGATTGATGAATGAATTTCTGGAGACTATGACAGTTGGGGGAAACAAGTCCACGATTGCCGCCCGCAGACATCGTCACTTCGCTAACATAAACATCACCGCGCGAGTCAACCCAAACGTCATGCGGGGCAAAGAAGTCTCCGGGCGCGCAGGGAGTCTCACCACCTCCCCAGCGGCACTGTAGCTCTCCTCTTAAATTAAAGATACTCATTCGCCCACCGGTGGCATTCGGAGTTGGTGGATGTGTGCCTGACCACATTCCCGCACGAAAACCAAGTTCGGCAACATACACGTTGGAATCGTCATCGATAAAAACTTCACATGGTCTGGCGACATCATTCCATTCATCCTTGTATTGACCATCGGCCGTAAAGATCTGAATGCGACTGTTCTCTCGATCGGCAACATAAACATTTTCATTGCGATCGATGGCGATCCCATGTGGGATGTGAAACTGCCCGGGGCCGTCACCGGGTTCTCCCCAGGAGAGTAACAATTTACCATCAGCGGAAAAATGATGAATCCGTGCGTTACCATAGCCATCGGCGATATAAAGGTCACCGCTGGGAGAGATAGCCAAGTTAGTTGGGAAATTGAATGGGGGACCGACACGTTGAATGTTTCGGTAATCGACGCTGGTCGCACCGGTGTCAGAGTAAAGTCCGCTGGTTCCCAATGTCATCAGCAACTGGCCATCCGTCGAAAATTGTTTCACTGTATGGTCCAGATCATCAACGCAGTAAACTTTGTCATCCGAGCCAATCGTGATTCCATGTGCTCGCGCAAAAGCTTCTTGACCCCAGGAATCGATGAATTCACCTTCCGGGCTAAAGATGGCAACTGGATGTATGCCTCTGTTAAACACATAGACTCGGTCCTGTGAATCCGTCGCGACCGCAGTGACTTCGACCAGATCCAAATCTGGGGGTAATGTTGGCCACTTCGTTGCGACCCGATAGCGGAACGCATTCTCGCCGACTTCAACTGTCGCGCCATTTTGGTCCATGGATGTGTCAATCGTCATTGTTTTCTCCGCAGTGTAGGGTGATGCCCTTCTGTTTTTACTCGCACGCGATACAGACTCTTGTCAATTGTTACATATAAGACATTTTTCTCATTACCGATACCAAACTCGACATTACTGGGGATGCCTTTCCAGTCTTCAAACTCACCGCTCTGGTTGGTCGGTCCGGTTGGTAGAAATGCAAGTTCCTTTCCATGCGGATCAATGACCATCAGTCCGGGCTTTTTGAGACTTCGACACGTAAGATATAGATTGCCTTGTGAATCCACAGTCATTCCATCACATCCGGCTTGCTTGCCGAAGTCGACGAGAGTGCGTCGCGATCCCGAAACAAATCCGTTTTTGTCGAGTGGAAATTCATAAACCTTCATCGCACCTTTGGTCGGTGGTGGGGCATTGGGGGCAACGTTGATTCCATCACTGCCGTTATTATGGTCTCCCACGTAAAGGGTCCGTTCATCCGGGCTGAGTGTGATGCCATTTGGTTTTTCCACATCGCGTGTGATTTCGACGATGCTTAAATCCTTGTTGAGACGATATACCGCACGATATTGAAGTTCCCGTGGTTCATCACCAATATAGCGGGGATCTGTGAAAAAGATTCGACCTTGTGAATCGATACACAGATCATTGGGTGCATTGAAGCGTTTTCCATGAAAGCGATCAACGAGAGTTGTGCCTTTGCCTGTTTTTAAATCCCAGCGAATCAGACGTCGACCGCCTCCGTCTGCTCCATCACATGAAATCAGGAATCCATTTGTATCGAAGGCCAGTCCGTTTGATTTACCACTGTTATTCGTGAATACTGTTGTTCGCTGTGTTTTGGGATCAAAGCGGAGAATCATACCATTATCCGCTTTCCCAAAAGGCATATCGGTAAAATAAATGCTCCCATCGGGGGCGACTGCAGGTCCTTCCGTCAAGCCGCTGTTGATTTTTGCTTGACGAGTAAATAGCAATTCCAGTTTCACATTGTCGGGAAAGATAGGGTTCTGCTTAATTCCGTCAGCTCGAATGAATGGTGAGGTTACGCAATTGCAAATCAGAATGGTAATAGTTAAAACAATCCAGCGCATTTCGGAGTCCTCTGGAAGCTGATATACTTAAAGTTGTAACAGAATGTTATTCTAGGTCTGCTCAGTATATGCTGTGAAATCAGAATCAGCCGAATGTCAGTTGAAATCGGACGAGAGATAAAATACCCAGGCACACCACAATGAAGAAAACACGCGTTTCTGGATCGCAAAAAGAATCTTCAAATCGCGCAGATTTCTTGATAGACGTCGACAAGAGCTATTTAGCATACTCACTTCCTGTGCCACGACCGTTTGTCCATTTCCGGTCGGGACACTTTCCTGCGGGTACAATCACTCAAAAACACAGTCACTCCATTATGGCGATGCATGGAAGCCTTCAAGGCCCACTTACATTAAAGACTTCTATTGGTGATTACACACTCGATGCTGGCGACTTCTGCATTCTTGCTCCTGGAACTCATCACTTCTGGTCGAATTCTGGGACACACACAGCAGCAACGCTTTCGTTTCTGATTGATACCGATCACCCAGGCAGCTGGTCAGCCAGTTCGGGTGTTGTTGAAGCCTGTGGTGAGTTAAGACAGTTAGTTCAAGACGTTCATTGTTTCAGTTCCTCGGGTGATCCGGACCTGCAACATGCTTTCTGGCAAATTGCTGACCAGCTTACGATTGAGCGTCCCTGGAAAAAGCTGGGAGTGACCGGGCGACTGTGGACATTTTTATCGATTGTTCTCGAACGTCTGTCTCCAGACTCGGGTAATGACGCGGAACATGACGTGGCTCAGCAGATTCGGCGTCTATTGCTCAGTCGAGTGAATGACCGATTAACAATTGCTGACGTGGCTGCAGCAGTTCATGTGGGCGCTACACAAGCCAAAGAAGTTTTTCGAACCACATTTGGTTGCGGGATCATGACCTACTTCAACGAACTCAAAATCTGGCAAGCCAAACGACTGCTCTGTGATCCTAATCTGACTATCGATCAGATAAGCAGCAAGCTGGGATTTTCTTCACCTACCTACTTTAGCCAGACATTTCGAAAACACACGGGGGAAACACCGTCCGACTTTCGCAAGCAGCGGTAAGTCATTGGAATGATGATGCCAGGCGGCAGTTCTTCTGCAAAGCTTTTCATTTATCAAAAAAAACATGGATAACAATGTTATCAGCAGCAGATTTCTATTCCCGTTTTCCTGGTCAGAAATCGGAACAGTATTTGGACAATCCATTCTCTTGCAAAAAAACTGTAGGTGATTTGTAAATCACTCTGAGTCTATCCACAACTTAAGCAATGATTTCCTTCACTACATTTCCAGCCACATCAGTGAGACGATAATCGCGACCACTGTGGCGGTACGTCAGCTTTTCGTGATCGACGCCCAGGAGATGGAGAATGGTGGCCTGCAGATCATGAACGTGGACAGGGTTCTCTTCGATGTTAAAACCGAAGTCATCAGTACGTCCATGAACGTGACCACGTTTCAACCCACCGCCCGCCATCCAGAGACTGAAAGCATTCGGATGATGGTCGCGTCCTTCCTTACCAGCAGTGCTACCACGACGGACTTCACCCATGGGGGTTCGACCAAACTCACCCGCCCAAACGACGAGTGTGTCATCAAGCAAACCACGTTGTCTCAGATCTTTGAGTAAACCACCGGCAGGTAGGTCCGTCATACCGCAATTGAGCTCCAGACGCTTATCTAGCGAACTGTGATGGTCCCACGTCGAATGGACGAGATGCACGAAACGCACGCCCCGTTCCACCATACGACGTGCCAAGAGACAGTTCGTGCCGAAGGATCGCGTTTTTTTAGCATCAACCCCATACATGGTTCTCGTAGTAGCAGTCTCTTTACTGAAATCGAGCAACTCTGGGGCGGCGCTTTGCATACGAAAGGCCATCTCATAGGAGGCAATGCGTGAGGCAATCTCGGTATCACCTGTAGACTGTTGATGCATTTGATTGAGATCACTTAATACGTCAAGTCGAGCGCGTTGTGTTGAAGCACTGATGCCATCTGGACGTTTGAGATAGAGGATAGGATCACCGGAGTTACGAAAACTGACACCACGATAGGTCGAAGGCATAAACCCACTGGACCAAAGCGAACTGCCAGCCCCTTCCAGGCCGTGACCATCATCCGATGTGAGGACCATATATCCTGGTAGATTCTTGCAGGCACTACCAAGGCCGTAGTTGACCCACGAACCAATGCTTGGATTACCAAACAGAGGCGTACCGCAGTGCATCAATAATTGTGCGGGATCGTGATTGCTTTGCTCACAGTGCATCGAGCGAATGAGGCATATCTCGTCTGCCATTTTCGCAGTGTGTGGCAGCAGTTCAGAAATCTCAACTCCACTTTGTCCCTGTCGTTGAAATTTGCGGGGACTGGCCATCACTCTTTCGAGTATTCCCCCGGTAGCGCTCTTTTTAGCTTGCACGAGCGACTCTGGGATCGGCTCGCCATGCAAGGGAGCCATCTTTGGTTTTGGGTCGAATAGATCGATATGTGAAGGACCTCCCATCATGAAGATGAAGATCACATTTTTCGCACGAGGATTAAAGTGTGTCTGAGAGGCGGATGTATGGCCTTCTTGCGCAAGCAAATGCCAAAGTGCCATTGCGCCGAATCCATGGGAGTTCCGAGTCAGGAAGTCGCGGCGTGAGAAATTAGAAGTAAACATTGATCAGGTTCCTAAGGTTATTCACGAGTAATCGTTTCATCAAGGTTCAGTAATACACTGGAAAGCGCAATCCACGCTGCATATTCCACAGGATCACCCTGGGGCGTCGATTCCAGTAGTAGCTCGCGCAGCGACGATGGTTCGTTATTGAAAAGCGTTTTCTGCTGTTCAAGATACTTGAGTAGTCTCTTCGATTCTGCTGGTTGCGGAGGACGCGCAAGGACCAGCATATACGCACGGTTGAGACGGCTCTGATTGGAACTGCTTGACTCACGTATGACATGTGATGTAAGCGACCGTGCCGCTTCAAGGAAAACAGGATCGTTCAGAAGATTAAGTGCTTGCAGTGGTGTATTCGAACGCTCACGACGCGTGCAACTGCTACTGGTATCTGGCAGATCAAAAGTGACGAATTGGGCAAAAGGGGAAGTACGTTGAATGAAAGTGTAAAGACCACGACGATAGCGATCTGCTCCCGAACTGACCTTCCACTCGTTACTATAGCCGGCTTTAGAGACGCTATCGGGTTGTTGTGGCTTTACACTAGGGCCACCAATTGTATGAGAAAGTAGCCCGCTTACTTTGAGTATCGAATCTCGTACCATTTCAGCAGAAAGACGGAGTCGTGACTGTCTTGCGAGTAGTTCATTATCAGGATCGAGTGTTGTGAGTTCCGGTCGAGCACGTGAGGACTGCTTGTAAGTTTGAGAAGTTACGATCACACGTAGTAATTCTTTAGTACTCCAATTACGCTGTTGAAACTTCAGAGCCAGCCAGTCGAGTAACTCAGGATGAGAGGGCCGATCTCCACGCACCCCGAAATTTTCTGACGTTGCCACGATACCGCGACCAAATAGCTCCTGCCAAAGACGGTTTACCGTGACTCGTGCTGTGAGTGGATGTTCCGGTGAAACCAGCCAGCGTGCCAGTGCGAGACGATCTGGCTGACTGTTATGTGTGTTAAGTCGAGGTAAAGCTGCTGGTGTGTCTGCTTTCACTTTATCACCATGACGGCGATAATTTCCTCGAATATGAATGTGTGTTGCCCTTGGAATGACCGACTGCATCATCCCGGGAGCGCGTGTCAATTTTGGAAGTTCGTTTTTCCATGTTTTGATCTGAGCACGAACTTCACTCAGTTTGAGTTCCTTGGCTTTGGCATTGTAAACAGAAGGGATGTTGTCCAGAAAATAGTCAATTAATCGATCTTGTTGATCCTGTGTCCTTTGTGCAAGAGGTGTCTTTATAATATTGAGGCCTTCCAGTTGTCCTTCACCCAGATTTTGACCCCACTGAAGTCCTAACAGTTCCAGTTTACGATCCCAGGAAAAGTCATCACCCGGATGCGCTTCGGCATGCAGGATTTGTTTTTCCCAATCTGCCTGAAGTGTGGCAAGGGCCTCAGAAATCGGTGCGAGTCGCTTGGCTCGCTTTTGATCATAGACCTGCTTTGCTTTGAGCCAAGGCTTCAGTTCACCGGGCAGCGGTGCATTGAAGTTTGCTTCATCTGCATTATTAAAGAAGTCATAAAACTGGTAAAATTCGCGCTGTGAGATCGCATCGAATTTGTGATCATGACATTCGGCGCAAGCAAATGTGAGTGCGAGCCATATCGTACTTACGGTTGAGGTACGATCGATTACTTGCCGCACACGAAATTCTTCGAGCCCCGCGCCTCCTTCACGGTTGCTCAATGTGTTACGCAAGAAACCGGTGGCAGTCCGTTGTGAAACGGTGGCATTCGGAAACAGATCGCCTGCAAGTTGCTCGATTGTAAATTGATCAAAGGGCATATCACGATTAAACGCGTCCACCACCCATTGCCTGTATCGCCAGGCAACAGGACGAAGGAAATCTTGAAGATAGCCATCGCTGTCCCCATAATGCGCGAGATCTAACCACCAGCGTGCCCAACGCTCACCAAAATGCTCGGAAGCAAGCAAGCGGTCAACGACTCGCTCATAGGCATCGGTCCGACGATCATTAACGAACGCGTCAACTTCCAGTGGTGAAGGGGGGAGGCCGATCAGATCGAGACTCAAACGCCGGATTAACGTCGATCGATTCGCTTCCGGTGAAGGGGTAATCTTTTCCTGTGCCAAACGTGTCTGAATGAAGCGATCAATGGCATGATCAACCCCAGTGACTTTTGGCGGCTCTTGGTATTTTGGTGGAATGAATGCCCAGTGTGCTTCGTAGCGTGCGCCTTGCTTTACCCAACGGCGTAATGTTTCCTGTTGGTCTGCTGTGAGCTGTTTTCCTGACTCTTTTGGTGGCATTAGTAAATCAGTGTCTTTGGTAAAAATGCGTTGAATGAGCGCACTCTGACCTGTCTTCCCCGGTATGATGGCCCGTGATCCGGATTCCAGCGTTGCCAAAGCACCCTTCTCAGAATCGAGCCGTAACCCGGCTTCGCGTTTTGTTTTATCAAAGCCATGGCAGGTAAAACAATTCTCCGCAAGGATGGGCAGTACATCTCGATTGTATCGCACCTCTTGAGCGATAGATGATCTGTCTTGAATTAAAACCATCATCACCGTAGCAACAATGGCGAGCCAGACAGTCCAGGATTGACTGGATACAAAGCGGGGAAAGGGTGTCATAACAATCTACTCCAGCAATTGTGTCAAAAGAGGCATAGCACTCATTTGAATAAACTATAATGTAGACCTGATGCATCAGACAGGATATAATGCGCAAATATTTTGATGTTTTGCGCAAACGCTTTTTTCTGGTCGAGCTTTGTATGTTAACTAGCCAACCACAAAGAATTGCTTTATTGATAGACACTTCAGTGACTTTCAGTAGCCTTGTGATTCGTGGTGTCGCTCAGTACGCACGCGAACAACCTTCCTGGCAGATTTTCTTACAGCCACGGGGAGTTCGTGAACATTCCAGCGTCCCCCGGCATTGGGAAGTGGATGGGGTAATTACACGTGTGACACACCGCACTCAAGCTGCAGCCTTAAAACGGTTGGGTATTCCGGTAATCAATGTCTCTCGAAGTGTCGTACCAGGATTTTCGATACCACAAGTTCGTATCGACGAATGTGAGTCGGCACGATTGGCTGCAACACATCTATTGGAACGAGGATTTCGCTCACTTGCATATTACAGCGTACCAGAGCATCCTCATTACGAAGATCAGATGGGACCCACTTTTGCGGAAGTCGTTCAAAGTGGGGGAGGAGCTTGCGCGTACTTCAAAGAATGGCGTCGTAAACGATCAAGTCAAAATGTAACAATTGCGGAATTGAGTGCCTGGTTACAAACCCTTCCCAAGCCAGTTGGTATTCTTGCTTGGGATGCCGTACATGGCCACATCCTTTGTGAAGCATGTGTTTCAGCCGGATTCCGGATTCCGGAGGAAGTGGCAATCGTTTGTGGAGAAGACGATGAGCTTTTCTGTCAGATTTCCTACCCTCCTTTATCGGCCGTCGATTGTGGACCAGAGCGTATTGGTTATGAAGCGGCTGCTCTACTCGCGCGTTGTTTATCAAATAAGAAGCTAAAAACAAAGCCAAAACTTGTCACTCCCGTTGGTATGTTGGCACGCCATTCAACTGATGTACTGGCCATGGATGATCGGGAACTGGTACAAGCTCTGGAATTTCTGCGTAAAAATGCCTATGGTCCATTACACGTTCGTGATGTTTTACGTCAGGTACCGTTATCACGTCGTGCTTTGGAATTACGATTCCGTCAGGTGCTTGGTCGCTCCCCTGCCGCCGAGCTGCGCCGGTTGCGCGTTACCAAAGCGCAAGATTTACTCACAAATACAAATTGGTCTATGCCGAAAGTCGCCGCAGCGAGTGGCTTTTCGCAAGTCGAAACGATGAACCGTGTCTTTCGCCGCGAGCTACAACAAACACCAACGCAGTACCGCCGTTCGACACGGAGTGGCAAAGTTGTTTGAGTCAACAGCTTGATTTGCCGTAATCTGAACTAATCAAATATGTCTAAGTAGTAATGGAATTAGTGGAGACTCTGCATTTTGTCGGTTTTTAAAAAATCGAGTAAATCATTTGATACCACATCAAGTAGCGAAAACAGATATTTAAATGAATGTTTCAGTTATCGTACAAACTCTTCATATTACTGGAATCAGATTTAACAGGCTGGCCAGAATACCACTTCAGTTTTGTGGTTTACACTCTTGGCGATAACCGAAAGCACAATGCTTACTAAACGATAGTGAAAATAATTTCCGTTTTTTGTGATTGAAACTGTATTTAATATCGATTCCTGACTTTGTACAGAATAGAGTGAGAATGCAATCCTTTATCACAAATGCAAGAGTCCTACATCAGTCAAAGTAAATGCTATCCAAGAGGTGCCTACAATGAGAATTAAAGATGCTTTCTGTTGTTTGATACTGGTTTCCATACTGCCTGTTACATTATCCTGGGGAGATGATTCCTTTGATGTGGTACAAGCGTACAAGCGAATTGTAGCTGACCACCAGAGAGCCACTGAATCAATTCAAAGTGCGATCGGACAAGCATCGCTCGATCGACTGACGCGAGATGCGTATCGATTGCTCCTTGAGCGGGCCAAAGCAGACAAAAAATTGAGTGCTGATGACCTCTATGCTCTTGGTGCATGTAATGAAGCAATTGGTAATAGAGACGAGGCGAAAAAATTATATGCAGCTTCATTGTCCAAGTCGGCCACGGCAAAAACACATCTGGCTTTGACTCGTGTGAATCTGAAAGATAATTTGGTGATCGGAGAAAAACACTACGCTGCGGCAGCCAAACTTCAGCCAGAACATCCGGATTTAAGCAAGTATCGATTATTACTGCTCAGTGCTCATCAGAAAAATCGAAACTGGAATGAAGCAATTCCGCATTTAAATTATTTGCTGGCTTACACTAAGACATTGGCTGATAACGCGCCCGCCAATTCTCAGCTTCGAGCAAACTATGTCTCGGTAAAACAGCAACTCGATCGTGCCAGTCAGTTTGCGAAAATGAAAAGCAGTACGGCTCCCCCTCTGAAAATCATCCAAGCAATCCAAGGCAAAGTGCCTGAACTACAATCGCTCAAAGGCAAAGTTGTCGTCCTTGATTTTTTTGCGATTTGGTCTGGAGTCAGCCACAATCGAATCAGTTTGTTGAAAACGTTACAGGCGAAATATAAAGGGAACGGTGTTGAGGTGATTGGTGTCACTTTGCCTTACGAGCAAAAGTATGATCCGAAACTTGACGCCGTCGCAAAGCAGCCAGGACTCACTCCAGCTAAAGAAGCCAGCTTTATCGCGACATTCGCTAAAAAACATAGTATTCCATGGCCTCTGGGAATGATCGCTATGGAGACGATTGGCAAGTATGGGGTGTCAACGCTTCCACATAGTGTGATCATCGATAAGCAAGGTCGCGTTGCCGCTGTCCTGCTCGGTAATGTGAATAATGAAAAAGATATTGAAACAATTGTGAACGGGTTAATCAAATAACCACTTCAAGAGTGCTTCACAAAATCGGTACGTCATTCCGACTCTGAATGTGTGTGTTCTGGCAGGTACGAGAATTCGTTTAAGAATTGACTGGGGAGAGAGCGTTATGTTTTGTTATCTTTTTTCTATGAGATCAGCAACCATTATCGTCACTACCATATTGACGTCATTGGTAGTTCAATCCCACATCGTACGCGCTCAATCGGGGCAGCAGTCAAGTGTTGATGCAGCGAGGCAAGCGTATTGGGACAAACGAGCTGAATATTCGAAAGTACTAAGAAAGCTCAAAGGGATGAGTCCTTTGGAATACACAGTAGAAGAGCGACAAGAAGTCATTGCAGAAATGGAAAAATTGGCGGTTGAAAGAAATATATTATTCGGTCGTTACAAAGCGGCGACAAATCTAGCGAATCTAGCAAGGCGTAGTCGAAAACTCCCTACAGATCCAAGAGAATACACAGATGCCGATCTTAAAGAGGCAGACCGCCGGAATAAAATAGCAGTTAATAATGATCCTTATCTGACAAAAGAAGAACGAGCAAAAATTTATGAGCATTTGAATGGATCAAATTTAGAAGCTGCCTATCAAACAGTCATGCAAAGTGGAGGTGTTGATTATGACGACATTCCTTTGTCGACATTTTCTGGGCGTATTTATTTTATCAATCATGGAGGTAAAGGAGATTTTTCAGCCCATGGTTCACTGATAATTCCAGATCCGACGTCGAGCACCGGCTATCGTGAGTTTACTGGGTGGGGAGAAGGTGTCTCAGGGAGTTCTACATATTATGAGAAGGCGGTTTCTCTTTTGGGAGTGCCACTCGCTGCTACATTTAATGTTACATCATTTGAAGCACTCATGTCGCCTGATAGCGGAGCGTATGCAACAGTTGTGTTTATCTCACGGGGACAACACCAGCAACTTCTGAAAGCAGCTCATGAATTTGTTAAAGAGATCAACGAAGAGGGAGCAACATATAGTTGGCTTACTTCAGGAAATACTACACATAATTGTTGCTCAGTAGTCCGCGCATTGATGTATCGTGTTGATATCAGGATACCTGATTCAGGTGCCCGTAATTTTGATAACGCCAAATTCCTTGAAGGGGACTTTGAAGACTATAACAGGGGATATCGCTCTATAGAGGTTCCTCGTTGGTATCGTGTGAAATATGGAGCAGTCCACGAGTGGTACAATAAACATTTGGACACAGGGAATACCGGGAATCTGTCGCGTCCAAATCCTGAATTACAACCAGAGAACCCTTATCTGCATCCTGATCGATGGGTTGGGGGTGTAATAGGTGGTGTTTTAAAAGCAGATCGAGAGGACGTCTTCGACCGGTTCAATGATCCTGATGGAGACGGCTTGATTGATGAGGAAAAATATGGTACCGATCCTCAAAATTGGGATTCAGATGGCGATGGGATCTCTGATGGACAGGAAGTCGAAAATGGCTGGAATCCAAATCAGCCAACGACCTTACCAACTCCTTCAAAAGTGGCAATCAAAACTGATGAGATCAAAAAAGTGACATCTCCCGGAGCGGGAAATGGGAATTTGTTTCCCCTCGGTCCTAAGAAGAAGATTGATCTCTTTCCATTGCTGGAAAAAATTCCCAATGCTGGAAAACCAATCATTCTTGAATCTGACGACTTTGACAAAGATGCTTTAGCAACACTTGAAGTGAATCGGCTGTTCAGGAAACGGCAAGAACCGAGAGTAATCGAAGACGAATTTGGTGTTGTGATCCAAAGGATCGATGAATATGGTCGCACGACATTCATCCGTGATGAAAATGGTTCTTCAATTACAGTGAATTATGACAAGTCAACCAAAACGGAAGCCCCCAATTTTGTTTCCGAATTTTTCGAGACTGAGACGGGAATCAATTTTGGGGATGATATCGTATCAGATGTCGGAGGATACTACTTAACACCAGGAAAGGATGATGTTCGACGTCCTCTAGATTTAGATGAATTTGAACCACCCAGTGGTTATAAATACATTCCTGACCGACAGGTTGTGGACGAAATTGAAATCAGTGACCAGTCTGACGTGAATCATCGACCCAAAACATTAACCCCACCTGGGACAGTTTCATATACGGGTTCAGGTTTTGAAGGTGAGTGGCAGGACACGCTCGAAGATCGTCTTTCGCAGCTCAGCGAAAATAATGGTCCCGATCTGTTAGGCCCTCCGGACTTGTTAGACCCACCGGCAATGCTTCCCGATGCGAATCTTGAAGGCTCTGATGACATCGCTGTTTATAATGATGGTCCATTTTATCTAGATATGTCCTCGGAAAATCCTAATTCGTATGTCCCCATCAACGGAGTCGGTTTTGACAATGTATGGTTTCCATTAAAAGATGCTATCGAGTTGGCTCGCGAACAAATGGGTGGTATCGATATTAATTCAATCGTAGCCCTACCTGGGACAGTTTCATATACGGGTTCGGGTTTTGAAGGTGAGTGGCAGGACACGCTCGAAGATCGTCTTTCGCAGCTCAGCGAAAACAATGGTTCCGACTTGTCAGGCCCACCAGGCAGCAACTTCTATGTCCACGATGATTGGAAAATTCGGAATAATCTTACACTTAGTCTGGGACTTAGATTGGATGATGACTTCGTAAACGGTGATGATGCTCAAGATGATGGACCAATCGTTGTTATTGACGATCAAGAACAATCTTTCGTCACAGAATTCACAGTCACAAAGACAGCCGATGGTGCATTTTCTTTTAAAGTGGTGCCCCCGGGAGAAGGAAATGCAATCAGGTATACATTAAGCGCGACACCAGGCGATCAATTTGCCGTAGGGCGTGGTGCCTGGGGACAAACGGGACGTGATCAATGGGCGCTAGAAAAAATTGGTCTCACTCCACAAGTCCACTCACAAATTCTCTCGAACGCCGATGTGACAGCAGATTCTGTCATAGTAGCAGTCATCGATAGCGGTGTTGATTTTCGGCATCCAGAGTTATGGGGACAGTTATGGCGTAACCAGGGTGAGATTCCATTCAATGGTCGCGATGATGATCAGAACGGTTACGTCGATGATGTTTATGGATTTAATACACAATCAGGCTCTTCAAATATCATCGACGATAATGGTCATGGCACGCACGTCGCAGGAATTATCGCAGCGCGCTGGGACAGCCGAGGAATTGCAGGCATCGCACCTCAATGTCAAATTATGACCATTAAAGCGTTCGACGAACAGGGTAAATCGGATGCAGCACGCGTCGCTTTGGGGATTCGTTATGCAGTCCTCAACAATGCAAAGATTATACACATTAGTGCGGAAAGTTCAGGTACGACCGATCTCGATCAAGCCATGATCGACTGGGCCCGCAGTAAAGGCGTGCTCGTCGTCGCGGCATCAGGTAGTCGTGGGCGTGATACAACAAATGTTGCTCCCGCGAGTCTTAAAGGAATATTGACGGTGGGCGCTTGCGATCAAAACGACAAGCGATCGAATTTCAGTGGTTGGGGTCAGCATGTTGATCTTGTGGCGCCTGGTATCGATATTCTCAGCTTGCGTGCTCAGGGAACTGACTTCATGCACACGATGGCTGGCGGAGCATTGGGAATCAAAGAGAATGAACGGGTTGTCAATCAACGTTGGTATCGGGCGGAAGGAACTTCTTTCGCTGCACCTTTGGTAACAGGCGTTGCAGCAGCATTATGGGCCGCTCACCCTGAGCTGACAGCAGAGCAAATCAAGACGAAATTGATCATGAGTTGTGATGACATCGAATCTCCTGGCTGGGATATTCTAACGGGGGCCGGAAGATTAAATGCAGCAAAAGCTCTTAAGGCAGATTCAGACCATTACCTCGGTACTAAAATCTTGAAGGTCTCATCTCGAAATCAAAATGGGCAACGTACACTCGTCGTACCAGGAGAAGCCTCTGGAACACAATTTAAACGCCGTTGGTTACAGTTGGCATTCGGAACGAATCCTGGTGACAGTGATTGGCAGACAATTACTGTAAACGAAGTTCCGGTCAACAACGGAATACTGGGGGAGATACCGGGTACGTTACTCAATCGTCGGGGTACTTGGACCATCCGCAGTACCGTGCAAGATTCACGAGGTACTGTGCGTCAAGCACAGGTAACAATCCGCATCAAATAAGCTCACGTCAGCAGATCAATCGATTCGACGACCATCTGTTCGACCGAAGCCACCATTCGTTTGCACGCTGAACTTTGTAAAGGGAGATTGCAACTGATCTTGCATACGGTTCGTCAAACCATCTACGTTCAATCCACGCTCCACATTCTCAGGAGTCAAAATCATTAATGACCGAGTGCTCCAGTTTTTATAACGATTAGTCCAGGAGTTAGTGATTCTATTGTTTAAATTCGTAAATGGTGAAATTGTTGGCGCTTCCGGCATCAGAGGAAACTCACCAGCATTGTTGTCTGGATCAGGAAACTCTTTTTGTGGAGGCACATTGACTAATAGAATGTCGACTTCATCCGAATTTTGTGCCCGGATGACTGTTTTCGGGCTTACCGGAGCATGGCATGGTGTTGTGCAACAACATGTGGTATTTCGTGCTGAACCGCCAAAGCTGAATTCTACGCCGAAACCGACTCCCCAATTACCTCTATTCCCTTCATAACTTGCAGCTGAGAAAAGTGCAATTGATTCAGTAATTGGCCGACGGACATTCCCGCTGAGGGTAAATGTTCCTGGATCGTCTCGATAGCCAGCCGAGGCACCCCACTGGTAGTCCCCAATACACCCAGAAGCGTAGCCGCTCACACTTTCTGACATTTCAATAATCCCCGGCGTTGGCAGAGAATTTGGAAAATTGACGAATAGGAATTTGACATCATCATCGTCATGCGTAGGTGCTGAGAAGATTGCCCCAACTTCTAACGACTCACTCAGCGCATATCCTATTTGTAATCGAACTCCATTGAGATATAAGTCGCTACCAAATGTATCAACGCGCGAATCAGTAAACTGATCGAAAAAGAATGAAAAGCTAAATGGGTCCTGCCATTCATATCCGTAGAGATCGGGAAGCTTGACAGTTCCCAGTGATCCAACGAATTGTGTACCTTGACTGACCGAATTGAAATTACCACTGGCGACAAAGCCCCAGTCTTCCGTTAACTGATAGGCAAAATCAAGTCCGTAGCCAGCTCCAAACAATGATTCCCCTGGCACACTATAATAGGTCGTTCCCACCCGGGCATTGATGAGATAACGTGAATCATCATTCTGCTGATAGTGATTGGAATCATCGATTGAGTAAATAGTCGCTGACTCTTCTCCGTTCGATGAGTTAGATTGATTTAAAACTGGTTGAATCTCATCGCCTAAGGTGAGAGATTCAGCGCTCATACAGAATAGTGCGCTCAATGCAAAGCGAAAAACGTGTCGGCCCCATGCCATCTTCCATGACTCCCAATGATCCAGAGGCGACGTAAACTGAACTCTGAAACCAGATATTTATCTTTCCCAATGAAATAGTTGGTCCTTATGATTGTCGAATCCACTACAATTACTATCGTCTGCAGAATATGAGTGACTTAATACGGGTATATGTATTCATTTATGGATGCTCACTGTTTTATTGAGGATTGCTTGCACGACACTCATTTTCGGACGAGACCGCATATCAAGAATTGTTTGCGTAACTTAACATTGAATGAAATTGGGGTCTCTTCAGAGTCAGCGACAACGAGGTTGTACAAAATTAACCAAATGCAGGATTTAAAATAGGAAATTTCTGAACATGTTTGTGTGGTTGTTGGAATGGTGCACACGGGAAAAACGTTATGAATTAAATTTCTGATTCAATTCAAGGGGACTATTACACTACCTTGATATTAATTGAGCTCTCCAGCACTAGAAGTAGCTGATGCTGGCATAATCGCCTTTGGTTCACGCGCATTGGAAATGGCTACGTCGTAAGTGATGTCACCACTTTGATAAAGTTCCATTAAGATCTGATCCATCGTTTTCATTTGAAACTTGCGACCTGTCTGTATTTCACTATAGATGTGGTGAACCTGTCTTTCCCGGATATGATTTCGGATAGCCGAGGTGGCGATACAAACCTCGCAGGCAAGTAAACGCTCAGAACCTGTCGCATGTGGAAGAAGTTTTTGTGAAATGATTGCCTGGATACTGTTGGCCAATTGGACTGTAATAGAATTTTGTTGTTCTGCGGGAAAGACGCTATAAATTCTCTGGATGGTTTGCACTGAGTCTGGAGTATGCAGAGTTGCTATAACCAGATGTCCTGTTTCTGCGGCTATCAATGCGGTTTCAATCGTTTCTAAATCACGCATTTCACCAATGACAATAACATCGGGATCCTGCCGTAGAACGTGCCTTAAGGCACTTTGGAAATTCAGCACATCTCCTAATACCTCTTGCTGAATAATAATACTACGAATATTGTCATGAGTATATTCAACCGGATCTTCAATCGTGACTATTTTAGCGCGACGTTGTTGGTTAATCGAGTGAATCATGTAGTTGAGTGTGGTTGTTTTTCCCATTCCAGTTGGTCCAGTCACCAGAATTAATCCGCTAGGTATCCGCGTCAGTTCGTCGATAATGGGAGGAAGCCCTAATTCATCCTTTGTTCTTACATCAGATTCACATAGTCGGATCGAGAACTCGGGAACTCCAGAGTGATAGTAAACACTCACTCGATAGCGTCCAATGCCTTCGGTATACTCAGAAAAACAAATTTGCCAGTGTTCCTCAAAGAACTTTTTTTGTTTCTCGTTCATGATTGAGTTATAGAGTTCAAGCAGGTCCTCTTTGAGGAGAGGGTGACCTTCAAGAGGTCGGATATCACCATTAATCCGAAGTGAAGGAGACAATCCACGCACCAGATGGATATCGCTTGCTTTAAAAGAGCGTGCTCCTTTAAGGATCTTTTCCAGAGTCCAACTCATCGGATTCTTTCTAATGCTTTTCAAATATCTTATTTTTCAGCCAACAGAAACCATCACATTATTGAATCGAATGCAATAAAATTCAGCTCGTCATTTTGCATTCCTATTTTCGACCAATCATTCGTTTAAGAAATCGTCCTACACTCCAGCTACTTTGATTGATCTCGAATAAGCGTTGTTCTGCTTCAACGTGGTTTGGGCAAAGTTCTAAACAACGTGTAAAATTCATTTCGGCAGATGAAGTGAATCCCAACTTCTGTCCACAGACTCCTAAAATGTACCAACAGTAAAATGAGTCAGGTGATTTCTCGACAGCCACTCTAGCCCGCTGTTGTGCCTTACTATAGGAACGATAAAACAAGTAGATTAGAGCAGTTTCCAAAGAGACCAACCAATCATTATTGGCAAGAAAAGCCTTGTCGAAACTCATAACATCACCTGTTTTTTTGGTTGCGACAGAGAGCTCACCTCGAACTTGCCATTGATAAGCAGATTCACCTCTTTGCATGATTGCGGCATCGCTTAAAGTATGTGCCGCTTTGATATTACCAAGTCGGCACTCAGCTTGAGATTGTCCTGATAATAAATCTGGATTGTTGGGAAATAGCTCCAGTGCCTTCTGACTCCACATTTTGGCTTGTGGGTACTCACAGAGTAGAACCAGCATCTGTACTTGTCCCACCCATGCCATCACGTGTGTTTTATCTTCTTCTAACGCGCGAGAATAGTAGCGTAACGCGTTTTCATATTGGCCAATGCGACGATTATGATCAGCCTCTCGTACCCAATGGGAAAAGTCTTTCTCAATGGGAGCGGAATCCTCTCGACCAGACTCTTCGGGAGTTGAATCAAATTCCAATTTATCAAAACGCACTATCTCACCTTTCGTAAACGAGGATTAGAATAAGGTGATCCGCGAAAACGGATAAGAACGGTATATCACACGGCCGCGCACATTTCCGGATTGGAGCAGACACACTTGTCTAATGTTCTGCTCTCTGATTAAGGCATTGGCTACGGGAATCCGTCCTGTCGGATCAATAAAGTAGGAATCTGAGGGAACTCTTATTCTAATCGTGAGATCTTTGGCAAATCGCTTACTTGTTGGAAATGGACAGATATTACCATCGACAAAGAGAACACCTTCTTTGATAGTCACTTCTTGTCCCGGTCCTGCAAGCACGCGGCTCACCCCAGTATCGGTAACTCGATACAGGGGGACTCGCTCACGAGTTGTGTTATTTATTAAGGCCTCTGAATTTACATAATGAACATATTCTCCTGGGGCTATTTGTATGTTCTGCCTGACCCACAAGATGTCTTCTGCTCGAAAGGAGCCATAGTCGTTCACCATGGTTTGAGGGCGTATGATTTGAGATATTCCCCATCCAACAGGGAGATAAAATAGTAAGTAGAGGCAGAGGCCGATCAGGAATCCTGAACTAATTCTTTCTTGGACTGATGTCTTGGCAGCAAAAACAACATCAGTAATTGATCCGAAATGCAAAGCAAAAGCAAAACCTATCAACCAGGCCCCCAAAAGGGTTCCCATGAGCAGAATACCTGAAGATAAAAAGAAGAGGTATCCAAAGAAAAAGAAGCAAGCCCGTCGAGGGCGATTGAATGTCAATTGTAACCAGCCTGGGATGATCCAGCGAAATAGCATGCTCCTATTGAACTTTAATGCTCCCCCGTAAGACAAAAAGTCAATGGAAGTATCTATTTGATCTGAGAATCGTTCTGATAATGCAATTTTTAATCGTGCCCAGCCCGGTAAGCGCAACGTATTGGGTTTAGCACGCGGGGGATTTACATCAATTGTCGCGTCTGCCAGCTTCAAAGAAGTACGACATCGTGCACAAAGGGCGCTCCCTGGCATGTTTTCAAATTGACAGCTTGGACATTGCATCTTAAAAGTCTGCGGTTAATGATTAAAAAACGTATTAATGTTTTCGTTTTACATCGATATGAGATCGTACCTGTTGTTCGGTTTCATAATATTCACTAGTCAGTTCACGGGATTCTTCCTGTCCTAGAATTTGAGCGAATGATTCGGCTACATCCAAGCAGCGAGGGCCTTTGATACCAACTGTTTTAACGGTGACTTTACCGAATTTATCGATTTCTATCTCAAGTTCTTCTTGAGCCATGTTTTAGTCCTTTACCAGTTTCGAATACGAATTTTAACGGATTCCGTTTCGGTCATACCTTCTTCAACGATTGTCATATTTCGTTCTTTTAATTCTGTGACAACACGGTGATAGGCGTATTGTTGTGTAACACGGCCCATTAATTCTTCACCAATTTGACGCAGCTCAGATTTGGATTTCCCTTTGCCTTCCATACAAAGTTTCAGCGCTCCTCGTGCATCACGTGTGAAGGTTGCTTTGATACCATCTTTTACAACAACCATCTGTTCTCCCGTTCCTGCTGAACCATCGAGAACTTCACTATTTTCGACTTCAATTTCTTCGCGAGTCATGTTCTCACTTAACGCTGATTGGAGTTCAGCTGTATTGACAACTGAAAATCCTAAAGAGCCCACACCTGCCGCTACCGCTGCCGTGATAACAGGCCAGTTGGCGATAATGATGGGAGCCACAACAATGACTGAACTCATGATAAATCTCCTCGGATTAATCGGGATATATACTTATTCCTTGTCTTTTATCTCGTTTCAAAAACAGAGCGCTTATTTTGCTACGATTCAAAATTCAATTTTTCGGCGTGATTCGTTCTTATTTTGAGTGTTGCCTCTTGTTGCTGGACGGGCACGTCCCGATGCCCAGGTGCGTAACCCATTTATTTCTTCACTCATCGTTTTCGAGAGTGGTACCGTCTCGGATATCGTCTGGATAATGTGTTCTGTCGATAAATTCGACTGATTACTGAAGGCATCAAACAAAGCAGAAACGACAGATTCTTCTATTTCAGCACCATTGAAGCCTTCGGTCGCCTCTGCAAGTTTGTCTAAATCGAACTGTTTGCTTTCGCGTCCGCGTTTGGTAATATGAATTTTGAAAATATCGCGACGTTCCTTCATGTTAGGCAGGTCAATGAAAAAAATTTCATCCAGGCGACCTTTGCGTAATAACTCGGGCGGTAAATTACTGATATCGTTAGCAGTGGCGATTACAAAAACGGAAGACGTTTTTTCAGACAACCAGGTTAGCAGAGTTCCAAAAACGCGTGCTGAGGTGCCGCCATCGCTCCCTGCTGAATCAGTGGAGCCGGCAAGGGCTTTGTCAATTTCATCTATCCATAAGATGACAGGGGCTACACTTTCTGCGATTTGAATCGCTTGTCTCACATTTTCTTCGCTTGAGCCAACCAGACTGCTAAACATTCTCCCAAGATCAAAGCGTAGTAACGGCAGCCTCCATAACTGTGATACCGACTTGGCGCAAAGACTTTTCCCACATCCCTGGACTCCCAGTAACAAGACTCCTCGCGGGGACGGTAAACCAAATTTTTTGGCTTTGTCGGTAAAGGCGATTGCTCTTTTGTTCAGCCAGGATTTCAGGTTTTCAAGACCGGCCACATTATTAAATTTCTCTTTGGTGTCACAATATTCAAGCAGTCCGCTTTTCTTGATGATTTGTTCTTTCTCACTGAATACAATATTGATGTCATCCGCGTCGATTTTTCCATCGGTTACTAATGTTTTTGCGAAGACATTCTCTGCTTCTTTTAGCGTTAAGCCTCTTGCAGCCCTCAAAATCTTTTCACGTGAAAGTCCATCTAAATTGATTGAGACCTTCGGATTCTCCTTAACGTCGTCAATTATGCGATCAAGTAACTGGTTGAACTCTGTGGTCTCAGGTAGCCCAAATTCCAGCAGCGTAATATCCTTAGATAATTCCGGAGCGATTTGCATCAGAGGCGAGGTGATGACAATCGTTTTGTAGGTATCTCGTAAGTGGAAGGCAACATCTCGCAAACGTCTGATAACTGAAAGATTGGCACGTTCGTCTACAGTAAAGCGATGAAAGTCCTTGAATAAATAAATTGCTGGTTCAACCTGATGGATGACATCATCCAATGCTGCCAAGGGATCAGAAGTGTTTCCACAGCCCGATTTGCTTTTCTGCGGTTCTGCTCCTGATTTGATAATTCCCTGAGTGATCGTCCAGGTAAAGAGCTTCTTTTCTCTCGATGTGGCGATGTGGCGTAATGCCCTTTCCACCCGTTCTTCTTCCCAAGTCACGACATAAATGATGGGATATCTGGCCCGAATAAGGACATCCAGTTCCTGCTGGGCTTCCGATGTACGTGGTAGTCTTTTGGATTTCTCCGGTGAAGAAACTGTTTGTTTTACCTTCTTCGTTGCAACTTTATTCTTAATCTCACTTTTAAGCTGCTCTTCGCTCATGAATGATTCCTTTGTTTCTTTACTATGGCAGGCTGATCTGTACTTATGATTGATGAAATATCAGCAGGGCCAGACACGCCGTCCTGTTTCAGGCGTTGTATCAACTTTGACTGAGACTCGATCTGCATTGTTTGAAAGATCTCCAGGACTTCCCGGGAAGCACCAAAGACACAAATCCGTCCGTCAGGCAAGATCTCTAATTCAGTGATATTTGATTCATCTTCGGCTTGCATGGATTAACCAAATTTCATAGTTAAACAAATCGGTTGATTTCTAATTCAAGTGATTAAATTAAGTCCTCTATTTTCAGCATAAACTTTCGCTGATTCTGATGCTCCCTTAACTAGCGGCATTGAAAGCTCCTCATATTGTTTGGCTTGCCATCTCGGGAGATAACCGTTTCGAATACTGAATTTGACATCAGGTAAAGTGGATGAGATCCAATCGACAATAGGACGAAAACAACATTCCTCATGTCCTGGTAATAGCAAGTGACGCACAATCAAATCAGAATACTGAGATACTTGTTTGAGATTGCGTTGGAGGATTTTGACATAAGAGTCGACTTTGGCAATTCGTTTGGCACAAACATCATTTCCAAATTTGAAATCTGCTACGAATACATCGACAGTTTGTTCCAATAGCTGGAATGCTTCTGGAGTGCCATAAAAGTCAGACTTCCAGACAACCGGCGGTAAGTTAGCACAGCCACTCATAGCTTCCAGAATTGCAGGAAGATGAATGGTTGGTTCACCCCCAACCCATTGAAGATTACGAGCTCCTTTAGATATTCCTTGCTCAAGTGCAGCTTCAAGAAAGTCTGTTGAAAGAATCGTTCCTATACGAGGGTTAAATGCCTTTTCTTCCGCGATGCAAAAAGCACATCGTAAATCACAGCCAGACAAGTAAAACAGATGAGAAGGAACAAGCTCTATTTCTTCGCCATATTCCACACGATGTCGAAAAACCCGTGCCTCCGCACTTGCCTTGCATTTTCCACGTTCTCCTTTGGCTCGATTCGATCCGCAGTGATGCTCACACAAATGGCAGTGCAAATATTGTTGTTGAGCCAAAGAAACTAAATTTTTATTGATCGTATGCAACCGCATGACCAATAGTCCAATCCTGAGATTAAAAACAAAAGAAGAAATGCTGTAGAAGAAATGCCTCAACTCCACCAGGCAAACTGGTCGTTGTTACTCTATTTGTGAGTCTGACTGGTCTTTTAAGAACGACGCTAGATATAAAGAGTCTAAATCTAAAAGAGATTTGTTTAAGAAATCTGAAAAATGATAAAATTAATGCATTTTCAATTTAACGGAGAGATCAGACGCGATATAGAGGTTGCATCCAGGACGTTACGCGGTGAGGCCAAAGAGGCTACAATTTCCAGGCGAATGAAAGACCTTACTGTGATCGATTCAATCAACTGAATTTTTGTTTTGATCAGGTAGCAGCAGGCTAACCAGACTTCCGGTTGCAAGGTTGACGATCACGGCACTGGGAGCAATCCATTGAAAGCTGATTGGATCGAGATTCGTTTTTTCATCAAACCCAAAAAAGAAACCAGAAAACGCGATTAAGACCGCAGTTGTCGTTCCGCAAATGGCACCCACCCAAACTCCGAGTGGTTTGGCAAAGGGTATGAACAAGGCAAAAACGAACAAGCAGAAAATAGGGGTCGTCAACAAATTTGCGGTTTTACCAGTGACTGCAGTGATGTTGCCTTCAATCAGCCCCATAAAGGAACTGCAGAATACCACGATTCCTCCAATTCCGAACGCCAGACAACGTGCAAACAGAACATGTGACTTTTCTGTTTGGAACTTGATACCGAACCGGTCAAAAAAGTCGGTCACGACCACTGCCGTGATCGAGTTCACTCCCGAGTCGACGCTGGACATGGCGGCGGCAAACATCGCGGCGACGACTAATCCCGATACTCCGATTGGGAGTTGATACGAAATCACATAAGGAAAAATATCGTCTGCATTTTGTTTTAAGTCAATTGATGCGGGAA
Organism: Gimesia aquarii; assembly: GCF_007748195.1. Taxonomy (NCBI): domain Bacteria; kingdom Pseudomonadati; phylum Planctomycetota; class Planctomycetia; order Planctomycetales; family Planctomycetaceae; genus Gimesia; species Gimesia aquarii. The sequence continues at coordinate 3,180,775 of NZ_CP037920.1, forward strand.
GTTCAGAGGGGAATGCCTGAAAATAACCAAGCATAGAGAAACCAACCAGCGATAATGTGATTCCCACAATTAACGAAATGCAAAGTTGAATTGCCAGTGAACGACGCGCAGCTGACGCATCCTTCGTCGACATGAAGCGTTGAACTGAAACCTGGTCTCCCCCCGCTGTCGCAATATACCAGATAACGACTGAGATAATTGTACCAACAAAAGTGACTCGCGTGCCTGGATTAAAGTCGAAAATGGGTTGCGTGTCCCAGTTGGCGTCCCATTGAGTGGGAAACCAACTAAAGCCACCCATCTTCCAGGAAATTGTGGCAATGACCAGCAAAGCACCACCAAACAACAGAATTGTCTGGATCAGATCGGTAATGACAACCGCGCGCAGTCCCCCCAGAGAGGTATAGGTGATGGAAACCACACCGGTTACTAAGACGATCCAGGGGATATAGGAAGCGTCCAGATTGAGCATGGTTGTCAACGCCTTTGCTGATAAATAAATCAGCAGTGACATCCAGACTAACCGAAGTAGTAAGAACATCGCGGCTCCCAATAGCCGGATACTCAAGTCGAGTTTCGTTTCCAGCAGTTCATACGCACTGGTCACACGATGTTGCATATAAACTGGTATCAGCCAATAACCAACGACATAAAAAACGATGGGCAGCCCCAGGTAACTGGCTAAGAAGATAGGACCTTTTCCGACTACTTCGCCTGGCAGTGAAAGATAGGTGATCGTGCTCAACAAGGTCGCGAAGAGTGATACTCCAATCAAGATTGGATTCATTTGGCCGCTACCGATGAAGTACTCAGAAGTGTCTTCCTGTTTGCGGCTGAAATACCATCCGAGCAAGATCGTCGATGTTGCGTAGATGACGATGATTGTCCAGTCGACAGTCTCCAGACCGGCAGGAGGTTTCACGGAATTCACTTGCGCAGATTCTGGTGCAGTACTAGCTCCGTCAGCAGCAAACAGTACTGATGTACTACAAAATAATGAAATTAAAAATAAGATCTTAAAAGCAAGTAGTGGCAAACTCCATTTGACTCCGAGAATTGATTTTCGACACAGGATGAATCTCATTATTGTTGTGGCTCTCATGGAAGTCTGATATTAATGGATAAAAGGCAAAATTGAGATCTAGCCTATCCTCGAAGTTTAAGTCAAGAAAACAAAATCCTACCGTAACAGAAACAAAATCACAACGAACTGTAATTCAAGATTACTTATGTGAGATGTATGTACCTTCCTTTTTTGCATCGTTATCTAATCGGAATGAGTACAGGTGGCATCATTGAATTTAAAACTCTTGACCGGAAGACAGACAGAGCAAGCTTTGATAAAATTTAACGTATCAATGTTTAATTGGATTTATCCATCAGGATTAATCAAGAATTCAAAAACTACATAGTCAAAATGCGGCGTCTCACCATTTGAAAAGAAATAACAGCAATGAAGTATTTCACAATTTGTTCTTTGACTACAGGTTGTCTTCTCGCAGTCAGCTCTCTCATCGCTGCCGAGCGGAAGCCTCAGGTAAAAACGTTACAGCCGGGTGTTCGGATTTCACTTGTTGCCGAACATCCTGATCTATCAACACCGACAGGCATTGATGTTGATGAACAAGGTCGTATCTGGGTCGTTGCTACGCATACTCATTTTCGACCCGACGATTATGTCGGACCGGAACATGATGAGATCCTGGTCTTCACCGATCGTAATGGAGATGGTAGCGCCATAAAAAGGCAGGTTTTTTACAATGCGACCGATGCGACAATGGATCTTGAACTTGGTCGGGATGGTTGGGTCTATCTAGCGGAGCGGGACCGCATCCTGCGGATCAAGGACACTGATGGAGATGGAAAGGCCGACATTGAGGAGAATATCGGCACCCTGAAAACAGAGGCCAATTATCCACACAATGGACTCGAAGGGATGGCGTGGCATCCGGATGGGGATCTGGTGTTTGCACTCGGTGAGAATTATGCTAAGCCGTGGACACTGAAAGGGACCGATGGCACTTCAATCAACGGGGCTGGCAAGGGAGGTATCTTCCGTTGTACTGCTGATGGCAAAAAACTGACACGAATAGCGTCTGGATTCTGGAATCCGTTTGGTGTTTGTGTTCGCGCTGATGGTGAGATTTTCGCCGCAGAAAACGATCCTGGCGAAAGGCCTCCTTGTCGAGTACTTCACATTGTTGAAGGTGGTGACTACGGCTATGAACGGTCTTATGGAGCAGAAGCACATCATCCCTTCGTCAGTTGGAATGGAGAGTTGCGCGGCACGCTGCCTATGATCCATCCTTCGGGGGAAGCGCCCTGTGGGCTGTTACCTCTGGGACGCGGTTTACTGGTGCCTTCGTGGAGTGATCACCGCATTGACTTTTTTCCGCTCACTCAAAAAGGAGCAACTTACGAGAGCAAACCCATCACTTTAGTCAAAGGAGGACGTTACTTCCGACCCAGTTGCATCGCTAAAGACCCTGGTGCCAAAGGACAAAAACGCATCTGGTACTTAAGCGATTGGGTCGATGGTCGATATCAGGCACATGGTTATGGACGCTTATGGAAACTGGAGGTTGATTTGCAACAGGCTCCCTGGGTGGGGAACTTGGATTTGGAACCACCCACACAGAAAGCGCAGCTATCGGCGGACTTACGTAGCGGAAAGGTCAAACATAATCGCAAAAAACTGCTACGGTTCGCTCAAGATGAAGACCCGTTTCTCGCTCAATCTGCGTTAATTTCGCTATCTCGGGAAGCATCAATATGGACCCCGGAAGACGTAACTGGTTGGTCGGCTGCTGACCGGGTTCAGGCGGTGCTGGCGCTGAAACTGGCCAATGCTTCCCCACAGAAATGGATCAAATTATTACTGTCAGACAAAAGCGCGGATGTGCAATTTGAAACATTGCGCTGGATCTCTGATGCCCGGTTAAAAACTTTTCTGCCAGAAGTGGAACAGAAACTATCTCAGAGTGACCTCGATTATCGGCGATTCGAAGCTGCCATTGCAACCTGGAACACGCTGAAAGGAAAACCTGAAGCGGGTATCCGTAACCCAACGCTACTGTTGGCCAAGGTCAAGGATGCGAATAGTGCACCACGAATACGGGCTTATGCTCTACGTCTGCTACCAACTCAGCCACGTTCTGCTCCCAAAGAAGGAGTTCAGCCGGTACATTCCTTTCCCAAAGAGTTGACACTGGAGCTCCTCCAGCAACTTCTTGAACTCAGGGATGAGGTCCTTTCGCTGGAAGTCGTTCGCACTCTGGCTGCTAACTCGATTATGTCTCAAAAACTTTTAGTCAAAATAGCTGCCGATCCAAAGCAAAGTGTGTCACTACGTGCTGAAGCAATTGCCGGGCTGGCATCTGTGGCAGAACAAAATAGCGCATTTTTATTAAAATTGGCTGGTGATAAGGAACGTATTGTGCGGGAGGAAGCTTTACGTTCTCTCAGGTCCGTTCAACACACGTCTGAGGATGTGCTGGCTTTGAAAATGCTTGCCAGTCAGTACCCTGAATCTGCGGATCTATTTCAAGCTGCACTGGCTCCCAAAAGTCTCACCACTGGTCGACCAGCGCTGACTGATACGCAGGCATGGTTACAGGCAATTGAAGCAGTAAAGAAACCGGCAGACTTGGAGAGTGGCCGTCGTATCTTTCATCATGCCCGATTGGCGAGCTGTTCTGACTGCCATCGACATGGTGGCCGAGGAAATGTAGTCGGCCCGGACTTAAGTAGCCTGGGTAATCGTAAAGACCGTATGTGGCTGCTGAGGTCAATCCTTGAGCCCAGTCGGGAGATGGCTCCGGAATACCAGCCACGTACTATCATCCTCAATGATGGCCGCACCTTTACTGGCATTCGTCTCCGGTCCTACGTGAAAGAGACTATACGAGATGCCAATGGCCAGAATCGCACGTTTGACCGCAACGACATTGAGATGATGGTAGAATCGCCAACTTCCTTCATGCCGTCTGGTCTGGTTCATAGGTTGACTGACCGTGAGTTGAAAGATTTGATTGCTTATCTCGAGAGTAATTCTCATCGGAAAGAGTGACTGTTATTTTTTAGATCTCATCGATTCAACAGTAAAAAAAAGCGCATGCTTTGATTGTTGGGGATCTTAGTGTATTTCACTATACTCTTCGCTTCAAAATCAAGCCAGCATAACTAAGTCATGATAATGGAATCCAACGATATTTCGACAACAAGAATGCCTGAGCATCGGCCCGTGGACGAGTGCGCTAATCTAATTACACATGGTCTTGGGTTTTTACTGAGCGTCGTTGCATCAGTTGTACTGATGGCCTTGGTAGTGAAAGATCATCAGGCGATTAATATCATAGCCTGTAGCATCTATTGTTGCTCTCTGATAGGGTTGTATGCGGCATCGACTCTCTCACACATGTTTTACGATCTCGCTTGGCGTCGTTTTTTTCGTACCTTGGATCAGGTCTGTATTTATTTACTCATCGCGGGATCATACACACCATTTGCTGTGGTTTTCCTGTGGCATCAATGGTGGCCGCTTCTGCTCGTTGTGATGTGGATTCTGGCACTATTTGGTATTCTCCTTGTTTTATATATGCGGAACCTGACACCGACCGCGATGCTCACTTACGGCTTGCTTGGCTGGCTACCTGTCATCTCTCTAAAAACATTGTACGAAGTTACTCCATCTGAAGTGTTTGCATGGATCATTGCTGGTGGGTTCTTTTATTCTATAGGCGCGGTCTTCCTGTTGCTCGATCGACGTGTTCGATATTTCCACGCTCTCTGGCACACATTTGTCATTGCCGGCAGTACCTGCCACTATATCGCACTTTTATTATTTGTGATCTAACGCAATTGTTAGAGAAATTCAGATACCGAAATCAAAGCAGATCTTTCAATCAGACATGTCACGTTAGCCTGTGTCCAGGTTTATTGTAGCTTCTTCAGGATTGTTTGAATCTCGTATCGTTACTTTGCAGCCGCTATGCTTATCTTGGATGTGCTATAGACAAATGCTTGATTTTCTGGGCATACTATCTGAATATCAAAAGAACAAGTGCATGTAAAAGCGAAGTAGAGTAACTGTAAATTGACTCAATTGAAAGAAATAAAGATGCTTGTGCTAAATCGATTACAGATGATGCTTTGCTGTTTGAGTAGCATTTTCCTGGTTTTACAATGTAAAAATAGTTGCGCTGGGGAAGATGAGAAACCACTCTCTTATACCATTTCGCGGCAGGTGTTGCTGCAATCGAAACCGAATGAGCATACCTGGTTTCACCCACGTGTTGCTGCGATTATAGAACCAGATTCCAAGCAACCGTCAACTGTATTGATGACTTTACAGAAACTGTTACCAGTGTCTGACTATTTTTCTGGAATGAGTTGGATGTTGTTCTCTTCAGGACCGAATCAATGGAGCAAACCGATTACGCCTCCTGAACTAGGCTGGAAGAAAGAAGCAGGGGATGTCGATATCGCTGTTGCCGATGTTACGCCTGTTTGGCATCCTCAGCTTCAAAAGGTGATCGCCGTTGGTACACAAGTTCGGTATAACCAACAGGGGCATCAACTGGATGATCAAACGCGTTCACATCAAACCGCGTATGCCGTTTATGATCCTGAAACCAAGGATTGGACTTCCTGGAAGGTTCTACAAATGCCTCAGGATGAAAAATATAATTATGCCTGCAGTGCGTGCGCCCAATGGCTAGTGGAGCCGGATGGAACGCTTCTACTTCCTTTCTATCACGGCCCCGACAGCAAAACTCCCTTCTCTGTTACAGTTGTGCGATGCACATTTGATGGAAAAGAGATTCAATTCAAGAACGCCGGAAATAAATTGGCACTCAACATCAAGCGCGGTTTGTTCGAACCTTCTTTGATCAAATATCAGGATCGTTATTTTTTGACGCTCAGAAATGATTTAAAAAGTTATGTCTCAACTAGCAAAGACGGTCTACATTTCAAACCAATCAAAGCCTGGACTTTTGATGATGGAGCAGATCTGGGTAGCTATAACACGCAACAGCACTGGGTCGCCCATAGTAACGGTTTGTTTCTTGTTTATACGCGGCGTGGTGCGAACAACGATCACATCGTCCGGCATCGTGCCCCGCTGTTTATGGCTCAGATCGACCCAGAGAGACTGACGGTACTTCGAAAAACTGAGAAGATACTCGTTCCGGAAGAAGGCGCTCTACTCGGTAATTTCGGAGCGGCTAAGATTAATGAAAAGGAATCCTGGGTCACGGTAGGAGAACGCCGCAACTTTAAAAAGATCCCACAAGACCAATGGAAGCCGAATTCGGTGTATCTCGTCAAAATCAAATGGTCTAAACCGAATCGTGAGAACTAGTATTCACCCAGGAAGAGATCACTGATGACAACAAAATGGAATTGTGTACTGGAGTTGGATCGTCAGCGTCAGCATGTCTCAGGCAGTACAACTGTGTTACAAAAATCGATTTGTGCCGGGGCGGACCTGCGTGTAGGAACCGGATTTCGGCACAATGAGCATATCGATACCACCTCCGACTGTAATGAGCTTATCCGTGAAGTCATGGACTTTCGAGTGACCTATCTGTTAGACAGCCGTTGGGTCGCAGGGATCGAAACGCTACGCATGCCAATCTCATTGCCAGATGGTTTTGGACCAAGGGCATCGATGTCTTTTTTTATCTACAATCAGGATGGGCATCAAGCAATAGCGAGACCGCATCTGGATGGACAACCTGCACATGGTGAACTCGGACCATCTCCCGTTGCCTCACATGCCGAAATGCCCAAGTATCATGAACTGGCCAGTTGGGATGCTGACACGAATGCACCGAGCAGTAATTTTATTTATGAGTTTGAATACTTTCGTTATTTCGTGCACGATGCCTGGGAAGAAGTTCTCTCACATGATGCAGAAGGACAGATTGAATCTGGCTCGTTAGAGGCATTAATTGACGCGTTTACCGAGGGGGGTGAGATTAAAGTCGCCATTCATAATCTCTGTACCGATTTGGGTAGTCCGGAAGAGACTCAACTAGAGCATGACGTATTTGTGCATGTTGGTGCGGGTTATTATTACACAGAAAGAAACCAATTCATGGCTTCTGCTAATCCTGTAGTGAGGACGCGCCCCAGGATCCCACTCGGTTACGGTACCTCTTGCTGGGATTTCGGCTGGGTCATGCCACGTACCGATGGTCACTTGGCACGCTGGCTCTGTAATCCTTATACATTACAATTTGAGAAATCATCTACCAGACATTCGATGCGTTGGTTTGTAAGTCGCTCAGTAAAAAGTAATGTCTAAAGAATCTGTTTTTACAGATGTTTTTTAACAAACGCCCAGGCCGATCTATCATCGAATTCGTGTCCGCCATCAAACACGACATGTTCGAATCGATCCTGCACTTTGAGTTTTTTAAAATATGCTGCAGAACGTGGTGCTATCGATTTCCCCATTTCCCGATGCGAGGCTTTATCCTTAGAACCTGCTTGAATTTGATGCGCACGAGGACAGATCAGCGCAACGAGATCTGCATCGTTAAACAGTGTCATACGATTCATGAACCGGAAGTCTGTCGGAACAGACAATTCATTCTGTGCGTACCGGCCTTCCTGTACTCCAAAGTAACAGCTCGATACAGAGACTTTGATGCGCGTATCGATTGCGGGAGTTACCTGCGCATAATATCCGCCATAAGAGAGGCCAACCATTCCGATTCGGTTTGAGTCGACTTCCGGGCGTTGAATCAGTTCATCTAAGGCATATGTGATCTTCGCAATTTCCACTGCTGTGATACTTGTTCCAATGAGACGCATGCGGTCGTCAATCTGTCTGCGAATCTCTTTGGGATAACCATCGGCTCGGAACAGATGCTGTGGCGCGTAAACTAGATAGCCATGCTTGACAGCCCCACGGACCATATCATTGTAATTGGCTCCACCGTTGAACAATGCTACTTCGGGGGAGCCTCCGCCACCGTGCATTGAGATGATAAGTGGAGTTTTCCCTTTGGCTGACTTTGGGACAATGTAAATGCCTTCGGAGTGAACTCCTGGCAGGATCGGGAACATTGCTCTGTAATACGTTCCAATAGAGTCTTCACCAATCTGCTGGAATGTAGCGGCTTTGTTAGGACGTTTGCCAGGTGGTGGATATCCAATACTCTCACAAAATGCGCTTCGGAGTGGTGCAGCCGATTTCTCGAATGCCTGGGTCGTTGAGTAATCGGGTTGAAAAAGCTGGTGGAAGCGTGATCTGTCTGCGGCAATCGTTTGGATGTATTCATCCAGTTCTCGTGCCTGTTCTGTGCGCAATGGATTCGAGTCTGCAACGTTCTGGTTAAAGTATTTTGGTTTTGCAGGTTCTGATTGTGCGATTGCCAGTGATGGGATGGCAATGTTGATCACGACGAGTATCTGAGCTAACTTCATGAAGGTCTATCCTTTCGATGTGTGCTGATTTCTAAAGCAGTTATTATTTTGTTAGGTCAGAATCTTTTCAAACATCGATTCATTCTATCCAGTGCTTACCCCTTACGTCTATTGAGAGCAGGAACTCAGATCATTTTTGTTTTTGGGAATGTAAACTGGAAGGATTCGTCTTTAGTATTGTTTTTGAATTACTTGTAAAGTGGATTGGTTTGTGTATTGAAGCGTGTAACTTTTGCTATCATCTTCATGGTGTTCATGATATAGTTGTGTAAGAAGTCTAAACGTATCGATCAAGCCGACAGTAGTAAAGAATGCGCTGCTTAGAGGGTGCTCATGTTAAATATGACAAAGCTATTTCTGATTGCCTCGCTGGCTACTTTCATCACATCTGTTGCTGCAGCAGAAGAAAAAATCGAATTCAATCGTGATGTCTTGCCGATTCTTTCCAATCATTGTTTTATTTGTCATGGACCAGATTCAGCGACTCGTGAATCTGGCTTGAGGTTAGATCAACGAGAATCTGCTATAGGAAAGTCAGAGTCTGGCAAAAGAGCAATTGCACCCGGCAATGTCGAAGTCAGTGAACTCATACACCGCATCACGACCGAAGATGAGAACGAGCAGATGCCACCCGCTGACGGACCTAAACGGCTCAATGCAGCTCAGATTGCGATACTGAAAGCATGGATCGCGCAAGGTGCTGAGTATCAACTGCATTGGGCGTTCGTAGCACCGAAACAACCGGAGAGACCCAAGCCACTGAATACCGCTTGGCCAAAGAATGAGATTGATCTCTTTGTATGTATGGAGATGGAACGTGCCGGACTGAAACCTGCTCGTGAAGCGAGTCGTGAGACGTTGATTCGACGTGTTGCCTTTGATTTAACGGGTCTGCCTCCCACACTTAAAGACATTGATATCTTTCTTGCTGATAAATCTTCCAAAGCATATGAGCGGATGGTTGATCGCTATCTCAATTCACCCGCTTATGGCGAACACATGGCAAAGCACTGGCTTGACCTGGCTCGTTATGCAGACAGCAACGGTTATCAATATGATACAGAACGAGAACAATGGGTCTGGCGTGACTGGGTCATTAATGCCTATAACAAAAATAAACCATTCGATGAATTTACAGTCGAGCAACTTGCCGGTGATTTATTACCAAATGCGACTGGTCAGCAAAGGTTGGCGACCGGCTTTAATCGAAATCATGGAATTACCATCGAAGGAGGAATCATTGATGAAGAGTATCGTACTGAGTACGTAATGGACCGACTGGTTACCACGGGGGAAGTGTGGCTGGCACTCACAATTGGTTGTGCTCGTTGTCACGAACATAAATACGATCCGATTTCGCAAAAAGAATTCTATCAGCTTTACGCTTTTTTCAATCAGGTCCCGGAACGAGGCATGCGCGGATTTGCTCCTAAAGAACGTATTCCTTCGCCACTGGCTAATTCAATACAGCAAGAAATCGAAACGAAGTTAGCGCGTCTGAAGGCGGAGTTAAGGAAGCCGATTGATCTCGACAGGCAATTGGATATATGGTCCCAAGACATCTCCAGGCAGTCTGTTCGCGGTTGGACTGTCGTAGAACCTTTGGTAATGAAATCATCCGGCGGAACAACGCTCATAAAACTTGTCGATCATTCGATTCTCACCAGCGGGGCAAATCCACAAAAAGATGTTTACGAAATGACAGCCCAAACTGATGCAACGGGCATGACAGCGGTCAGGTTGGAAGCGCTGACACATAAGTCACTCCCTGGCGGTGGCCCAGGACGGCACAGCAACTCGAATTTTGTCTTAAGTGAATTCGAATTGACAGCAATTTCCATAGCAGATCCGTCGCAACGGCAAGAAGTGAAGTTCCATCGCGCCATTGCCGATTATTCACAAGCAAACTATGAAATTGCAAAAGCCATTGATGGTAGTGTAGCGGGCAACAATGGCTGGGCCGTGGATGGTCCGACTCGTAAACTACCAGCGACAGCAATGTTCATTGCCTCCACTCCTTTTGGCTATAAAGGTGGCACCGAGCTACAATTCCGTCTTCGTCACGAGGCTGGTTTTGCAACACATGGTATTGGACGTCCGAGATTTTCAATTACTGAGGATTCCGATAAAACGCTTGAGTTACATGGTATTCCAGCTAAGATTCGGCAGATTGCAGCTAAAAAACAAAATCAACGTAACTCTAATGAACAAAAACAAATTCGCGAGTATTTTCTGACCCATCACAGCCCGAAACAAAAGCTGAAGCAACGCATAGCCGACTTGGAAAAACAAAAAGTGGCAGCGTTTCCTGAGACCATGATCATGCAGGATCTGGCCCAGCCACGGGCGACCTATCTTCTTGATCGCGGGCAATATAATGAGCCACGTGATCAAGTCGCTCCTAATGTCCCCGCGATTTTCCCGGCAATGCCAACGACAACGGCAAAGAATCGACTCGGATTTGCCGAATGGCTCGTCGATCCCAATCACCCGTTGACTGCGCGTGTTGCTGTGAATCGCTACTGGCAACGAATATTTGGTATGGGTTTAGTCAAAACGTCTGAAGATTTTGGCGTGCAAGGAGAATTACCCAGCCATCCAGACTTGTTGGACTGGTTGGCATTGGAGTTTGTGCGCAGTGGTTGGGATGTCAAACATATGCAGCGATTGATCGTGAATTCGGCGACCTATCGACAGACCTCTCACGTCGGTGCGGCTGCTTATGCACAGGATCCGGAAAATCGATTGCTCGCCCGAGGACCGAGAATGCGACTGGATGCCGAGCAGATTCGGGATGCCACGTTAGCGATTGGCGGTTTGCTTGTGCAACGATTGGGTGGGAAAAGTGTCTACCCTTATCAGCCAAAAGGACTCTGGCTTGAATTGAACAACCGCCCTAATTATTCCAGGGAATACGCGCGGGGATCTGGAGAGGATCTCTATCGGCGGAGTCTGTATACATTCTGGAAGCGTACAGTACCTTCACCGATGTTGAAAACACTTGATGCCCCGGAACGTGAGTTTTGTACGATTCGTCGGTCACGCACCAATACACCCTTGCAAGCGCTGTTGTTAATGAATGGTCCACAATTCGTCGAAGCTGCTCGAAAATTAGCAGAACGGATGCTGATCGAAGGTGGTTCGCATGTCGATGGACAAATTAAGTACGGATTCAGACTGGTAACGGCTCGGAATCCCAGTAAGGCAGAACTTGCTGTTTTCCGTGAAGCATATGATACGGATTTGAAAAATTACACCAACGATCAGGCAGCAGCAATCAGACTGCTACAGGTTGGTGATTCATCTTTTGATACGAAATTGAATACTGCCAGGCTAGCTGCTTACACGAGCCTCGCTCGTTTGTTTCTGAACCTGGACGAAGCGATTACGAAGGAATAATAGTATGTCACATCCGCTTTCAGATTTACAATTTCTCGAAAACCGGCGGCAGTTCTTCGGCCGTTCAACTACCGGCATTGGTGTTGTGGCGCTGGGATCATTACTGAATCGTGATTTATTTTCAAAAGAGACAGCCACCAATCAAATGCGCATAGGAGGGTTACCGGGAATTCCTCACTTTGCGCCCAAAGCGAAGCGTGTGATCTATTTGCTGCAGTCAGGTGCGCCTTCTCAAGTTGACTTGTTTGATTACAAGCCATCGCTCGATCAACTTCACATGAGCGACTTACCAGATAGTGTGCGTAAGGGACAAAGGCTGACGGGAATGACAGCGGGGCAGAAGAAATTCCCCGTCATCAAATCACCCTGGAAATTCCAGCAACATGGAGACTCAGGAACGTGGTTGAGTGAACTTTTGCCACATATGCAGGGGGTGGTCGATGATATTTGTGTTGTGAAATCAATGCATACAGAAGCGATTAATCATGACCCGGCGATTACTTTTTTTCAGTCGGGACATCAACAGCCCGGTCGTCCGAGTATCGGTGCCTGGCTCAGTTATGGATTGGGTAGTGAAACTGAAAATTTACCGTCGTTTGTTGTGTTACTGAGTAAGAATTCTTTTCATCAGGCGCAGCCGCTGTATGATCGGTTGTGGGGCAGTGGATTCCTGTCATCGAAATTCCAAGGGGTGAAATTCCGTAGTCAGGGAGACCCGGTTTTATATCTAAACGATCCTGCCGGGGGTAGTGATGCGAATCGACGTATGATGCTTGACCGTCTTTCCAAGCTGAATCAATTACGAGAACAAGAGATCGGAGATCCGGAAATTACTTCTCGGATTGCCCAATATGAAATGGCATACCGCATGCAAACATCGGTACCAGAGTTGGCTGATATTTCTAGTGAGTCTGCCAGTACTCTGAAACTGTATGGAGACGACGTCAAGGAGCCTGGATCACATGCGGCAAACTGTCTGCTGGCCCGGAGGTTGGCAGAACGTGGTGTGCGATTCATTCAGATATTTCATCGTGGTTGGGATCATCATAGCAATGTACAGAAACATTTACCGACGCTGACCAAACAGACGGATCAAGGCTCTGCAGCGCTCATTGCTGATCTAAAACAGCGCGGCATGCTCGACGAAACACTTGTCATTTGGGGGGGAGAGTTCGGTCGCACCGTTTATTCGCAAGGTAATCCTAAGTCGTTTGGTCGCGATCATCACCCACGTTGTTTTTCGATTTGGATGGCCGGTGGTGGCATTAAGCCGGGAATTAGCTACGGACAAACTGATGACTACTGTTATAATATTACAGAGAGTCCCGTACACGTACACGACTTTCACGCCACAATTCTACATTGCCTTGGTATCAATCATGAACGTTTGACGTATCGTTTCCAAGGGCGCGATTACCGTCTCACTGACGTGCACGGAACCATCGTAAAAGATATTCTGCAGTAACTTCGAAACATTTGAAATACTTGGCTTATTTTTCAACAGCTTCAGAAATCACTGGTTTTAAAGCCGTTTCGAGCAGGAATGAAAAAGGCATGGTTTGTTCCATTGTCACGACGATCAGGTCGTCTTTGGGAGATGACCAATAGTGCGTACTGGCAGCACCTCCCCAACCATAATCACCAACTTTGCGAGCAGAATCAAACTGGCTTGGCTCAACACAAACCGAAAACCCATAGCCAAAACCAACACCATCGCGGACTGATTTACCAAATTTAATCCAGCCGACCTCTTTGGGAACATGATTTTGAGTCATAAGCTTAATCGTTTCGGGTTTTAAGATTCGTTTTCCATTTAATTGACCTCCATTACGTAGTGCAATGAGAAATTTCATATAGTCGGAAATCGTGCCAACCAGACCACCGCCACCGGAAAGAAGATTCGGTTTTTTCAGATAGCGACTGGTCGCGGGATCATCGATTAATTCGCCACCCGGCTTGTAGTTTGCGGAAAACCGAGCTTGCTTTTCTTTTGGAACGAAGAACCCTGTATCGCTCATATCCAAAGGTGTAAAAATATTATCCTGCAGGTATTTATCGAATGGTTGTTTGGACACAACTTCGATAAGTCGACCCAGAACATCAATTGACGTTCCATAAACCCAATCTGTTCCGGGCTCGTACATTAAGGGGGTTTGTCCCATTTTTTGAGTCATCTTCTGCAGCGTATTGTCTCGATTAATGGCATCTTCTTTTTTGACAAGCTTGCCATATTCACCAGCTGCCCCATAGACCAGACCCGCTGTGTGCGTCATCAGCTGTGCGACAGTGATCGGGTTTTTCGCTGGCTTGATTCCTTCCTCTCTGAAAACGGTCATTGCTTTTAATTCAGGAATGTACTTGCCAATGGGATCGTCTGGCGAGATCTTTCCTTGCTCTATTAATTGCATGACTGCAGCAGTTGTGATCGCTTTCGACATCGAATAAATGCGGAAGATGGTATCTTTTTGCATTTCTTTATCACGTTCGACATCCATCTTACCGTACGTTTCAAAGAAACAAACCTGTCCTTTTCGTGCTACCATCACTGATGCGCCTGCCAGTCGTTTCTTGGCGATGAGATCATTGACAATAGTTTCAACTTTTACAAGTTTGTCGGCTGACATACCCACTTCAGTGGGACTAACGACAGGTAAATCTTCTGCTTGGTTTTGATCGAGCCCGGTCCCGAAAAGGGCAATGGATATCCAGACCAGTTGTTTTAGTTTGAGATGCATTTTCATAGTTTGATACTTTATTTTCAGGGAGTGAAATCGTGTTAGGTATTTCAGTGTATCAATTAAAATGTCATCTGTCAGCTATAAATGCTCCGTCTCGTGATCTGTCTTGGTTCTTGGGATAAGATACCGCTGTTTGAGACAACTTGAGACGATCTAGATTGTTAAAAACTATAACAATCGATTCTCTAAGCAGGAGGAAGTGATAATACGTTTTCTAATAATCTAGTCGCCAACCTTATACCCGCGCAGATCTTCAAAACCCTCGCAGTGCTTTAGTCCTTCTTTTATGAGGGTGATTGCTTAAAGGCTTGCTGAACCATATTAATTTCTTGGTTTTCGTGTGCACGCAGGTCGGTCAACAAAGCATCAAATTGTTTTAATGCTTCATCCCAGCTTTGGAAAGGGTGTTCTGATTCTTTTAGTCTTGCAATGAAATTATCAATGTTACACAAACTTTCTGCATGTTTCTTGTGAAAGTCTGGTACCATAATACAGCAACCGGGTGACTCATCAAAAATGGGTTTAAAGTATCCCTCCCGTTCTTCATTCTTAAAGTGCTTTGCCAGTAAATCGCGAAAATATTTCACTCGTGTTCCCAATTCACCAAATTTAGGAAAACCTTTTTCTTTCAGTTGCTCTGTCCAGTCAGCCAGTTCGTTTATGTGAGCGAGGATTTCTTCATGCTCATCTAACAATAACTGTATATGTTCATTGGGATTCGATTTTGGGGCCATAGTTAACTCCTTTTATTGTTAAGTTAAAATGATTCATCATAAGGTCAAATTCCCTTTCATTTCTGGACTGGAAACAGGTGGTTCCAATTCCGCTTCGACTTCTGCGATATGTGAAACGGTTTTCAGTATGGAATCAGGATTCAGCGAAATACTGTCAATTCCCTGTTTAACAAGAAACTCGGCGATTTCAGGGTAATCGCTGGGAGCCTGTCCACAGATCCCGATTTTTTTACCTGCCGATTTGACCTTTTTGATGGCAGCCGCTAATGACTCCATGACGGCAGGATCACGTTCATCAAAGAGGTGAGCCACAATTTCCGAATCCCGGTCGACTCCCAGAGTTAATTGTGTCAGGTCATTCGAACCAATTGAAAAACCGTCAAAAATTTCAGCAAAGGCCTCTGCTTGAATCACATTACTGGGAAGCTCACACATGATGTAGATTTCCAGTCCTTCTTCTCCGCGACGCAGACCATGTTTCGCCATTTCGGCCAGCACTTTTTTTCCTTCATCTACTGTACGACAAAACGGAATCATTAGCTTCATATTTTTCAGGCCCATTGTCTCACGTACTCTTTGCATTGCCTGACATTCTAAACCGAACGCATCACGATAGTGCGGATGATAATAGCGGGAAGCGCCCCGGAAGCCGATCATGGGGTTTTCTTCTTTGGGTTCATAGCGATTTCCGCCAATTAAGTTCGCGTACTCATTTGTTTTGAAGTCACTCATTCGGACAATGACATCATGTGGATAAAAGGCGGCCGCAATCATGGCAACACCCTGAGCCAGAGTATCCACGAAGAATGACGGTTTATCATCATAAGATGAGGTTCGACGATCTATTTCGGATTTTAAGATGGGGTCTTTGAGATTTTCATACTCTAACAGTGCCATCGGATGAATGCGTATGAACGAGTTGATAATGAACTCCATCCGTGCCAGGCCAACTCCGTCACTGGGTAACATGGAGAGGCGAAACGCTTCGTTTGGATTTCCAACGATCATCATCACCTTAGTTTCAGGACGAGGAATTTGAGAGAGATCGACCTTTTCAACCTCATAGTCGAGCTGACCCTCATAGACATAGCCGGTATCGCCTTCTACACAAGAAACTGTGACCATTGATCCTGAAGGTATGGAAATCGTTGCCTGTTCTGCTCCAACAATTGCCGGCAATCCGAGCTCACGGCTCACAATTGCTGCATGGCAGGTGCGACCTCCTCGATTCGTCACAATCGCAGCTGCCTTTTTCATAATGGGTTCCCAGTCTGGATCAGTCTTCTCGGTAATTAGTACATCACCGGGTTGAACTTCATCCAAGTTGTCCGCACTATGAACGACGCGGGCGATTCCATGACCGATTCGTTCTCCTACACTCCGCCCGCAAGTCAGAACTCTTCCACGCTGATTTAACTGATAGGTCTTTAAAAGTTGAGTTTTATTCTGTGAGTGAACTGTTTCCGGTCGAGCCTGTACAATAAATAATTCTTGTGTCATTCCATCTTTTGCCCATTCAATATCCATAGGGCAAGGATGTCCTTTCACTTTTGAATAATGATCTTCGATGAGACATCCCCATCGGGCCAATATAAGAATGTCGTCATCATTTAAGGCGAACTGTTTCCGATCTTTGTGTGAAACTGGAATATTTCGGATCATTTTCTCCCCACCAGTATCATACACCAACTTAAATTCTTTCGATCCTAATGATTTATTCAGAATAGGTTGGTATCCGTTTTTGAGGGTTGGCTTGAATACATAGTATTCATCAGGATTTACGCTGCCTTGTACGATGTTTTCACCCAGTCCATATGCGGCGTTAATCAAAATGGCATCTTTGAATCCGGTCTCGGTATCGATTGTGAACATCACTCCAGAAGCAGAAAGGTCTGATCGCACCATACGTTGTATGCCGATGGAGAGCGCTATTTCAAAATGGTCAAACCCTTTTTCTGTCCGATAAGAAATCGCTCGGTCTGTAAACAAAGAAGCAAAGCAGCGAAGGCAAGTATCGAGTAATACCCTTGGTCCTCGCACATTTAAATAAGATTCCTGCTGCCCAGCAAAACTCGCATCAGGTAAATCTTCTGCGGTGGCACTGCTGCGAACGGCGACATCGATACCCCCGGGAAGATGGTCGCTCAGCTTTTCGTACGCTTCCTGAATTTCCTCTTGAATCGATTGAGGAATCTTGGCAGAGAGAATGGCATGCCTGACTTCAAGGCCATGTTGTTGAAGATTGGTAATATCCGACGTATCCAGATCGCAGAGGATCTCTCGAATATGTTGGTCGAGGTCCGTTTCAGACAAAAAGCGACGATATGCGGTGGCCGTAGTTGCAAAACCGTTAGGGACGGAAATCCCTTCTGATTTCAGGTGATGATACATTTCTCCCAGCGATGCATTCTTGCCTCCTACTGAGGGGACATCTCTTATATCAATCTGATCAAACCAAAGTATCAGTGGTTCTCTAGTCATTGTGATCTCCTCCTTGAATTCAATATCTCAATGTGCTGCGGATCATTTTCACAATCAATTAAATCACAGAACAATCATTGTCGAATGCTGAAGATAAACATCCAGATGTAAGTCGTTAAACCAGATTCTAAAACGATTATCAGTGCTTTACAAATTTCTATTACTGTTTGCTTATTTTCGCGACTCTAGGAAGAATTAAGTACCAAGAAGTTCCCGGAACTTGCTAGAGGTAATTCCCGGTTCTGGTATAGGGAAAACCATTAGCCGACAGGCATGCTTCTCTTTGAAATGCAATAAAACGTTGAAAAAAGCGTATTTGAATTCTTTATCATTTCAGAAACGGTGAAAAAAATGATTGTTTTCAAACTGGGAGACAAGTAGCCAGCCAGATTTCTATTTGTTAGCATAAAATTAAGGGTTAAGAGGGTGGATTGACGGGAGAGGAGTACCAGTGACAACACAACAGAAGATCCAGTCAAATGAATTCAGCCTGGGAACCATTCTGTCAGTTCGAGGAAGTGTGATCGATGCTTGCTTTCCACATCAATTACCAGGAGTTCAAAGTGAGTTGCGTGCAGGGGAATCTCATGAAATTATTATCGAAGTACTCACGCAACTAGACAGCCATACCATTCGCGGAATTGCTTTAACCTCGACACGTGGCCTGTCGCGCGGTGCTCCAATCCATAACACAAGGCATCCACTCAGAGTTCCTGTGGGACGAAAACTATTAGGACGTATGTTGAACGTCTTTGGTCAGACGATCGATTCAGGAGAACCGATTAAGAGTGCCAATTGGCGATCTATCCACCATGAATCACCGGCTTTAGTAGAACGTCCTCCACGGTCCGAGATCTTTAAAACTGGTATCAAAGCCATTGATCTTCTTTCTCCCCTCGAACGTGGGGGTAAAGCAGGTCTGTTTGGTGGGGCAGGGGTTGGAAAAACGGTATTGATCACGGAGTTAATTCATAATGTCGTCGGCGCCCATAAAGGTGTGAGCTTGTTCTGTGGAATTGGAGAACGTTCCCGTGAAGCCGAAGAATTGTATCGGGAGATGAAACAAGCGGGTGTGCTGGAAAACACGGTGATGGTCTTCGGTCAAATGAATGAACCACCGGGAGCTCGTTATCGTGTGGGGCATGCGGCGTTGACGATGGCAGAATATTTTCGCGATGATCAACGACAAGATGTTCTGCTGTTGATTGATAATATTTTTCGATTTATTCAGGCTGGGACCGAAGTCTCAGGACTCATGGGTGAACTCCCTTCGCGTGTCGGGTACCAACCCACGCTTGCTTCAGATTTAGCGGAACTGGAAGAACGGATCTGTACAACGACAAATGGATCAATCACCTCAGTCCAAGCTGTTTACGTACCCGCAGATGATTTCACCGATCCTTCTGCAGTTCACACGTTTGCTCATCTTTCGACCTCAGTTGTGCTGTCTCGCAAGCGGGCTTCTGCAGGTTTATATCCCGCGATTGATTTGTTAAATTCAAGTTCAAAAATGTTAATGCCTCCCATTGTCGGGGAACGACATTATCAGGTGGCACAGTCCGTGCGTGGGACTTTGGCAAACTATGAAGAACTTAAAGATATCATTGCCATGTTGGGGCTGGAAGAACTTTCGCGAGAGGATCAACGAATTGTGAATCGAGCCCGCCGACTGGAACGTTTTTTGACACAACCTTTTTTTAGTACTGAGCAATTCACTAATTATCAAGGAAAATTCGTATCCCTGGAAGATACCTTACACGGTTGTGAACGTATTTTAAATGATGAGTTTCATGATGTGCCGGAACGCTCTCTGTATATGATTGGCGTGATTGAAGAAGCGGAGAAGGTGGCGGTTTGATGAATTTAAAAGTCCTATTGCCCACTGAAATATTTATTAATCAACCTGTCACTAAAATCATTGCGGAGGCGGAAAATGGTTCCTTCTGTCTCCTGCCAAAACACGTTGACTTCGTTTCTGCTTTGCTCCCGGGGATTTTGACTTATGTTGATGAACGGCAATGTGAATACTTTCTCGGTGTTGGTGGTGGGATTTTAACGAAAACGGGTTCAGAAGTGCGTGTCTCAACAATTTATGCTGTTCAGGGAGAAGACCTGGGAACGCTTCGTCAAAAAGTAATTAAACAATTTGAAATTATGAATGAACGCGAGCGACTGGCTCGTTCCGCCATTGCCAAACTGGAAGCAGATATTCTGAGGCACTTTGTGAAACAGGGAGTGAGTGCCGATGGATGATCAAACACCTGCAGAAGACGACGAAACTCCCAACAGAGATTTACAACCAGATCATTTGCAAATGCAAAATCAGAGGGAGATTGAAAAACGAATTGCTTCCCAGGAGATCCGTAAGCTCAAAGCAAAAAATGAAAAACATCACACCATCTGGTTTGGGCTTGGTATGTTTGGGCTCATTGGCTGGTCGGTCGCAATTCCCGCTGTCTTGGGAGCCACCATAGGCATGTGGATTGACTCACGCTGGCCGACGCCATACTCATGGAGTCTGATGTTGCTGATCGGTGGAATTGCCTTGGGTTGCTTTAATGCCTGGAAATGGTTGCATAAAGAAGGAGGAATCGATTGATGGACCTCAGTTTGGTTTTACAGCTTCTTGTTAGCTTGGGAACCGGGTTACTGTTGGGAGCATTATTCTTCGGCGGACTTTGGCTCACTGTAAAAAAACTCCCCAAAGTGAGTCAACCCTGGTTGTTGTTTTTACTGAGTGGCTTAAGCAGAACGGCACTGACACTCTGTGGATTCTGGTTTATCGGAATCTGGTTGTCACCAGACCATCAATGGCAGCGGATTATGATCTGTCTGTTAGGCTTTATGATGATGCGGTATTTTTTCACACGTTATATGAATCTAGCTAATGCATCTCTGTCGCGGGAATCTCATCAATGACCATGTTTCCTGACGAACCAATCTGGCAATGGGAATTTATCATTCTGAACCGGACAATTATTTATACATGGGTCGTCATGAGCATCCTGGTGTGCATCTCATGGCTCGTCACGCGTAATTTGTCTTCCAGTACGAAAATTTCGTGTGGGCAGAACTTATTGGAAGTACTGGTCACAGGACTACGAAACCAGATTCGAGAGGTCAGTCAACAGGATCCTGGTTCTTACCTGCCATTTATTGGCACACTGTTTTTGTTTATTGTCGTTTCCAATATATTGGCGATTGTTCCCGGTTATTATGCCCCTACCAGTTCACTCTCCACAACAGCGGCTCTGGCAACTTGTGTCTTTATTGCGGTCCCCATTTATGGAATTGCAAATCAAGGAGTCAAAGGATATCTCAAGCAATATATCAGTCCTTCCGTCCTCATGTTGCCTTTTAATATTATTGGAGAACTCTCTCGCACGCTGGCATTAGCAGTTCGCCTTTACGGTAATATGATGAGTGGTGCGGTGATTGCGGCGATCCTTTTGGGATTTGTGCCGCTATTTGTTCCGGTTTTAATGCAGGCGTTTGGATTACTGACGGGTGTCATTCAAGCTTATATATTTTCAGTTCTCGCCATGGTTTATATCGCATCGGCGACACAAGTGAGTGATGACTCAATTCGAAATAACAAAGTTCCTGAAATCAATTCGGAACAATCTCGTAATGATGAAAACTAAAGAGAGGAAGTTATTTATGGACTCAAACACGATGATTGCAGCGGTGTCAATCTTTACTGCAGGTATTACGATCGCGATTGGCTCAATTGGCCCTGCTTTAGGTGAAGGACGAGCCTTGGCACAGGCATTGAGTGCCATTGCTCAACAACCAGATGAAGCAAGTACAATCACCCGCACGCTCTTTGTAGGGTTGGCGATGGTGGAATCGACGGCGATTTACTGTTTTGTAATTTCCATGATTCTGATTTTTGCCAATCCGTTCTGGAATTTCTTTCTGCAGTCGAATGGTGGTTAATCAACTTGAATGACAACGTAGGATTCAACAATGTCCATTGATTGGTTTACATTTATTGCCCAAATCTTAAATTTTCTTGTTCTTGTCTGGTTGTTAACCCATTTCCTGTATAAGCCAATCATTAATGCGATGAGCGAACGGGAAAAACAGATGGCAATGGAACACGAGAAAACTCTTACGGCGCAACAGCAGGCGGAATCTGAGGCAGAGAATTATCAACTGAAAACAGAAGAACTTGCACATGCTAAGGACGATTTACTGGCCGATGCAGGGAAAGAGATACAGCATTGGAAAGAAGAACATCTTAACCAGGCTCGGGCAGAAGTGGATCAAGCAAAGACAGAGTGGTATCGGACGCTTAGCAGAGAAAGGCATTCTTTTATTCGTGAGGCTCGCCTGCTGATCTCAAACCATATTCAAAAGATGAGCCGTCGAATTTTAACAGAATTAGCGAATGTCGATATTCAACAGCAGACGATTGATATCTTCCTAAAAGAGATTGAGAAGATTGACACACAGCAAAAACAGAGAATTATCTCACTGCTTGATTCGACAAAACATCGTGTATTGGTAGAAAGTGCTTTTGCACTTGGCAAAACGGACCTGGAAAAAGTCAGGACGTTCTTGCATCAATTCCTGGGGGAAGAACTCGCGATCGAATTTCGAGAGAAATCTGAATTAATTTGTGGAATGGAATTGCATGTAGCTGGATACAAAGTCGCTTGGAGCATTCAGGAGTCACTCGAAGAATTAGAAGAGGAGTTTGTAAGATCGCTGAATGAAGAAATGACATTGGAATCAGAAACTGATATGCCAACCACGGCATGAATTTCTACATTCATATTATGTAGTCTGGTCAATCATGATTGAAAGTATGTAAATGGATATTGATCTGAGTGTCCGAGCACTTCTCGATGAGACATTTAATACATTTGATGACACGCTCACTCAACATAATTTCAAACCACGACTTATTGAAATTGGTGAAGTCACTTATGTAGGTCGGGGTAATGCGCGTGTCAACGGTTTACCCAACGTGCAATCGGAAGAACTCTTACAGTTTCCCAATCATGTACTCGGTCTGGCATTAAATCTGGATATGGATGAGGTAGGTGTCGTATTGCTAGACCATAGTGATCAACTTACTGCCGGCGATGAAGTAAGGCGGACACATCGTTTGCTCGATATTCCTGTCGGAGAATCATTAATAGGTCGCGTCATTGATCCGGTGGGGCGCCCCCTTGATGGGCATGGTCCTGTTTCGGCTGCAGATCGCAGACCTTACGAACGAGAACCAGCATCGATTATCAACCGTGCACCGGTCACCGTTCCATTGCAAACAGGTTTCAAAGTGATTGACGCTTTGATTCCTATTGGGCGAGGACAACGCGAACTGATTCTCGGCGATCGACAAACCGGAAAAACGGCCATTGCAATCGATACGATTATCAACCAGCGAAATAAAAACGTTGTATGTATTTACTGTGCCATCGGCCAACGCAATACAGCCGTTGCGAAAGTGATTGACGATTTACGAAAATATGATGCACTCGAATATACGGCTGTTGTTGTAGCTGAAAGTGATGCGCCACCGGGACTACAGTTTGTCGCACCTTATGCCGCCACAACACTGGGTGAATACTTTATGGATCAGGGGCAAGATGTACTTGTCGTTTATGATGACCTGACTTCGCACGCGCGCGCGTATCGCGAATTATCTCTTTTATTAAGACGTCCTCCCGGACGAGAAGCATTTCCGGGTGATATTTTCTATTTGCATTCCCGTTTGCTGGAACGATCAACACATTTGTGTGACTCAATGGGAGGAGGTTCTTTAACCGCCTTGCCGATTGCTGAAACCGAAGCCCAAAATCTGTCTGCCTACATTCCAACAAACCTGATCTCAATTACCGACGGTCAAATTTATCTTTCTCCGCAGTTATTTCAAAAAGGAATTCTCCCGGCTGTCGATGTCGGGCGGTCAGTCTCGCGTGTGGGAGGCAAAACACAATTATCCGCTTATCGAGCGGTCGCCGGTGACTTGCGGTTGTCTTATGCCCAGTTTGAAGAACTGGAAGCATTTTCTCGTTTCAGCAGTCGCTTAGATGAAGAAACCCTTACGACGCTCGAACGTGGTCGACGTGTTCGGGAAATATTCAAGCAGTCACAATATCAACCACTTTCCGTTCCTCAGCAAAT
The DNA here is from genome assembly GCF_007748195.1 of Gimesia aquarii. Classification (NCBI taxonomy): domain Bacteria; kingdom Pseudomonadati; phylum Planctomycetota; class Planctomycetia; order Planctomycetales; family Planctomycetaceae; genus Gimesia; species Gimesia aquarii. Next base: position 3,204,704 of record NZ_CP037920.1, read on the forward strand.
TTCTATTTTACTGTCAATGGCGGCAGGAGTCTTTGATACAACAGGGATACCTCTGATTCGGAGCGCAGAGCAGAGGGTACAAAACATACTTGTCGATGAATTTCCCGATGTGAGTGAGGCGATACTGGCGGGGCAAAAATTTTCTGAAGAGGATCAAAGAGAGACGATTCAATCAGCGCGTGAAATTATTCAGTCTCTTAACCAATAAACATACTGAACCAGTAAAATAAGATGCAAGACTTTGAATCATTAAAACGAAGTATTGATAGTACTAGAGATCTCGAATCAGTAGTTCGCACGATGAAGACACTTGCCGCAGTCAGTATACGTCAATACGAACAGGCTGTAGATTCACTGACAGACTTTTCAGAAACAGTTGAGCTGGGGCTCAAAATGGTGCTCTGGGATAGTCCATTGGAGTCGCGTTTGCGAGGGCTGAAAGCCGATGGTGCAACAGGTATCATTATTTTTGGGTCTGACCAGGGTATGTGCGGACAATTCAATGAGCAGATCGGTTCCCATGCATGGGAGCATTTTTTAAACAACACTGACAAAGGCAAGTACTTTGCCTGGATGGCTATAGGCTCACGGATTTCGAGTAAATTATTGGATTTGGGAGCGAATATCGATTTTACTTTTTCACTACCGGGGTCTGCTACAGGCATTGCACCACTGGTAATTGATATTCTGGCGCGTATTGATCATTGGCGGAGAGAGAAAAGCTTGGATCGTATTTATATTTCTTATAATCGGCGGGTATCTGCGTCAACATATAAGCCGCATATGTTGCAACTGTTGCCTATCGATCCAGCATGTATTTTTCACCATAAAAAGAGAAAATGGTCTTCGCAAACACTCCCCATGTTTACGATGAATCGCAGTGTATTATTATCACGGCTCATTCGACAGTATCTGTTTGTTTCATTATTTCGCGCGTGTGCTGAATCACTGGCAGGAGAAAACGCCAGTCGGATCGCTTCCATGCAGGCCGCAGAACGCAATATCAAAGAGCGACTCGTGAACCTGCAATCTGAATACAACCAACAAAGACAGACCTCCATCACAGAAGAATTGCTCGATGTCGTCACCGGGTTTGAAGCACTGAAAGATTCGTAACGCAATTCATAATGAAAATGAAACATTAAGTATTGTATCATTTCCTGAACAAGAAAATCATTACAGGAGTTTCAAGCAATGAATGAACTAAAATCATCACCACATGCCAAGGATTTTATGACAAGTTACGTTGAAGTTGTCACTCCGGAGATGCCGCTTACTCAAGTGGTTCGAATTTTACTCAAACACCATGTTTCAAATGCACCTGTTGTAGAAATGCGTAACGAAAAAAAATATTTGGTGGGTTTCGTGTCTGAAAAAGACTGTTTGTCTGCCCTTTCCAAAGAAATCTATTTTGGAAATCCCAGCCCTCAACAGTCCGCTAAAACTATTATGACATCCCATCCCATCTGTATTACTCCTGACACAGAACTCTTCGCGATTGTTTCTATTTTTACAAGTCACCATCTACGCCATTTACCAGTTGTGCAGGAAGGGGAGCTACTCGGTATTGTCAGTCGATGTGATATTCTGGATGCAATGGAAAAGTATTACTCGCAACTGGTTCACAAGAGTGATCACGAACGAGAGTTACGTGATACTTCGCAGATCATGAACCTTAGATTTACAATTGATCGGAGTTGAGACCTCCACCTTGAGCATCACCGGTAACGATTCTTGATTGATATTAACAGATTCTCGGGAGTGGACTTCCCAATGGATCGTCTAATGGTTGTTCCGAACCAAGTGTGCGACGAATTGTGACCGGGGTGATACCTCGGGATTTCACAATACCAATCTGTTGTGCCGTAGCGGTTTCTGGAATTGACTTTAGTATTTCAACGGCAGCTGCGCCTGCCCCTGGTTTGACGGCGATGACCATGGTACCTTCATTAGCCATATGGAGTGGGTCAAGCCCCAGTAATTCACAGACTCCGCGAACTTCCGGTGAAACGGGAACATTTCGTTCTTCAATACTCAGGGTCAATTCGCTGGCTTCAGCCCATTCATGTAGAACTGCGGCGACTCCACCTCGGGTTGCATCTCGCATACAACGTATTTGATCACCGATTCCACTTTGTAATCGTTCAACGGACTGTAGTAGTGAACCGCAATCACTGAGAGGCAGCGGTTCCAATCCGAGTTCTTCGCGTGCTGCCAATACCGCAATTCCATGTCGACCAATTGAGCCGCTGATGATCAATTCGTCATCTACCTGCAAAGTTTCCGGACCGGATGGGATCGGCGTGATGAGTTCTCCCACCCCAGTCGTATTAATAAATAGTCCGTCTGCGGCGCCGCGGGGAACGACCTTCGTATCGCCGGCAACAATCTTAATACACGTTTCTTGTGCAGCCCGAGCAATACTTTCCAGAATACGATCTAGAATCGCTAGCGGAAATCCCTCTTCTAGGATCAAGGAAAGTGTAAGCCAGAGAGGTTTTGCGCCACTGACAGTCAGGTCATTGACAGTACCAAAAACCGCGAGTGAGCCGATATCACCTCCTGGAAAAAACAGAGGTGAGACGACAAAACTGTCTGTCGTTAACGCCAATGGTCCTTCGATTTTGGGGAGCTGAGCCGCATCATTGAGGGCGATGAGATACTCATTATTCAGAGAAGCTAAAATATGCTCTTGAATCAGTTTTCGTGAGAGCCGTCCTCCTTCACCATGAGCCAGAGTCACAAATTCGGCGTTCTTTGGTATGGAAACGGAGCAGTTCAACTGCCAGGAGGCTGGATTGTTGTTACTTGACATGTTAATTACAAACTTTCCTGCATGATGAATCCATCTATAGTTCGGTTAGGGAGTGGTTGTGACACCATAACGGTAATAGGCGGCACACGCTCCTTCAGACGAGACCATAGGGGCTCCCAAAGGTGACTCAGGCGTACAATGCTTTCCGAAATGAGGACACTCGGGGGGCTTGATTTGGCCCGTCATGACTTCGAAACTCTGGCACTCATCACGTTTGATGACTGGAATCTCTGGTTTATTAAATCGCAATAGAGCATCAAACTGTTGCCACTCGGGACGCAGTTCTAATCCTCCTTTAGGTATGACACCAAAACCACGCCATGCCCGATCACAAACTTGATAGATTTCCTGTACCAGATCTTGCGCTGCCCGATTTCCGGCTGCTTGTACCGTACGCGCATAGCGATTCTCAAGCATTGCCTCGTTTGCTTCAAGTTGTTTGACACAAGCCAGAATTCCATCCAGTAAATCCAGTGGTTCGAAACCAGTTACCACAACGGGCAGTTGGTATTGATTCACAAATGATTCATACGATTCATATCCCATGACAGTACAAACATGTCCCGCTGCTAGAAATGCTTGTACGCGATTATCAGGTGCTTGTACCAGTGATTCCATCGCAGGTTGCACGCGCACGTGCGAAACAATCAGACTAAAATTCTCTAATTGATAACGGGCCGCCTGTTTGACTGCCAAAGCAGTTGCAGGCGCTGTTGTTTCAAATCCCACAGCAAAGAACACAAACTCTGTTTCAGGATGCTTCCGCGCCAATTCTACCGCATCCGAGGGAGAATAGACAATTTGGATATGGGCTCCCGTCGCCTGAGCATCCAGTAGTGATCCATGACTACCAGGCACACGCAACATGTCACCAAAACTGGCCAGAACGATCTCCTCACGATGTGCTAGTTGACAGGCAAAATCGATAGCTGCCTGATCTGTCACACAGACGGGACAACCCGGTCCATGAATCAGTTCTACGGTTCCTTCCAACTCTGCAGCGATACCGTGCCTGAGGAGACTATGTGTCTGACCGCCGCAGACTTCCATCAAAGTCCAATGACGGGTTGTGATTCTGCGAATTTCATCTAACAAAAGTTGTGCTGTTTGGGGATCGCGGTATTCGTCAAGATATTTCATTGTGATGCCTCTCTATCTTGCGACAACCCCGTGTGCCAGCCTTCGTCTTCACCCCATTGGGAAAGTGTTTCAAAGATACGCTCGGCCTCAATCGGATTGATGCGGCTGATGGCAATTCCGGCATGCACAACAACATAATCCCCCAGTTCCGCTTCAGTGACACATGCCATATGGACAAGGCGTCGAATTCCTTCAAATTCCACTTCCGCTTGTGCAAACGCCCCCTCTCGTTCAATCCAGCGAACGACCTTACCGGGAATTCCTAAGCACATGGGTCTGCCCTTTCCGATTTCTGCGAGAAATGGCCACAGTAAGTTGACCTGCCGCCAAGCCACCATCATTAGGAGGAATTGTACCTGGCAATCCGAGTGGTTGTCTATTTCGTGCGAATTCTTCTAACAATAACTCAACCAGACAGCGGTTCTGAAAGACGCCCCCTCCCAGAACAACGGGTAGGGGGACAAACTGACGACAGAGAAGAGCGACCGCTCGCGCCAACCCACGATGAAATCGCATTGCCATCACTGCCGGAGGTATGCCTTTATCACGGTCTCTTAAAATCTGTGAGATCAGCGGCCGCCAGTCAAGTTGAATGGGTTTGCTTCCTTGTAATGGAATCTCATAACATCCCGTTTCAGATTGATCGCAGACCGCTTCCAGTGACATTGCCGCCTGTCCTTCAAAATCAGAGTGTTCTATTCCCAGTACCAGGGCTGCAACGCCATCAAACAGACGACCGGCACTGGTCGTTAGAGGTGAAAGTCGCTTTGACTTGATGATTTTCAGTAGCGGTTTTATCTGTTCTCTGTTTAGTTTCAAACGGGAAGCAACGTCCATACCAGCAGCCTGTGTGACCAATGAGACAGCGATGCGCCACGGTTCGCGTATAGCACGTTCTCCGCCGGGCAAATGAAACGGTCTCAAGTGCGCCACTCTGGTATAGTTGGTAGCGGTCGATAACAAAAATTCTCCCCCCCAGATCGTGCTATCATCGCCCCAGCCAGTGCCATCAAAGGCCACACCCAAAACCTGGCGATCTAACCAACCCTGTTCCAGCATGCCTGCAACAATATGGGCATGATGATGCCGCACCGTTTCCAGTGAAACTGATTCGCGAGCCGCCCATTGTGAAGTGAAATAATTCGGATGGGCGTCACAGATAAATGAACTTTGTGAGACGCCGTAAAGTTGTTTCAATGACTGTAGTTGCTCTTGATACCGTTCGCAGGACGCTAAACTGTCCAAATCGCCGATGTGAGGACCGAGAATAGTTTGACGACTGTTACAAAGTGCCAACGCAGTTTTCTGATGTCCGCCTAATGCGATTTGAGAGACGCTGCTTTCCAGTTCGAGGGGCAGGGGCGCTAAGCCACGAGCTAAGCGAATTGTCACGCTTCGTCCCGCGATGCATCTCACCACGCTATCATCAATCGGACGGGTAATGGGGCGATCATGCTCCATCCAAAGATCGGCTATCGATTTTAGTTCTGTACTGATATTTTCCCTCTGATAAGCTAACGGTTCTCCCTCCCGATTTGCGCTGGTGACGACTAACGGGAAGGAGCACTGTTGTAGCAACAACCAATGAAGAGGAGTTGTCGGTAGCATGAGCCCTAATGTATCCAAGCCTGGATTGATACTATTTGCCAGGTTGGAATCACAGCGTGATTGTAACAGGACAATCGGAGCGGCGGGGCTGGTGAGTTCAGATCGTTCGGCTCCATCCAGATAGACCAGCGTTTCAGCTTCTACCAGCGAACTCACCATCACGGCCAATGGCTTCCCATAACGCTGTTTTCGCTGTCGTAGTTTTCTAACGGCGTCTTCTGAGGTCGCATCTACGAGAAATTGGTAGCCACCCAATCCACGCATTGCAATAATTTGCCCCTGCTCTAACGCGGTTGCCGCAGCTTTGATTGCTTGATTCTGACAGGCAATTACTCGCCCCTTCGCATCGGTGCACCAGATATGGGGCCCACATTCCGGGCAGGCGTTGGTTTGTGCATGAAACCGTCGATCATAAGGAGACTGGTACTCTGTTTCGCAACAGTGGCACAGGGCAAAATCAGACATACTGGTTTGTGACCGTTCATAAGGCATTGATTTAATGATCGAATAGCGGGGACCACAGTTTGTGCAGCTTGTGATCGGGTAATGAAAACGGCGGTCTTCGGGTATTGCGATTTCAGAAAGACACTCCTCACAAACGGCGATATCGGGGGGGACTTGCGTCGAAAGAGGGCCTTCTGTTTCGCTCTCGATAATCTCAAATCTGGTTAACGCACTCGTCTTCAGGTGAGTTCGTTCACTTTTTTTAAGGCAAGCTCCGTTCGGCAAATGAGTGTCTAGTTCATTTTCAAACCGTTGTACAACATCTGCAGGCCCTTCGACAATCAGTTTGACACCTTGCGTTGTATTACTGATCTGACCGGCTAAATTCAATTCTTGAGCCCAACGAGCTATCGAGGGGCGCAGACCGACTCCCTGGACACGACCGCTTAAAGTGAATTGCACGGCTACTGTTGATTTTTCTTGATTAGCGATTGCCTGCCGGTTCATGATATATCGCCAATTGCTGTTGATGTTGTTCTTCCAGAAAATTACACCAGTTCTCAATACCAGAACCATTCAAAGCACAATTCGTTAAGACTTTCAACTGGGGCTGAATACGATGGGCATCTTCTGTCACCGCTTCTACTGAAAAGGGAACGTGCGGCAGTAAGTCAAGTTTTGTAATCACCATCGCCTGACTGGTACGGAACATTTTCGGATATTTGCCTGGTTTATCGTCTCCCTCCGTCGTGCTAATCAGTACGATGCGCAAGTGTTCTGCCAGATCGTGTGAAGCCGGGCAAACCAAATTGCCCACATTTTCAATAAATAGAAAATCGACTTCAGGATCGCCCAGCGCCTTCAGTCCGCGCTGCACAAGTGGTAATTCCAGATGACAGGCTCCCCCTGTGGTTAACTGTGCTACTGGCATGAGAGGCGACAAACGTTGTGCATCGCGATCCGTTTCAAGATCACCTACCAGCACAGCGATACTGCGCCTGTCAGCAAAATGCCGCGCTGTTGCTTCCAGTAAGGTCGTTTTTCCCGCGCCTGGCGAGGAGAGTAGATTGACGACCAGTGTCCCTCGGCGTCCCAGTCTCTCTCGTTCTGCAGCAGCATCCGCTTTCTGATCAGATTGCACATCTCGTTGTACAACAATCGTGCGCTGGTTCATGATGCGACTCCTTCGATTGAATTGTTCGAATTAATGGAAACGCTGATTAATTTCACTTCGTCTCCCTGAATGACTTGCACCAAGTTCGTCTGACATTTAGGACAGCGAAACTGAAAATCAACGATTTCAAACTGATGCTTACATTCACTACAAACCGCGGTGACAGGTACCATTTCGAGTGCCAAACGGCAGTCGGAAGAAAACAGAGCAGGAACCATGTCGTCAAACGCCATCTGAAATAAAAGTGGTTCCACACCAGACAAATCACCCACCTGTACGCGAATTTCGGTGACTTGGCCGCCGCCTTCTGCTACAACGATTTGCCCCACTTGCCGTAATAAACTCCGGATTAGAGACCGTTCATGCATGTTGGGTCTCCGACTTTTTTGTGGGGATCGATAAATCTTGACAGATTGTTTTAGCAACCACTGTTGTTCCTGCCTTCACTGATTCAGACATTGAGTCGCCAGGCTGTGTCTGTTCGATTTCGACACCCCAAATTTGAACCAAAGTGGGAAGTCGGCCCAGTTGTTCGGCCAATGCGAGAACAGAGGGTAACGAAACATGATGTGTTCCCGACCATGTCATGGTTTCCAGTTGATCAGAGGGCCATTTCCAATGGTGGTGAGTACCAACGTCTCCCGCACCCTGGCAGGCATCGCAAATTACCAATTGTTTTATTCCCTCCAGCCAGTCCAGTAAATCATCGGGTGTTCGCGCCAGACGGACGTCAACGAACTTGCTGTCTCTATCTTGAATCTGCTTAGCAATCTCCCAACCGACTTGATCATCACCGTGGGGGCTGCCGATGCCTATGACCAAAATCTGGGATTGATGCTTCATCACAGTCAGACTTTCGTAAATTGAATTAAGTACGTTCAATTTTGACATTCAGAAAATGAGTGGAACAACTAATGCAGGGATCATACGCACGGACCAGGTTTTCACACTTTCGGGCTGTTTCCCGTTCATCTTTACTGATGACGTGCGAGATCCATTGCTTCAAATCTGCTTCAATTTGAGCTTGGTTTTGTGAAGTCGGCGGAACAATGGATGCTTCAACGATCTTACCATCTTTATCAACAATATACCGATGAAAGAGGGTTCCGCGCGGTGCCTCGGTTGCAGACATTCCCTTACCAGCTTGATACTCGTACGACTCACGTGACTTCCCTTTTAGTGGTTGATCTCGCAGGATCATTAACGCTTCTTCGTAAGCATGAATGATCTCCAGTCCCCGCGCAATAATTGCTTTATGTGGATTACAACACACGGGCTCCAGCTTGATTTCGTCTGCCAGTTTTTGTGCGGAGGGAGAGAGTCTATCCCGATTCAGATTGATGCGCGCTAAGGGGCCCAGTAAATAGGGACGTCCTGTCGACTTTCGAATCGCATGTAAGGCCGTGGAATGCGGAACCTGCAGTTCTTCAAATTCTGCTTCATAATTGGCGACATCGATCGTGTCACCACTACTGGTTTTCATGACTCCTGCATTCATCGGATATTCATCAGGATGCGAAAGTGAGATGTATTCGCAATCAGGGGATTCGAAGTCAGGAAAATCAAAACTGGCAACCCAGCGTGTTGTCTCAATGGCGGCATTCAAGCCCCACTCAAAATCGGGAATCAATTTTTGGACTTCTTTTCGTGTTGGCAGGCGATAAAAACCACCAACACAAACATTGATGGGGTGAATGGCCCGCCCTCCCAGCATATCGACTAATTGATTACCATGTTTTTTCAAACGCAGCCCCCGATTGACTTCCTCCGGGAACTGTTTCGCCATTTCCAGTCCACTGTCAAATCCCAGAAAATCGGGTGCATGCAGTAAATGCATATGTAAACCGTGACTTTCGATCCATTCACCACAATATAGTAATCGTCGTAGACGTCGGATCTCAGGTGAAACCGTCACTTCCAAAGCGGCTTCTAAAGCATGCACACTACTCATCTGATAGGCAACCGGGCAGATTCCGCAGATCCGCGCCGTAATATCGGGAACATCTTCCAGAGGCCGACCGCGTAATAATGCTTCGAACAGGCGCGGCGGTTCATAAATTTCTAATCGGACTTCGTCAACGGCCTCTCCATTCAAACGAATATAGAGACCGCCTTCGCCTTCGACGCGTGTTAATGTTTCAACTTTAATTGTGCGGTTGCCCATCAGTTCTGCTCCCTGGCCTGATCCGTTAACCGCTGGCTCTCTTGATGAAAAGCAGGTGCAGAGACGTTAAAGTTTTGCAGTCTGTGAGCAGCTTCTGCTGGCGAATCTCCTGCTTTGAGTGTTTGTGTGCTCAAACTTACCAGATTTGGCTGAGCGGCAGGGCCATAACAGCCATAACAACCCCGGTGATAACTGGGGCAAATTGCATCACAGCCAGACTGCGTGACAGGTCCCAGGCAGGCGATCCCCTGAGCGACGGTCACGCAGACTGTTCCACGGCGTTTACAATCGAGACAAACACTATGTTTGGGGGTGCGTGGAGTTCGGCCTGCCAATAATGACTGAATGACTTCGATTAACTGATACTGATTGATGGGACAACCACGTAACTCAAAATCGACTTTCACATGTTCAGCAATAGCTGTTGATTGGTCTAAAACCTGAATGTATTCCGGGGTTGCGTAGACGGCTTGCATAAATTCAGTGGTATCAGCGCCGTTGCGTAGTGCCTGGATTCCACCTGCAGTCGCACAGGCGCCGATTGTCATCAAAAACTTCGAGTCGCGGCGGATTTGCTGAATTCGCTCTGCATCGTGTGGGGTTGTGATGGAACCTTCGATCAGGGCAATATCATAGGGACCCGATTCCAGTCGGCTGCTTGCTTCAGGGAAATGGACGATGTCAATAACTTCCGCAACGGCAAGCAGTTGATCTTCGGCGTCCAGCAGCGATAACTGGCAACCATCGCAGGACGCAAATTTAAACACACCGAGTTTTGGTTTTCCCACGATTAGAGTCCCTCCACGATTAAATAAGGCGAAATCTGATCGTAGCGAAAAATCGGCCCATCCTTGCAAATAAATTCCGGACCCAATTGGCAATGTCCACACAGGCCGATCGCACATTGCATGTTTCGTTCTGTGGAAACCCAGATTTGTTCGTGTGTCATTCCGCGTTGCATTGCTGCTCTGGCGGTAAACCGCATCATCAGTTCCGGTCCACAAATCATGAGTATCGACTGAGCAGGGTCGAACGGTTCTAAGCGTTCCAACAACATGGATACCACTCCGACATTACCCTGCCAACCGAGGTTTTTTCGATCGACCGTTTCTTTAATCAACAGACCTTTTTCAGACCAGTCACGATATTCTTTGGTGTAAAGCCGCATATCGGGAGATCGTGCACCGTAGAGTAAATTCAGTTGTCCGAATTGATGTCGCTCAGCCAGCAAACGATGAATGAGCGGACGAAGCGGTGGTAATCCAATACCTCCTGCTACCAGAATGACATCTTTGCCGACACACGTTTCCAAAGGCCAACTCGTACCAAAGGGGCCTCTGAGTCCCAAGGTATCACCCACTTCCATGGTTGCGATACTCCGTGTCACATTTCCCGCAAAACGAATCGTATGTGCCAGAGTTTCAGGTGAATCAGGATCGCCACTCATTGAAATCGCCGACTCACCCGCGCCTGGCACGTACAACATATTGAATTGCCCTGGTTGGAAACGGTATGCTTTGGCAAGCGCAGGATCAGATAGCGCCAGATGATAGGTACTGACTTCGTTGACTTCACGTGTGACTTCACGAATCACCGCCGTATGCGGTACCCAGGAATTGGCTTGCGTAATGCTGTTTTCTCCTGTTGTTGAACAAGTGGAATTCATGTCTGGCTTTCTCGAATGGCGGCAACTTCATCTGTCAGATCAATGCCGACGGGGCACCAGGTGATACAACGGCCGCAGCCAACACAACCTGACGTTCCGAACTGGTCGATCCAGGTTGCCAGTTTATGAGTCATCCACTGGCGATACCGGTTTCGAATACTATTCCGTACCAATCCACCGTTCATATAACTGAAGTCAACGTTAAAGCACGAATCCCATTGACGTTGTCTTTCGACATGATCGCCCGTCAGGTCACTGACTTCTTCCACGGAACTGCAAAAGCAGGTCGGGCAAACCATCGTACAGTTGGTACAGGAAAGACACCGTTCCGCGACATCATTCCATTGTGGATGTTCTAAATTGGTCAGTAATAAGTCTCGAATATCCGTGGTATCGAATTCTCGTGTGATCTGATCAACTGCTTGTTGCCGTGCGGCTTCAGCCTGCCGTTGATTTTCGTCCGTGGCAATCTGAGTCTCCAGAGCATCGATGACGGTTTCACCAAGTGGGGTGGCCACTTCGACAACGAAGCCATCGGGTAACTCCGTGAGCGCCAGATCATAGCCAGCCGTACAACGGGGGCCGGTATTCATGGAGGTGCAAAAGCAAGTCGATGCTGCCTGTGTGCAGTTCACGGCGATGACTAATGCTTGAAGACGACGTCCCTGATAATTCGGGTCAACATACGGGCCTTCCATAAACACACGATCCTGAATTTTGAGAGCCGCCAATTCACATGCGCGTACTCCCAGAAACGCATATTTGGGTAACTCCTGTTCTACTTCAGTAAACTGCCAACCCTCGTCTGTTCGATCAGCGGTGGATAATGTGCTGACAGGCGGAAATAAATTTTGTTTCCAGGAATGAGGACCAACTACGTAGCCAAATAAGGCATCGTCGTCGCGTTGCTCTAATCGATATTTTCCCGGCTCTTGAATGTCCGTCCATCCGCGTGGCAAATCTTCAACCGAAGTCACTCGATCATACACAATCGCTTCCTGATCTAGTGTGGGACCTATGACTTCGTAATCTAAAGCATGCAGCACTTCGAATAAATTCGCAAACTGATCGATTGAAAGAAAACAAGATCGGGGACTTGCAGTCTGCATTGCTTCATTCATTCTGCTGTCCCTCTCGAGCTATTTTCGTAAGAATCGACATCATCAAATAACTCGAGACCAAACATATCGAGCACCTGTAAGCGAGAGGCTACAAGTCGCTGGGAAAGGGCAGTGGCAATGCGATGCATGATTTGATAGCCAATATCATGATCCTCGTCACAAAGCGTTCTCAAACTTGCTGCATCAATGGCAATTGTTTGTGTGTCTTCCAAGGCTACGACTGTGGCCGTCATTTCTCCCAGTTTTAAAATAGATGACCAGCCAACCAGATCGCCTGATTCGAGCGTTAAAACAGGTAAACATCCACGGGCCGGTATGCTCATGCAGATTTCGACGCGACCAGTTCGTATTACATAGATGTCTTTGTGCGCGCTACCCTCTGTAAAAATAGTCGTACCTTTGGGAAAGTCTTGCGCACGTGAAATACGAGCCAGCTTCTGCTGCTCTTCCTCTGACAGTCCAGCGGTAAATCGTAGTTCCATCAAGATTTGTCGAAGCTGTTGCGTCTCCATAGAGGCCTCTTTTCCTGCTCATAATAGATGATAAAACTACTTCTCATCGATTCTAACTTTCACTGATCCTACCGTCTATAGACTCAAGATTGAGAGATGGGATGTGGAAATTAATAACAGAAACTTCATACTTCGTTCCTCGAATCAGAAACTGTAAGTACCATAGATGGGGAATTTCCCCAGGCATGTTTAGGGGAATTGTCCTATTTGAGTTCTGTTTTTTAACGTGGCAGAAAAGTGCAGTTGATATTCTCAAACATCATGGTTTGGAAGTACGCAAGCGAATGTTGATGCCAACAACTGTTTCAAGCTGTAAATAGTCTAGGTTTCTCCTGTCTGGTGAAGTGTCAGGCGGGAGAATGCTTAATGAGAATAACCACGACTATAGCCGCAACCACCGGAGAAATATTCCGGATACATCTTTTTAAAACAATAACGCTTGTAGTCTAAAAGCAGCTTATTAATGCGTTGGTTTTTATCTTCAATCCATATTATGGGAGCATAAAAAGATTCAAAAGATCCAAGGTTAATTATTTTATCAGGAGGCTTGGACTCATTAATTGAAGTCCAAAATGAGTTTGTGACTATCGCATATGAAGGACCAATACTCAAAACATAAACCACTAATAATATCGGGATCACATACCCCAGAACATAAATAAGCTTCCATCTCTTTTTTTCAGGCATATGACCGACCTCCGTGGCTATCGTTATTCGACGCTGGTATTTGAGTCATTCCAAAGATTAACGTACGAGACATAAGCATTCAGTAAGAATTTATTGCTTGTTGCGACATAAATCAGAGGAGTATAAAACGTGAATACCAACGCTTCATGTTCAGGGTTTTTAACGCGCCCATCTGAATCACATAAAAAAGCAGCAGCAGGCCCAATACTCAGTACATAAAGCACTAACAGTATTGGGACAGCATAACATGTATACTTAATGAATTTTGATTCTTTAACTTCAGACATGAGAATTACATTCGCGAGTTCAAAACACTAAGAAAGTGTTAAAAAAGTATTTTTCTTTTCCAAAAGTCAACGTATTCAATGGCTAACGGTGCTAGCCATTGATTGCTAGATGCCACAATAAACACAGGAGCATAAAAAATTTCGAACTGGATTTTGTACACAGGATATTCAAGCGATCCCTTTGAGTTGACCAAAAAAGCAGCGGCAGGGCCAATGCTCAAAACATAAACCACTAGCAAAAATGGGATCGTATAATATGCAAATCGAAGGAGCTTTGATTGTTTCTTTTCAGACATTTGAACAACCTCTAGAACCCTTGATAGTTAGACAAGCGTCTAAAAAAAACGAGAGCATAACAACATATATTCATTTACTAAGTTAGTGATAAAGGCACTCTTATTCATCGTCAGAAGAATGGGAGTGTAGAGCGTTCCAGCTAGACCATAATCAGTGCAGTGTCTCATGTTGCCTGACGCAATTATAAAAGCGAGAACAGGGCCAATGCTCAATACATAGACCACTGACAAAATAGGAATGGCATAGCCCAGAAAACGAAGAATTTTCCATCTCTTTTTTTCAGACATATGAGCTACCTCAAAGGACAAATTTCTAACAACCACAGTTTAAACAATTAAAGCAAAAAAGTAAGAGCAAATTTCAACACCTCTCAGAATCGCAGAGGATCGCCTGTGATGCGGTGAAGTTAAAGACGACTAAAATTGCCATTTGGAAATGAACCACATTAATGGAGAGTTGAAGCAGTGGCAGTAACAAAAGTTTTCTTGACCAAACGAAGTAACAGCAAGTTTACCCAGATGCGGTGGATTAATCCTGAGACTGGTCGGGAGCGATGGCAAAGCACAAAGACTAATATCAAACGTGATGCGGAACGGATTGCAGGCCAGACGGAAAAGGATCTCAACGAGGGGCCATACTACCGCATCGTCAAGGCTGACTGGTCAGACTTCAGAGAACGCTATGAAACTGAAGTTGTAACGGGCATGGCAAAGAGTGCCTCTGAGAAAGTTGGAACAGTTTTTGGCCATGTTGAATGACCCATAAAGCCAGTGTCGTTGTTAATGAATCAATTGACGAAACTACGGGAGTGACGAAACTACGGGAGAGATTAAGACAAAATACGTCTCTGCTCACGACTTTCGGAGGTCGTTTGGTGAATGGTGGGCTTCTAAAGTGATGCCAGCAACTCTAATGCAGCTTATGCGACATGAAAGCATGGAAACAACAATGAAATTCTATGTTGTCAGAGATACAGAGGAGGTTGCAGCAGACATTAGAAACGCTGAGGCGGGCTTACGTAGCATTCCTGAAAACGGCGATAATTCAGAGAGTGGCAATGAGTCGCAAGCTATTGCAGTTAAAGAAGTAAGAGAATGAGGGCACAGGGACTTGAACCCTAGACCTACGGATTAAAATCCACGCCATAACTTTTAATCAAAATACACTCACGGGATAGTCACAGGATGCTAAGAGTTTAACAAGATTTGTTACTCTCTGTGACATGTGCTAGAATGCCCTTTGACAGATATGCGGAGGCAGGTTTACGTAGTAGTTTACGTAGTAGACATGATAATTTAGAAAGGGACAACAGATGAATTCATCAGCACCTGTAATCGTCGCCACATTTAAAGGGGGCCCATTTGAAGGGACCCATACTGGAACAGAAGCACCTGACGGCGCGATCGACACTACAGGTTTACCTGATGGAGTAGATCCCAATATTGCCGGGACTGCTTACTTCGTAACATCCAATGGAAGAGTAGGACAAGCATTTATGTATATTGGTGGTCCACTACTTTCGGCAGAGACTTTAGAAAAGTATCCTGAATTGAGACATAAGCAAAAATATGCAGTTATAGAACATGAAAGATACACAGTAATGGAACACGAAGAAGGCAAAGAAGAGAATAGAATATATTTGACTCTTGAGCATGTTCAAGAGTAAGAACAATACCTAGTTTGGGGAATCTTCCTGACCAAATTGCTTAGTGATATGTGGAAGCTAGCTTTGGTACCAATTCTTCACCAGTTCTTAAAGCAGTGATATTATTGAATACTGTCTAATAATCTTTGTTGATTAATGCATCAACCAAATTTCGCTTCATTGATTTAACAACTTTAAATCTTTTCTTCTGTTTAGTGTACTCGTCATTTTTTCGTATAGGTTTTTCCAAATGAACAATAACACCCATGCCCGTAGGCCAGTCTAATGCGATGTCTCCATTTTGTTTTTTTGTGATAATACCGTCTGTTGCTGCAGCAAAATAATCATACCAATTCTCGAAGCTACTTGGATCTACTGAAGTGGAAATCTTACGATCCTGTTTGCTATAACGCATCAAATCTTCAAGAATTCTAAAAAATTTCTTCGCATCTATTTGATCTTCAAGCGCTTTAATCTCAGATTCAGCGTCACCGGATTTATCAATATGTCGATAGAGGTTCTTGACCAATTCTTCAACCTTATTACTTGCTTCTGAGATATTGGTTAGCAAGTTCGTTGTGGTATTGAGTTGCTCGTTAATTTTTCGTTGATGAAGGAATTCGAAAAACATACCAGACCATTGTTTTCGGAGCAAATCCACAATGTCTCGAGCAAATTCAAATGAAAAGTAGGCATTATTTTCATCGGAGCGACGCACTTCGTCAATAAAATTGAAAATTTTTGCAGCATGCTCGTTATTTTCGATCGATGGAAATTTGATATCAACTAGCGACTTTTTTCCTTTGTTATTTGAAAAGACGTGATGGTTAGAGTGAACATCACTTTTGACAAAACTAAAAACTGGTATGTTGTTTTTTCGAGCAGCATAATACTCAGCATTGACAATCGATTTTTCGGGATCAGCGCGATAAGCACCGCCGAATCGACCTCCTATAATCAGAATAAAGAGATCACAGTTACCTACTTCATTAAGACAACTGTCGTGAGTATGTATATCAGGGTGGTAAAAGACATCGCCCCGATCGCTCAAGACGGGAACAAATCCATATGATTCAATGAAGTCGACAAGTGCATCACGAACTTGGGAAAGATCGTAGCAGGTTGAGCTAATAAAAACGTGAGGATTTGCCATGAATAAATATGCTAACTGGTTGGTGCATTATTGTAGTGAGCTTAACTCCTAATTTAGAATATACAAATCATTAGTATACAAGCGAAAATGCTAGGTTCAACTCTTAGCACCTGATTTAACCAAGCAATACAGGACATCCCACGGTTAAAAAGTAGGAGATTTATGCAACATTTTACGATTCGCTTTTATACTTGATGGTTGAACATGAGGATGGATTTGGTAGGCTACAAAATGGCTCCTAACATTAACGTTGTGACGAGCTGAGTTGACGGATGGATGAGCAAGGAGATGAGGTGAGCAAAAAAGCGAGAAGCCTGAAGAGTTTGCCTGAATGTGGCGATGTGTTTTCAGTCTCATTGGGTAATTGGGGATTCACAGCAAGCCGTGTTGTCGCCGTGAAAGCAAAGCCGGTGACTGTGCTGGTCGTAGGGTCTGAGTACTTAGGCGCGAATCCCCCCTCGCTGGACGATCAGAAAGTTTACGATATTCCAATATTAACGCATCACTCATTTGACAATGAACCGTTAGCATTTTGGACTCCCATGACGATTATCCCCGAGTTCGAGAAAATCGGCAATGTCAAACCAGCAGAGGGAGAAGATCAGCTTGCCCTCGGCAGCATGGCGCAATGGGAATACATCTTGTATCAACGTATCATGCAAGCTCAGTGGGATGGTGTTCCAAGACCAGCTGCGGAAAGTGAGATCGATATTTTAGAAGCGATGGAGCAAGCCTATCAAAAACGCAAAAAGCCTCTCACACCAGATGGTATTATTAAGAAGTTCCACTCCTTAGACCCCTTGGAACAGCCCGGCGCCTCATTGGTGGCTGACATCTTGAGATCATTAGTAAAGGATCTTGGCGACGCAAAGGGCTCTGGCATCGAGCCAGTACGATTGGTGACCGACTGTATTACAGCCCTCAATCGGCTGGATGCGGAAGAAGAATGCATTGACACGGTTGAACGTGATTTGCTGATTGAATTCTTTCAAAAGATTGGAAAGAAATACAAAATCGACGATGTTTACAAACTCGTCGAAGAACTGCGCGAATGGTGATTTCTTAAATAAACAAAGCCGCCCTAATCAGGGCGGCTTATCTAGTAGATATAGTAAATGTAGAATGCAAGACTTATTCTCTACATACCAAAGAATACTCCACAATTACCATGTTCACTTTCACGAAAACATGAAAATTATTTGCTGTGCATATGGACCCTGGCTTAAGCTCCCTATTGATGAAAAAAAACTTGCCATAAATCATTTTGAATATTGTAATCACCTTCTATTAAGTCGGCCCATAGTGCATTTTGATCCCGAGGTAGTTTGATTGTCTTTATACATTTGGCATATTCATATTCCTTCTTTTCTAAATAGTCGATAGCGTATTCAGTTGCCTGTTCTTTTGAAGTAATAGCGGTCATAAAAACCTCTAAGTTTATCTAAATTCCGCTTCCCCAGCACTATCTCTGTTCTGAAATAGTGTCGTACGAATCCCATTTTTCATCTGCGAATTTATTTTTCAGAACTCTAATACCTTCCAGGAAATGGGAGTCAAACTTCCCGTTTTCAACAACATGTGAAAACCATTCACTGTTAGCATATGGAGAAACGTCTTTAAAAGCACCTACTCGAATACTTGATACTAAACCTTCAACAAAGTGTTTGGCCCATTTTTTTTCAATTAATGCGATATTCACTTCAAAATTATCTTCAGTAATACATTGAGGTAAAAGCCAGTTTGTTTCCCATGGAGCAAAACTATAATCTATTGTTATTTCAAATAACTCCTGCAGGTCATAGACACCTTTAAATTGAGCAAAGCATTCACTAATATCAAACCAATTAAACATCTTCATATGTTTTACCCCAGTTCGAAATGTAACTCATTTGCTCTCTGCCTCAGCACTGTAGCTACTAGCTTAGCCTTTTGCTCTGTCGCCGAAACCGGCTTTAGAGGACTAATCGAATTGGCAAATCAGTCGATGACTGTAAAAAGGCAGGCAATTAGAAATACTAATGAAATTAAAAGTACAATCGATTGAACCACTGGAAGTTCGAGGTGTAGCCAAATGGAATCAACTGAGTTTTTGCATCGTCGTTTTCGAGAAGTTTGTACTGAAATTTGAATAATTGGCAAATCACACAGACAATATAGAGATCTCCGTCAATTTCAAACCTATGTGCAAACCCAAAATCTTGAAGAAAAAATGGTGAAGGTCTTGTAAATTCTAATTGGCCATCGACGATCACCTTTGCTCTACCTGACCACCATCCATGCTCTAGTTCAATGATGTGTCCGTTAGAGTTCCATTTTTTGTACGCCATTAATCCCAATCCAACTAAACTATCTGAATACAGGTATTCCTAAAAATCGATCCCTCGTTGGTTTTATCTGGCTGATCATTCATGACACCGCTCTACCAGAAAGTACAGACTAATCTTCCATAATCTCTTTACGCTTCGGCACTGCAACCCGTTTGCAATTCACTTTTCACCAAATTCAGTCCAAATACTCTGGGAAGTAATCCGATGGTACTTCACTTTTGGACTAAGCCTCCGAATGTTATCACCTAAGAAATGATCTTTCCCAAGTGTGATAACAACAACCCCGCTACCCTTGAAAAGGTTCTTTAACAATCGCGTCTTCTCGTCTCTCGTCGGCTTCCATAGCCTCTCATGAAATCTCTGCAAATATGAATACGATTCTTATTCATCCCATGATTCTTTTGCACTTCGATTATTATTCGATGTTTTTGTCAAGCAGATTGCTTTATTGAGTATATCTCGATAAATTCCCGATTCTAGCATTGTTCAATTCGATGCGCTCCGAGGAGTCAAATCTTTGAACATTGTTGAATATTAGCACCAAATACCGAGTTATGCAGCATTTCCTGGGAAGCTGAATAAGTAAAGGGCTGTCAAATGAAAGGAAGTCATTTTTAAGAAGGTAAGAAAAGAATGAGGGCGCAGGGACTTGAACCCTGGACCTACGGATTAAAAGTCCGTTGCTCTACCAACTGAGCTACGCCCTCATTGATTCTCTTTGTATTTATGACAGACCTGGATGATAAGTGTTCGGAACCACTTCGTGTTTCGACAGGGCCGTTTGACTGTTGAGTTAGGATAATAGCAACAAGCCCAATAAAATCACAACATTCCGAGCGAAAAAAATCATTGTAAATTCATATTTTCTCTACCCTTAGTCAAATCCCAATGACTTATCAGCTAAAAGAATTCTTTCAATCGTCATCTTCCGAAAAAGTCTCTATTTCTCAGTGATTTTGGCATGCTATGATTCCAGGACTGGGGATGATCAATTATGAAGAATAGTCGTCTGTTGTGTACATTCCATCAATGTATCGCCATTGTTTTGAGTTAGAATTTTGTGGCTTCAGCGCTTCCGGTAATCGATGAGGGCGAACATTATCATAGCATTGGAGCATCGAAAAACGGTGAATTGCAGCGGGAATCCCCACCGACGTAAATACCGGATGTCCCGTTGAGGGGAACGGTCCGCCATGATTCATCGCGGGACTGACGGCGACCCCCGTTGGCATTTTATCGTTTAACAGTCGACCAACTTTTTGCCGTAAGACTGGCGCGATCTGGTCATAAAGTGTGTCATCATTTCCGTCGGTATGGCTATAAATGCAGCCGGTGAGATTTCCCTCAAGGCATTCTGCGATTTCTGCTAACTCCTCTTCAGATTCCGCGATGACGAATAAGGCGCTGTTTCCAAATGCTTCTTCCTGTAATGAGGATGGGTTGGCAAGAAATTGAGTACCGCTGACTTTTAACAGCGTATTCGCACAAGAGAAACCGGGGCCGTCAGATGCGGTGCCGCCGGTAACCAGGGTGGCGCCTGCCGCCTCGATTGCCGCTATCCCCGCTTCAAGACCTGTTTGCCCTCCTTTGCTGAGTAATATTCCTGCAGGAGCTTCTTCAAATTTTTGGGTCACCTGTTGAATAAATGTGTCTGCGGAAGCGCCTGCTTTTAAGATCACCAGTCCCGGATTGGTACAGAACTGTCCGGTTCCCATCAGGCAGCTGCCTTTAAATTCTTCGGCGATGTCAGCGCTGCGTTCATTTAAAGCTCCGGGTAGCACAAATACAGGGTTAATACTCGACAATTCCAGATAGACGGGTTTGCCTGCTTTATCGGCTGCTTCTTTAATCGTCAATCCGGCACTACGACCACCGGTATAGCCGATGGCTCCCATGAGAGGATGCGAAACAAGTCGACAACCATCTTCATGACTGGTGCGATAGATGAGTTGAACGAACCCTGTGGGCATATTTGTTGCTTTTGCGGCAGTGTCAGCAGCTTCCGCAAAGATCTGCGTGGTACCAGGGTGAGAAGAATGTCCTTTGGCAATGACCGGGTTTCCTGCTGCCACCGCTGCAGCGAAGTCGCCTCCTGCGATACTGTTAAAAGCGAAAGGGAAATTGTTGGGACCAAAGACGGCGACCGGACCAATGGGGCCAAATAGGGAGCTGATACCGGTTGCGGTATCAATGGTTGGCATTGCCCACGAGCCTTCACGGGCATGAGTGGCGGCCTGTCTCAATTGATTGGTCGTGCGGGGGAGTTCGCCGTCTCTCAAACGGGGAGATTCAGGATAGCCGGTTTCCAGGTGCGCTGTATCGACCAACGCTTCAGTCCGTTTTTCAATTTCCTCCGCGTAGGATTCGAGAAAGGCAGCAAAACGTTCTCCAGACCAACCTCGCGTTTGTTTTGACGCATCTGAAGCAGCCTGAATCACTGCTTCAATTTCATTCCAGGGGCTGACGGGATAGAGTGGCTCCAAAGTTTCAGCCGTTGCCGGATTTGTTGCTTGAAAAGTATTTGATCCCGTTGAAGAAATCCATTGACCATTGATAAGAACTGGTTGTGTTGCCATGACGTATCCTTGTAAGCCTGCCAATAAGTTGGCAATTGGTTAAAATGTATTTATATAAGATTTATCATAGTCTGTTCAGAGAAGATTAACAGTAATGCAGCAATTTGATGTTGTTATTTTGGGAGCTGGCTTTGGGGGAAGTCTGACAGCATTGCTGCTGAATCAGATCGGTCGCAACGTGGCTTTGATTGACCGGGGAACGCACCCCCGTTTTTCCATTGGTGAATCTTCCACTCCCATAGCCGACTATCTGCTGGAATCGCTCTCCGAGAACTATGATCTTCCACAATTTCAGCCATTTTGCAAGTATGGGACCTGGCAGGAACGATATCCTCAATTGGCCTGTGGAATCAAACGTGGATTCAGTTATTTTGCTCACGAGCCAGAGCAGTTCTTTCGACAAAAATCGAACCACAGTAGCGAGTTGCTGGTAACAGCAAACCTGGATGAAGCATCAGCTGATACACACTGGTTTCGGGCCGATGTCGATCATTTTTTCGCGGAAGAAGTTCAAAAGTCGAGTGTCGTTTATCTGGATCAGACTGAAGTGGTTCTGGCTCAATCCGATGATTGGACAATCCAGGCAGAGAGAAGAGGGGAACGCTTCGATTTTCGAGCTCAATTTCTCATCGATGCGACGGGGGCGATGGGCGTTGTGCCTGACTTTTTGGGTGTGGAACGTCAAACAGTGTTTGAATCCTGTTCGACAGCGGTCTACGGGCATTTTGAAAACGTCACTCCCTGGTCAGAAATATTAGATCAATATGAATTTGATCGATCAGAATATCCTTTTGACTGCGATCAGGCGGCATTACATCACGTATTGAGTGAAGGGTGGATGTGGCAATTACGTTTTAATAATGATATTACCAGTGCTGGTTTTGTTTTAGACTCAGCTAAAAATGCTCTTTCAGCCATTGAACTGTGGCAGAATCTTTTGAGCCGCTATCCGTCAATTCTATCGCAATTCGAGGGAGCATCAATCGTTTCACCGGAATTCGGTCTTTGTTCTACAGGCAGGTTGCAGCGTGGTTGGAAGGAATGTGCAGGTCCCAACTGGGCTCTGTTACCGCATACGGCAGGTTTTGTTGACCCCTTACATAGTACCGGGATTGCCCATACTTTGTGTGGGATTGAGCGTCTCGTTATGACTCTGGAACAGTGCTGGCGAAACAGTGATGAATTGTCTGTTGCCTTATCGCACTATTCAGAGTCGATTCAAGCGGAGTTGAAATTGATCGATGCGTTGGTTGCCTGTTGTTATCGGAGTTTGAAACAGTTTGATCTATTTACAACGAGCGCCCTGTTTTATTTTGCTGCTGCGACCAGCTTTGAACATCAACGATGTAACGAGCAAAAGAGGCCACTGTTTTTATGTGCTGATGATGTTGACTTGAGTAACATCATCGGCGGTTGGCTAAATGAAGTTTCTCAGATACAAGAAAAAAATGTGTCTAATCCGGATGAAATCAAACAAGCGATTCTGAACGCAGAAACAAAGTTAAAACCCTGGAACCGAGTGGGTCTGTTTCACCCCGATGTCCCGAACATGTATTACTACACTGCGGCTCCCAAACCAGAGCCGCAGTGAGTAGAGTGAGAAAGCAACCTATTGGCCTTAGGTAATTATGGGCGAACGCTTCTGAGCCAGTTCTTCCATCATACTCTGGATGTTGCTCGTAATTTCATCAGGACTTGTTGCGATTCCCGTCATCAAGGAAGCGTTCCAGAAGAGTTGACGGCCACATTGCTTGATAAAGGCATGTTGATCTGTGTTGGAAGAGAGCGTGCAGAGACGCTTTATCAATTCTGCATCAGGATTGATTTCCAGAATCCGTTTTGTCGTCGGGAAATCTTTATTGTTCATGCTCAACACTTTTTGCAGCTGAGAACTGATAGCGCCTTCCGGCATGACAAGACAACAGGGGCTGTCTGTCAAACGATCTGATTTTGTGACCGATTCGACATCGTCTTTGAGTTCTTCTTCAAATAACGAAAGGACTTTCTCGAATTCAAGAGAGACCGGCTCCTTATGCTCTTCTTTCTTTTCCGATGCCTCTTCTGAGTCTGCTTTCTCTTCACTTTCACCAGGAAGTTTTACCTCTGAAGAGTCGATGGAGATAATATCGTGATCTTCAAATTTCGCCAGGTTTGAGAGTACGATCTCATCCATCGGATCTGCCAGATAGAAAACCTCGATACCTTTCTTACGGAAGATCTCAAGATTCGGGTTCTTGGCAATCGTATTGAAATCATGACCGCCGAGATAATATATTTGTTTTTGGTTTTCTTCAGCTCGCCCAAGATATGTTTCTAGCGAAACGAGTTCATTTTCAGAAGTCCCTTTAGAGGATGGGAAACGCAGAAGTTTGGCAATGGCATCACGGTTTTCAAAGTCAGTGCCAATCCCTTCTCGCAGGCTGCTGCCGAATTGACGATAGAATTCCAAATACTTTTCTTCATCGTCTTTGGCAATGGAGGCCAGATGTGAGAGTACTCGTTTCGTTAACACTTTTTGAATCTTACGGAATATGGTGTTATCCTGCAGCGATTCACGCGAGATGTTCAGAGGCAGGTCTGCCGAATCGACAATTCCATATATGAATCGTAGATATTCAGGCAATAAATCTCTGTTGTCATTTTGAACCAGGATGCGTTTTGCACAGAGGCTGATGCCATGTTCGGTACGACCAAAGCCCATCAATTCGAGATTGGTTTGTGGACAATATAAGATGCTGTGAAATTGAAAGGGAGAGTCACTGCTCAGGTGCAGATGCCAGCGTGCCTGTTCTTCTCCGTTATGCGCCAAATACTGATAAAACCCATCATATTGTTCTTGTGTGAGCTGTGTTTTCGGTTCCAGCCAGATGGGAGGCTGATCGTTGACAAGTTCATCGCCGAGTTTGATAGGATAGGGAACGAAAGTGGAATACTTTTTCAGGATAAATTTGAGGCGTGTGTCGCTTGTGTATTCGTCGAGGTCTTTGCGTAAGTGCAATCGTATCGATGTTCCACGTTCCAGTCCCTCTTGTGCTTCAATTGTGAATGCACCTGTGCCATCTGATTCCCATTTCCAGCCAGATTCTTCCTGGTAGCTGCGCGTCAAAACTTCAACTTTATCGGCGAGCATGAAGGCAGAATAAAATCCGACGCCAAATTTTCCAATGAGAGAAACTTCTTCTTTCTCATCACCGGCTGCATTTTTCAAAAAATCAAGCGAACCACTATGGGCAATGGTGCCAATGTTCTCGATTAATTCTGCATGTGTCATACCGACGCCATTGTCGGAGATTGCCAGAACTTTGTTTTCTTCATCCGGTTCGAGACGAATTTCCAGGGGTTGCTCTTCTTTTGCGGTTTCCTCCGTCAAAGAGAGGAATCGGAATTTATCCAATGCATCAGAGGCGTTGGATATGAGCTCTCGGATGGCGATTTCACGGTTTTGGTAAAGTGAGTGAGAGAGCAGATCTAATAGTTTTTTGATTTCTGCTTGAAACGTAAATTTTTCGGGTGTTTTTTGGTCCATGGTCTTTCTCTCAATTAATCAAGCCTGTGTCCAGGTTTATTATGGTGCCTTCAGGGCAATTTGGATCTCGTATCATAGCTATGAAGCCGTTACGGTCAAATTGGATGCGTTATAGAATTTTGATGTAAACTGAAATATTCTCCGGCAAAAGAAGTAAATCCACTGATTGAACCTCTATTGTCTTGTTTATAAAAAGTAGAGGATTTATTGTAAAGTGGCACAGTATCTTCGTATGGCGGCTCTGGTCTGAAAACTCTGTAAAAGACAATTGTAATCTGTAAGAGGTCGCTGTAATAATAAGATATAACGGTGGCAGGTTCGGACTTGCCGGGTGTTTAGAGTAAAGTTTTTTTAATGAAAATGAATCATTCAATCTAAATAGATACTCCGGAGATAGCGATCATGGAATTCTACTCTCGTCGTGACTTTTTGAAAACTACCGCATTAGGGGGGGCTTTGGCACTGGGGGGAGGTCTGTCTGGTACTGTCTTTGCGGGTAAAAAGCCGGCTCGCCAGGCACAATATGGTCTCGTTACTTATCAATGGGCAAAGGATTGGGATCTGCCGACTCTGCTCAAAAACTGTAAAACAGCCAATGTATTGGGGGTAGAACTAAGAACGACACATGCACACGGTGTCGAGCGCACGCTGAACAAACAACAAAGACAGGAAGTCGCTCAACAGTTTGCCGACAGTCCGGTTACGTTAGTAGGCATTGGAAGTAATGAGCGATTTGACAATCCCAATCCAGGTGTCCTCAAGAAAGCAATTGCAGACACGAAAGACTTCATCAAACTGAGTCACGATGTGGGAGGCACCGGTGTAAAAGTGAAACCGGATTCATTTCATAAAGGTGTCTCAAAGGAAAAGACCATTGAGCAGATTGGACGTTCTTTAAACCAGGTTGGAAAATATGGAGCAGACTGGGGGCAACAGATTCGTCTGGAAGTACATGGTAAATGTGCACATCTTCCGACAATTCGGAAGATATTAGACGTTGCCGACCATCCTAATGTGGCGATTTGCTGGAATTGCAATAAGCAGGACTTGGAAGGGAAAGGGCTTGAAGAAAACTTCGCGTTGGTAAAAGACCGTCTGGGGGCTACAACGCATATTCACGATCTGATTCATTCCGACTATCCACACAAGCAATTTTTTGAGTTGATGGCAGGTGTGAACTACACAGGCTGGTTGATGCTTGAAGAAGGCAAGCAACCTAAGAAAGAGACTGTTGCAGCCTTGGCAGAACAGCGAAAACTGTTCGATCAGATGTGGGCTCAGGCGCAAGACAGTTGATCGATGTCTTTTGAGTGTTGGCTGAATTTCGACAAAGTGAGGTAATGATCAAGGAGATTGAAAGTTTGAGTTTTTGTTCAAACTTTGTTCTTTGATTGCCGCATACACTTCTTCCCGGTGTACGGTAACATCTTTGGGGGCTTCAATTCCAAGACGAACTTTGTCGTTTTTAATTTCGATCACCATCAGTGTGATCGAATCTCCAATGATGATTTTTTCATCTTTTTTTCGGCTGAGTACAAGCATCGCTATTCCTTGCGAAGGGATCAATGGGGGAACATTTTGTTTCAATCTCTTTCTGTGAACGGGACGTAAAAATCGCTATCCGTTGAAAGAGTTACACTTAAAACTTAGCGTATTGTTTTGGCGTTTCTGCTCTGATCTGAAAAAAATGAATGGGATTCAGCTAAGCAATTCTTAAAAAGAAGCAGTTATAGCGATTATATGAATTATACTCATATCGTTTTCTACAAATCTGGGAATGAGTTCTTAAACTTCTTGAGGCAGGATGCTTGGTGAATCGTACCTGTTTGAACCTGTAATAAGCCGTTTTGAGACAGGGGGCGGCCTTCTATAGAGATGGTATTAGCGTTTGGGGGCCTGCTCTTGAAGTTGTCTCAAGTCCTGGATTTCTGTTTTAAAATCGATGATACCGGTTGGATCCAGGAATCGATCAATTCGAGAAGCTGTGTCCCGGCATAAGCTGGCAATTCGGGATTGTGCGGCTCTGTTGTTCTGTTTCTGAGCTGCTTCCACCGCAGTCACTTGAATGACATTCAGCTTTTCCTGGAAAATCTGTTTTGGGGAGATCTCACTTTCCAGTTTTTTGATGCCTGAATTCACTTTCGTCCATTCATTATTTTTGGCCCATTTGCGAATGCGCGCCATTTTCATTGAAAGAGAGGCAACCGCTTCGATCAGTTCTCCATTCAAAACTGCCAGCTCTCCTTCCACGTTCAATCGAATCCTGTCATCGGGAACTTGGATTGAAACATCGCGGTCGATGCCGGGAATATAAGGTACATTGGCAACAAGTGCTTTGCCGCTACGAACGTAAAGCCAGACCAATGGTTGTTTTGGATCCGTTTGGAGTGTGATTTTTCCACTGCGATTTGTTAAATATTGTTCGGTTATATAATCCAAAGGTTTTGTAACTGGCTTTTTCGTTTGTTCTTTTTGTTTTTTGGCTGCGATTTGCCGCTGTCTCACCTCCTGAGGATTCAAAGGAGAGAGTTGTACCCTCATGCCTGCGTAAGATTGTGTGGATTTACCACGGGGAATCAAAGCGAGATTGGTTTGTGGATATTGTGGCTTGACTCGTATGGCAAGCGTTTCGACTCTTCGCCGACTTCCACTGAGAATTCCGCGCAGTCCTGAAGAAAGGGAGCAGGTTGCGTACTTGCGATTCATTTCTTCCAAAATGAGATAAGTCCAGGGAATAAACTGAATGTTTTTGACTTCTCGATTTCGATTTAAATATCGAAAGAAAGGTGTGAAATAGACGTCTTTCTCTGACATTCCTAATATGGGGTCTGGCGTCAAGTATTGACTCGCTTGTTCGCTCACTGTGACCTGATTTTCGATGACAGATTCAATTGAGACAACAGGTGAGAATACGTTGAGTAGCGAATGAAAAATCGTATCACCGAGAAAAGATTTTTCAAATGTGTTTTCAATTGAAACAGACCCCAGCCTTTGCGAGAGAGAATCAAACTCTCTTCCAGATACTTGATATCCAATTCCCTTTGGTTCAATCGCAATCAGAAACAACTTGTCAAAGGGAAAATCAGGATAACGATTCAGAATGGCAACTGGTTGTAAGCGTTGCAGGCCTTCACTTGAAGAAAGTGCCAGCCAGTTATTTTGATAGATTCCAATTGCAGTTTTTGAATTCGTTTGATCTGTAGCATTATTCTTGAGTTTCCACTTTTCACCCACCGATCGTTCTATCATCTGTGCTAATTGGCTTTGGATTCGCAGGTGATCAGAAGACGTCAGGCTTGCTTTTGGATCATACGAAATATCAATTCTGACTCTATATGGTCTAAGGCTGACATGTTGCGGTTCAATTGATTTTGAGGAAGCCTTTTCTGTTTGTGCAAATGAATTCAAGCTTGGGAACAGAACAAATCCCCAAAAGAGAACGATTACTTGAATCAATTTTGCACAATCAAATGAAAACATGAGTTTACCAAAACGAAATCTATTTTTAATTTAAGTCAAAACTATTTTTGTGTGAATGCATCCACATTCGGAAAAACAGGGGTTACAACCCACTGTTCTACATTGTCGTAAAAATTAAGAGGACGATCTGCATAGCCCTTTATGTTCGTCCGAAATACATGAAACTGGTCGATTTCCCATAATGGGACAATATGTGCCATTGAATATAATTGCAGCTGCAACCTTTTGATGAGTGCCGTTGCTGTTTCCCAGTCGGTTGCTTCATCCAGTTCGATCAATTTTAATCTCAGCCAGTCAGGAAAAATTTCGAGTGATTCAATTTGGGCTCCCTTTCCAACAGTGAGGAATGGCCAGAGCTCCATAACTGGTTCTGTCATGGTGACAGTACGATAGGCGATGTCCCAATTCAAATTTTTCTTCTCAGCTTCGACTGGTGTATTGGGAATGAGTGTGACTCTCATACCAATTTGTGACCAGGCATTGATTAATTCCTTCGCTGCTTCCTGCGTTTCCGGATTAGGATCACAGAGCATATGCAGTGTTGGGATGTTTCCTCCCAGTTTCTTTTGGGATGCGACAGCCAACGCAACTGCTAAAGGAAAATTATACTCACGTTGAGGAACTTGCTGGTTATAAGTTTGTAGCCCTGTGTAATAAGGAGCGGTGATCAAGCGACCGTTCAAAAGTTGAGATTGATGCAACAGGGTGTCCGTCAAAATTTTCCTGCGATCGATTGCATAGGCGAGTGCTCTGCGTAGCTCAATGATTTTGAGTGGCTTACTTTCCGGGTTGAATTGCAAAACATGTGATAAAGGGATTGCACTCTGGACGACGTTAAATTCTTCCTGTTCTTGAAAATAAGAGACCAGTTTAGCTGGAAGAAACGGGAGTACAGACACTTCTCCCAGTAATAAGGCCTGAAATGACTTTTCAAAATTGGGATAGCGAATTTCATTGATCTGAGCCAGATTATAATCGCGTAATCCGGTTGGCTCAGGAATAGCACGAACATAACGTACCTGGTTCGGTGTCTGTTCATCTACGATAAAACGATTAGAAACAAAGATCTCCGGTTGCTTGGGGTTGCGTGCATTTTCTGAATTGATATCGGTTGATACTGCCTCCCAGAGTGGTTTGGCTTCTATGGGAAGCGTTAATAACCTCTCTGTTCGTAAAGGGACTCGATCAAAAAAGATACTAAAGGTAAAGGGACTGGTCGCTGTGATTGATTGAACATAGCTGTCGAATCGTTCGTCATATTGACTGTTTCCCGGGGTGATTTTCTTTCGGAGGAACTCAGTGATATCAGCAGCCATCATAGTGGGATGCGATTCCCAGGATGCGTACGATTGTCTCAAAATAAAGTCCGCACGGCGCCCCAGATCTGTTGGATCCCACTGTTCAAAAAACCGACTTTGATATTGGGGAGTTTGATTGATACGAGCGACTTCAAATAAGGGGATTTGTGTTAACTTCCGATGTCGGCGCGTCGAGTTTCGTTCCAGAAAGAACGGAGTTTTATCGAAAGCTGTCTCGAGAACGCCGACATTAATGACGGGATAACGGTTATGGTAACGTAATAATGATTCACGCAAGCGAGGATTGATTGGCCAGACAATGGAAGCGTCCATCGCGAACTGAATCGCACTTTGATAATCGTTCTGTTTTGCTTGCTGATCTGCTTTGTTCAGAATTGTATTCGAGCGGGCCAGAAAGGATTCCTCCCAGATCGCAATGATTTTTTGCCGGGGAAACATGCTTGCCAGACGCTTCAAAAAAAAGTGACCTTTTCGGAAATGTCCTTCCTTTACCGATTGCTTGATCAGAACGTCAATCACTTCACCGGCGAGCTGACTTAAGCCGGGGTATTCAGGTGACCGACGATGCAGATCTTCAATAAACGCGATTGCGATTTCAAATTGTTTTAGTTTTTGCTTATCTTTAGCTTCCAGAAAAAGCAGTCGTTGTTGCCTTTGATTAAACCCGGGCCAGTCGCGATGTTTTCTGTCCAGGACTAAAAGCAGTTCAAATGCCAAGCGTAATTGATTGGATTTCAGTAATTCATCAATTCGCATCAGGATCTGGTCTTCATGATGAACGACCTGTTTGACGTTTTTTCTCTGAATTTGATACTCAGGGCTTTCTTTTTCATCGATTAGTGTCAA
Source organism: Gimesia aquarii (assembly GCF_007748195.1). Classification (NCBI taxonomy): domain Bacteria; kingdom Pseudomonadati; phylum Planctomycetota; class Planctomycetia; order Planctomycetales; family Planctomycetaceae; genus Gimesia; species Gimesia aquarii. The sequence continues at coordinate 3,235,491 of NZ_CP037920.1, forward strand.
TTGGATAAAATTGAAAGCAGCACGCATTTTTCGTTGTTCATCAATTTCTTCTTTGCTCTTTGGCTTAGGCCAGCTATAGCTTTCTTTTAGTGCCGCATCGAGTTGTTGCAGAGTATTGGGGCGAGGGTAGATCGGTTCTACGATGAGAACACGATCGTTTTCCAAGACGATCCAGTCTACAGGTGGTTTTTTCAACAGATCATCCATAGAAGGAACTTGCATTTCTTCTATTTTAGGTAAAGGTGTTACTTCCTCTTCTTCGGTTTGTGTTGAATCTGTTTTAGTAGAATCAGACTTTGTCGGTTTGTCTGACTGATTCTCTTTTTGGGCCAAAACTGATGTTGATCCCGACAAAACGAGAACCAATACCAGAATACAAAAACAGAGACTTCTGTTTGTTAAATTACTCATAGCGAAGCCTGTCCTTTCTGCTGCAGGACCTGATCGATACGATAAAGGCTTCCATCCACAGTTGGTACCAGCATTATCTGATCCAGATTCACAGTGGCTCCACTCGTGGGGAGGGGGGTGTTAAATTCTGTTTGAATTTTTCCAGTTTTGGCTTCGACTGTGATTAATGTGCCGTTGCGCAGAGTTAGTAAGATTTGATCCTCATACATGGCGGGTTGACCTGCGAGGGAAGAATCAGACAATTTTAAGTCCCACCGTTTTTTCAGGCCGTTACTGATATCGAAGCAGCTTAATTTTTGTTTCGATTCTACAAACAGGAGATTATTTGTGATCCAGAGATCATTGGCAGACGGAGATGCTATTTGGAGTTTTCCTGTTTGTTGACCAGTCTTGGCATCAAGTAATTGTAGCTGTCCTGAGGCATCTGAAATGGCTATGAAATTCTTACTAATCCCTGCATTAAAATCGATGGGTTGTTTATTGTCAGTCATTGATACAACAGCGAGGTGACGTGCGGGAGTTGTTCGATATTGCAAAGTAAAAATCTGGCCGCTGGAAGTTAATGCGATACATTGATTTTTCGAAATGGGAATGAGTTGCTTCCAATTGACTTTTGCATCAACATCATCTGGCAGAACAAAATCTTGTACGGTGTTTAAACCTCGTCCTTTACGGTATACCGAGATTTTTTTATGGAACGGAAGTGCGATCCCATCTCCGATTAGAATCGGCATTGTGTCTAAAGGTGCTTTCAATGGTATTGTTTGTTCCAGTTGGCCAAATGAATTGAGAATCCAGAGTGTCGGTTCCGGGGAGCCGCAGTAGACTGCAATTTTACCATCAGACAGTTGGGTCGTTTTAAGTGGTTCAGTCAGCCCTTCGGGGAGTTTGAGCTGGGTGATGGTTCTCTCTCTGAAACTTGTGCCATCGGGACCAAAATCTTTACCACGGAGTCGAAAAATATCACCATCAGATGTGACGCAAACCAGACCATTTTCACCATACGAATACGTTGCCAGAATGTCTGTGCCAAGAATCGATTTCCAGGAACTGCTCATCTCATCGCGATTAGCGATCGTAAAAATGACCGAGTTTGAGGAGAGGAGTCGCCGGGCAAGATACAGATTATTGCCAATCAACTGCATCGGTTGTGCTCCCAGGCCATCGGCAATCTTTTTCTTGTCTAGTTTGATACCGGAATTGAGAAGCGTAAACTTGCGTAATGCAGAACTGCTCATCCAAAGTTGTCCACCGGAACCGGCCGACAGATAGATCTGGCATGAAAGTGGATCTTGTAACTGATACGAGGCAATTTCAGTCAGTTTTCTTTTACCTTCCTCATCGGTCACCGTAAAAGCTGTAATGCGTTCTGGAACAGTGGGTAAAAATAACTGTTTGCCACGTAGCACAGGTGGGCTTTGCACATGACCTTTAATACGGAATTGCTCCAGTTCGTTGAGAGAGGCATTCTCACCATTTCCATCCAGTATATGCAGTAGAGCAGAGTCTGCGCGGTCGTTCTCACAAACCATCAGTAGTTTTCCCATTGGAATAATAGGGATCCGTATCGTTCCCGGTCGATGCCCGATCGCTGTGACGCGTTTACATTCAAAAGGACGTAATGAAACAAGATAAATAACAGCTTCATGTCCCGCGACGGCGACGGCTTGTTCTCCATAGACCAGTCCGGGAGCACCGATCAATGGCTGAGCAAACTTAAGTTGAGAAATGCGATTACCACTGATCAAATCAAGGCTGAGCAAATCACCAGATTCACATGATATGACAATGAGCCCCTGATGTATCAATGGTTGTCCCGTCGGTCGAGAGGGTAATGCTTGACGCCAGATCAATTTCCCATTTTTTTGTGAGACACAAACCAGATCCTGATGTCTCGAATCATAGAGGAGTAAGGCGGGTTCGGTTCCTGTGACAGTCAATGGTGCAAAGGGTGCATCCAAGCCAATCGGACGTCGCCAGATAGGATCTCCTGTAATGGAATCAATCCCAAAGCAACTACCATTGGCCAATGCGAATACGTTTCGTCCGTCCGAAACTGCATTGGAGCGAGAGCGAGTATGCAGTGCCAATGTGACGACTTGCGGAAATGTTTCAGGGTATTCTTCATTCGAAGCGGCAACAGGTTCGTTATTTATTTTGATGAGACCTTTTTCGACTTCGAGAATTTGATCAAGTACGGTCGACATCTTGCGATCATTGTTATAATACGGATAGCGATCCAGCAGATGCCGTCTGCGTTTCAATGCTTTTAGAGTATCTTTTTGTTTGATTGACTCTTCAATTTCCAAGACTGCGACATCAAATACCTCTTTCCTCAGAATTTCGGCCTCTGCTTTTTCATAACCGGCTTTGATTTTCGCTAAAGTTTCAGTTGGAGGTACATCTTGAGGGCTATATCGAGTCAGTATCTTCTCGGCATTCTTTGATACCACTAACAATTCACGATCTTTCGTTCGGCTGGCTGTTTCTACAGATCCGAGTGCAATTCGCTGTCCATAATCGGCTATTGTTGAGTGCTGGCTTTTAAAGTCAGAGTCATCTCTATGCTTTTTGATGAATTTATCAGTCGCCTCCAATCCTGATTTCCAGGCTGGTGTTGATCCCGAAATTTCCTTCTCCACTAATGACTTGCTGAGAAAGATACGTGCTTCATCGACATAATCGCTTTTACTAAAATTTTCCTGGAAATTTTCGAAGAGCTGTATTGCCTGGGAGTATTTCCCCGCTTCCATTTCCTGGACGGCCGCGTCAAAGTGTCGTTTGGCAGTATCGCGTCCAATAATGAACCAGAAAGTCAGTGCTGTGAGCGCTAAAAGAATACCACCACCGGTGAGTGAGAGGACTAAAGGAGAGCGGGTGATTTGACGTTCCCCGGGACGTACAGCATTTTTTGAAGCTCGCTTACGTATGCGATCCTTTAATGAAAGCGTACTTTTGTCTTCAGTATCTGTTGTTTCATTGGCACCTTCTAATTCATCTGAACCATGATCACTCGTGCGAGATAAAAAAGTGCTTTCAGGAGCTTGGGGAGTTTCTTTAGAACTTACATCTTCAAGTAGTTCTGCAGCAGACTCCAGGTCGAGATCATCATCGGCAGGCAATTCTTCGACTGGCGGTGGTTCTACTTTGGGTGCCTTTTTTTCTTTTCTAGACTTCGAGACTTTGTTTTTTGCAGATTTCGATTCTTGTTTCCTGGATGATTCTTTGGAAGATTTGGAACGGAGTGTACTGCTTTTTTCCTGTGGTTTTGAAGGAGAACGCAATTCAGCTTCAAACTCGTTCTCGCTGATCGGCTGCAGATCATACATTGATGATTCATTTTTGTCGTTGGAAGTGTCAGGTAGTGGAGAAGACAAATCAAGTAGATCGACTTCGTCTACAAACAGTATATCCGCTTCTCCGATCCGGATTAAATCACCATCATTTAAGAGCGTCCTTCCGGACATTGTTCCGTTGACGTCAATCCCATCACTGGTTGCAGCAAGAATTTCATATCCTTTTTTATTCCAACTTATACGGCATTGCATTGATGCAACACCTTCAATCTGCAAATCATTCGAAGTATGACTGCCAATGGATATTGGCTGTTTTTTGGATAACTCAATCTTTTGAGTTTTTCCGGATAATAGTGAAATTTCTAAACTGGCCATCTCAATCACTTATATTTGCAGAATTATGGGAAGTAAGTCATGCTTAGCACAATTGAACTTCTTCTAGGTCAATCTTCAGGACCACGGTAGGAAGCGAGTCTGATTTTTTGCATACCAACTTCATTAGCCGCATCGACAACTGCGACCACTGTTTCATGTCTGGCGGCATTGTGTGCACTAAGCACTAATTCGGATTTCGGTTTTCCTCCTTGATCGCGACGGTCCAAAATTGCTTGAACAATTTCGGAAGAGTTTGAGAGTTTGATATCATCAACATAAATCCCATTATTGTTATCAATTTCGACAATGATAGACTCTTCACGAAAGTCATCCAGAGTTTGTAACGACTGGGAAACACCATCTTCATCTGGATTCGGAGGAGGTACCTGTATGCTTTTTTGCAGACTGAATGATGCGGTAATCATAAAGAAAATGAGTAAGAGAAAGGTGACATCCACCATCGGTGTCAGGTCCATTTCTTCAAATTCCGACTCCGCACTCCGAATGGAAAACCCCTCATCATCGTCTTCATCTTCTTCTACGTCATTTCTGGGTTTTGTGGGAGGAACTGTTGCAGTTTCTTTCGATTGTGTTTTAGCCTCTATTTTTTGGGATGCCACTTCCGGTTCTGACTGAGGAGTACGTTCTTCAGATTCGCTGGTGTCGAGTTCAGGAGCTGGTTCGGGATGTGATTTCGTTTGCTGTTTCTCTTCAGAGCTTGGGGGAGACTTCTCTTTTTCTTCAACCTGCTTTTCGATTACGGGCTGCGCAGTCTCTTCTGCGGCTGCAGCTTGTTCCCAATCTCCTTCCAGAATTTCATCCCAACTTTCACCTAGCGGGCCTAAGTCATCCAAATCGTCAAGTAATTGATTTTCTTCCTGATTGACTGAAGTGGCTTGAGGCGTTTTTTCTGTTTGAGGGGGAGCTTGAGGAGTATTTTCTGCTACTTCCGTTCGACGGTCTTCACTTTTTAATGGGATCGTAATTTGACGCTGGCAGGCAGGGCAGGAAACCGATTTTCCTGCCTTCTTGCTAGCGACACTTAGCTTTTGACCACATTTTTGACAGTAGAATTTGATAGGCATATTTAAATCAGTATCTCGTATTCTTTTCAGATTAGATTAATTCAAGATCGAGATTGCGTGACGATCAAAATCAATTATTCTTTTTCTCTTCAATTCCAATATAAAATTTCACTCCATCCACTTCTGTTACTGCCCGAGTCACTTCCTGGACAAATCCATGTGGCACGCCCCGATCTGCTTTGATAATGACATCGCTGACACCATTTTGAACGCGCTCGCGAACTTTTGCTGTCAGCTCTTCCAGTGAAACTTCGGTGGCGCCCCCTGATTCTTTAAATTCAACGACACTCTTTCCATTTAATCCGTTTCCATCATTATGAACTAAAATTGTTGTAGAAAGTCGGGTATCAACTCCAACTCCATGTCGGGCAACCGGGACATCTGAGTCCTGGGTTGCCTGCATTGTCGAAGTGACCATAAAGAAGATCAGAAGGAGAAACGTGACATCAATCATGGGGGTAATGTCCAAGTCGTCACCGGTGCCGCGAGATGTTGGTCGTTTTTTCCAACTATCTTCATCTATTTCGAATATTGTTTTTTTTCTAGCCATGTTCAATAGGTCCTGGAGGTCATGACTGACGTGATGAGTCAAGAATTTCCAGAAACTCACCTGTATGTTCTTGCACAGAGTCTTGTAGTTTTCCGATGCGTACATGAATCAAGGCACCAGCCATGACTAAAGGAATGGCGACAGCCAAGCCTGCTGCAGTTGTAAATAACGCGAAACTGATTTCGCCCGCCAGTTGACTGGGATCGCCTCCAGACTCTTGCATATTGCCGATTTTGTCAAAAGCGTTGATCATTCCAATCACGGTTCCCAATAAACCCAGCATGGGAGCACTTTTCACAATGGTACTGATCCAGGACATACGATATTCAAGGTCAGCCAGAATATCCCGTTCAAATTTTTCAGCGAGCATCTGTCTTAATTTTTTCGCGGGACGTTCCATATTTGCCATCGCAACTAAAATTAATTGCGGAACTGCTTTACTCCAATAGGGAGGCGAATCACAGAGATTGATTACAGATTCATAGTCCTTTTTTTCGATATCTTCATGAATCTGGTCGAGAAATTCGCTTGCTGCATTTTGTGTTAAGAATCGTTTTTGTGCGATTTGTCTGATTAGCAGGATGACACAAAAAACGCCATACAAAGCGGTCAATCCCAATGCAATATAGATGGCATAACCAGCCACATTCAAGATAGGAGTCAGCGAGTAATTCATAGATGCCTGTTCATGTGTTGTTAGCGGAAATAAGTTTGTCGTGTGACCTCGAAGTTGTATCCCGTACGATCGCCGCGGACCGTAAAATAAGTACGACGAATCTCATCGAACTTTTTGTTTCGATATCGCTTTTCTTGTGAAAGGAGCATGTTTTCTGTTTGTTTTGGATAAAAATGAAACAGTATGGCACCAGTTACATCAAAGCCTGCCTTTTTAAACAAGCTGAGATCGCTGGTTCTGCGCTCCCCTCCTTGCCACGTCATATAAAGTCGTTTTTCGTTTGCGCCCGAAGATACCGTTCTGGAGACGGGTTTGTCAGACGAGACTTTCGATAAATAAATCATCTTTCCGTTTTTAAGTAATGCCCCAAGTTCAATTTTGAAAAAATCCAGTTGCTTGGCATAATCGCGTAGTGAACCTCGATCAGAAAACTTGATAAACCAGCGTTGTTCACGTGGGAGACCTTTTTTGCCAGGACCAAATCCCAATGCGCGCTTTCCGGTTCCAGCGGCGCTACCGACTTTGCCGGAGTTGGTCAGATCTGTTTGCATTTGCTGCTGGACTTGTTGGGTGGCTTTGTCTGATAATTCGACCACGCTGTCGAGCATTTCCTCTACCTGATTTTCTTCTTCTGGTGTGTCGATTTGAGAAGGATCATCAATAGGATCTTCAGGTGATTCAACAAGCAGGGAATCATCAGGCGATCCATCTTCAGCACCACCTGCTAAATCGATCATTTCCAGGGCAACGTCATTTTCTGTTTGAGGAAGACGATTGGTGAACCAGACTATGGAAAGCCAGAATACGGCAATGATCAATGCCAGCACAACAGCGATCAACGAAGAACTGACCTGGTCATATTGCGTAACACGCATGACCGGTGATTTCCTGTGATCATTCTGAGATGTTGCCTGCGACATCGTGTATGACAATTCTAGTTCGGTTTAAAAATCTGAATTATTTTGTTTTGGATTGGGGGAATTCATTCAGTACTTCGAAGAGATCAAATTTTTCATCGAAGGGTTTCACACTGTTATACCACTTTTGCCAACGTTTTGTGGCCTCATCGGACCACTTGTCGACAATCTTAATACGTTCCTTTTCATCCAGGTTTTCAGCGATGTCTGCCAAAGGATCCTCTGGCATTCCCAAGCCGCGAATTTTTCGGCTGAGAGTACATAACCCATTTCGTGCTTCGATTCTGACACTCAGATCGGGATCTTTTAAAGCGCGGATTAAGTAAGGGGAGACGCGAAAATCATTCGTGCGTGAAAGTGCCCAGACTGCGGTTCGGCGGACATCAGGAGATCTTGCATCGACGAGTTTTAATACTCGATCTTTTTGATTGATGAGTTCTTCTCGATCACCGAGTGTGATTGTTTCGACGAGTGTTTCCTGAGCTGCTTCGAGGTCGGCGTTCGCTGGATCCTCTAATTGGGCTAATAACTCGCTCAAATCGCCAGAGAGTTTTTTGTTTTCGACCTTTCCATTTCGCATCTGGACTTCCGCCAGATTTTTAGGAAGACCTCTACCTCCTGCTAATAAACCGGATCCAACTGGTTCAGGTTTGTATTTACGACCTAGTGTTTTACCTGTTGCTTTGGAAAGAAAAATGATTGCTAAGCAGGTGGAAGCTTTTTTATTATGAGTCCCTTCCCAACTGCCATCATTCTGTTGAGTTAACAGAAGTTGACGGGCTCCATCTGCGTACCAGTCATAAGGGCCCAGCTTTTGTGTGTCAGCAATCGCTGCAATGCGCTCAATTCCATATAAATAATAGTTTGGCCATCTATTTAAGTTGCGGACATTATAGTTTTTGACGATCCAGCCCAGACCTTTTGATTTTCCTGATTCGAGTGCGTTGTAACTAATTGTTGGTTTCGAATTATTGTTTTCGTTTTCTTTACTTTTTTCATTTTGAATCAAATCGACTTTTTCTAGAAAGCCGAATCGTTTTTTCTTTTCCTGATCAGTTTTTTTAACAGGACTACTGCGTAATTTGCCATCGGGGTAAAGCTGCATCGATATCACATACATGCTACCGGTTCCTGCGACACCCATAGTATGCAAAGGAGCTCTTTCAGAGGCTGATCCGGGATGATAACCAAAAGACCCATCGGGGTACTGAGTTGAAAGATGCCAGCGTGCTGCTTTATCCCAGACAGAATTAGGCACATTGACACCGGCACGTTCCGCTGCCCATAATCCTAACACAGCGTATTGTGTAATACTGGTATCGCCGTTATGGTTAATATCTTGTGGGTAGTACCAACTACCGCTCTTATGTTGAGTTCCAATTAAGAAATCAGCGGTAGTACGAATTTCATCTTGATACTTCTCTGGGTTAACAGCTTCAAGTACCATCAATTGCACGCCAGCACAATAATTGAAGTCGCTACCAGGTCTATATTCAAGTTCTCCGTCTTTATTCATTCGATTGTGGTCTGCGAGAATGTTCTTCAAGCATGTTTGAATATAGGGTGACTCTGGAGATTCCCCTGCTTTAAGCAACGTGTAAGCAACAAAAGCATTCATACCAGTCGTACGGTAATCATCGGTCTGTTTCAGGAAAGAAATACCACGTTTGATGGCTGCGTCAATTTGTGCTTTGGGGGGTTGTGCAGAGGCTGTGTTCTGGAAAGCAATGGAAAGAATGATTCCACATAAACACGTTCTGAAATAGACACGAGCGTGTTTGAAAGTAGAAAATCGAGTTTGAACTGCGCAATGATTTTTCATTTTGATGCGATAGCAATCTGAGATGAGAGAATATTGCTGAATGGACATAGATGTCATGACTTGGACGCACTACTCCAGTCTAATTTCAGGAGTGAAGCAGTGTCAATCACTATGCTACAAATCTTGTCAGGAATCACATTTACGTATCAGGGCTTTCGAGAGAGATCACAGGTACAGATAGGTTGATGGCACCTTGGGCAGCCTTGGACATACTTTTGGGCTATCGCCTGCTCCAGATCGATACCAGCCACATTCGCCATTGTGGCTAACCAGGCCAGAACATCAGCAAATTCTTCAGCCAGATTTTCTGAATCATTATTTTCCCTGAGAGCAGATGATAATTCCCCTACTTCTTCCATAAACCACATGAACGTTCCTTCAATTCCACGAGCCTGATCTTTCTCGTAAAACATCGTACGAATCACTGATTGGAACTGGGAAAGCGAAATTTCGTTTGCGTTATGCAGATCCTGTTCTGATTTAGAAGAGGAAGCATCGAAAGGGTGATTCGTCACAGGGAATCCTTATTGGAAATGAAATATCATTTAATTCAGTTGTGGAATTATTAGACGTGAGTTGAACTTCAGAATCTATTGTTTTTTCTTTAATTCGATTGCTTTTACATGATTCGGATTTTGCTGTAGCAAACGATCCAGTTCAACAACAGCCTCCTTTTTATTTCCAGAGTCGAATAACGTTTTGGCTAAGAGGAATCGCATCTCTTCATTCTCTACATCGAGGTGCAAGAGCATTTTTAACTCTCGGATCGCTAAATCCGTTTGGTTTAGTTTCAATGCAGTTTCGGCTATTTGTTGGTGTATTTCCGGATCGAGCACGTCGACGTACAAACTTTGCTCCCCCCAATGCAGTGCTTCTTCATATTTTTGCTGATCAAGAAAGAGCTGCATTAAGATTTTCATACTCTTGTTGTTAGCGGGATCCAGATGTACGTATTTGATTAATGTCGCTTCTAAATTTGCTGAATCATCCATGCTGTGATAAATTTGCGCGAGACCTTCCAGCCATTTGGTTTGATAAGGATATTTTGAGTGACCCATTTGATAAAGTTTGAGTGCTTCTTGAAACTTGTTCTGTTTCAGTAGTATTTTGCTGACTAATTCAAGAAGCTCAGGATCAGGCGATTTTGAATTTAAGGCTGGCTGAAGAACTTTGATTGCCGAGTTCATGTCTTCTGAGAGAAGTTCAAGACGGGCAATGGTGATCGCTGCCTGAGGCTGCTTGGAATTTTTGCTTAATACATCGAGTGCAATTTCACGCGCTTGCTGTTTCTTACGGAGTCGAAGTAGTTGGTAAGCATATTGTCCTGCGATGTCCAGGTTGTTTTGATCCTGTTCATATTGCTTCCGTAAATCACTAAAGCTGATGGTGGATTTTGTTTCATAACCTTTCAGTGAGTTGGCAATTTTTTGTAGATAGCGATGGTAGCGTTTTTCAAACTCCTGCTGATCGATCTGAAAACACTGCTTGATCGCATCTGGTGTTGATAATTGATTCTGATAAGCGGATAACAAATTTTTTAACGAATCCTCGCCGAATTCCTCGACCATAAATTCCGCACAGAGCAGGCTTTGGCAATATGCAAAGTTCCAGTTATCTGAAGATTTGGGACGCACGAAAACACCATCTAATTCATTCAGTGAATAGATTTCGTTCTTGGGAACACGTTCTGCTAACAGCTGATTAAATTTTTGTGGCCGCGCGCTACCTTCGCTTCTGACAGCAAGTGCTTCAGTAAACCAATGCGGAATTTTATATTTGGTTTGCTGAAGTGTGAAAACATGCACAAGCTCGTGTTTGAGGACCGCGGCCCAGTTGAATGGTTCATTCATTGCCGTAGGAGAAGTCAAGGCAACGACAGCTCCTGTTGAAGCACCAATTGTCTGAATCCAGGGCAGGCCAATCATCCGGGCGCTGAACCATTGATGCGCTCCCAAGCCCTTCGCGTCATGGTAGATTTCAAACTGGGTTTTTCCCGGAGGTTCATATCCAAATTGTTTTACCATTTCGGGATAGATCTGTTCTAGGTACTCAGCCATATATTGCCCTAGAATGAAATCGGCTTTGGAGTCGTACCGAATGATAAAATGTTCTGTGGCGATTAATCCATAAGATTCAAGTACACCTAACACTTTCCGCATATTACTGACGCGCACATGATAGGGATCAGCTTTAAACGCTTCGTTCAGTGTTTGCAGTGCGAGGTCGGTTTTCCCCATTTGCATGTAAAGCATTCCCAAAGAGGTCTTCGGACCTGAAAGCTGAGGCATCATCTCTTTTGTCTTCAGATAGGCATATTCGGCAAATGAAAATTGACGTTTCATTTCCAATAGCTGTCCCAATTCATAGAGAAAGTATCCGGGTTTCGGGTTTTGTTTTAAGAGCTTTGTGATGAGAGTTGTGAAACGGGTTGCATCTGGATTGGTTTTTTTTGTATTGCCAGCATTTTCAGGGTCTTCGAATAGTAACGCTAGTTTTGCTCGGTCAGGTACACCGTCCAGAAGCGAGTAACAGGCGGCAATTCTCGCTAACACCGACTGATTTCGTGCATTGATAGTAAAAGCGATTTCGGCAGTTTTTAAAGCTTTATCATAGTGGCCGTTAATCAAATGCAGATCGCACTGCAGGAGAAGTGCTTCAATCAATTTTGGGTTGATTTTTAAAGCCTTCTCAATCAGTTTAATACTATTGTCGAATTCATGTGCCTCAATCGCAGAGCGCGCTAACGCAACATAAACAATTGCAGCTTGAGAGTTGATTTTGAGTGCCGAGCTAAATTCTTTCGCGGCCTGAGGACGATTATACTTTTCCTGCAGGATGGAGCCGCTTAGATAGTAGGCTTCCCAGGCAAGGGGATCTGCTTCCAATGCATCGGGGCAAAGGGTGTTGATCACAAAATTGAAAATTTGAGAAACACTGTTCCAGCGCGCGTATTGTGTGGCCCCTTCGGCGATCAACATCAGAGTTTCAGAATCTTCAGGTTGAGTTCGGTTGTAATAACGCACGAACCAGCGGTAAGCCTCATTGGCTTCTTCAATTTTACCAGAGTCCGTCAAAAGATGTGCTTGAATCAGATGTGCCAATGGGTCATCCGAGTTTAGTGAAAGCGCACGTGTTACGTGTGTGTCTGCTTTTTCGTATTCTCCCGTTTCATAATACAGCTTTGCTGCTATTGCATGCAGTTTGGCTTGGTCAGGTGTTTGCTCTAAAGCGGAATGAATGCGTTTCAAAGCTTGTGCTGTTTCACCTGTTAACGTAGCAATGTCAATGCGACCAAGAAGAATCTGCCATTTCAGATCTTTCAATTTGGGAGAAGTGTCCGAAAGTTGTTTCTCGGCTGCATCATAAACTTCGATAGCTTCCGCATAACGGCCATGTTGTTTATGTTCATAAGCGGACTTGATTAATTGATCAATTGTCTTTGGCGGTTCTTTTTCAGTTGCACTTAAATCTCGCATGACAGATGGCAGAATTAACAGCAAAGTAATGATGTAAAAGCTGAGTATGGAAGTTTTAGAAATAGGGGCTGGCATACTTTGGATTCCATTTTAGTTCAAAGGAGTCACGTTCACGCTAGTATTATTATAGTCAGAGAAAGGAAGGACGCGGAGATTTTTTTTCATCTGTGTCAGGGTGATTCCCCGTTGAAACCAGAACGCCATCTTCTTCTTTATCTGAAAGTAGTGATTCTTGTGAGTGTGGATCACTATCACTTGAGAATTCTTCATTGATGATCGTACCTTTAATGGGAAGCCCGAATCCCAAGATCAGTTCTCGTTTTAATTTTTCGTTGACTTTGGATACGAGGAAGAGTTCTTCACTCTTTGCGTAAGCAATCAAGTTCCCATTCCAATAGGCGAGCCGATTATTGGCGGTACTGGGAATGCGCGCCTGCTTTGTAAGGATTCCAACTAGATTCAACGGGTCAGAGGCGGAGAGGATGATTAATTCATCGGACGTTGTATTATCACGTAATTTTCGTAATTCCTGAATCGTACCCGACATCGCAAATTGTTCGCCGGCAACACCAGCTACAAAGCGTCCGCCTCGAATTTCGCCGCGGGCTTCCAGCCGCCGGTAAACCTGAAGAAGCTCAAACCAGCGTGGTGCACCGGTTTCTTTCAGTAATAAATCGCGAAAGACAACACCCCAGCGCCTGATTAATTGCCAGGCCCATTGTTCGACATACTCATAGTATTGGAGACTTTGTTCTTCAATCTCATTTTTACTGTCACGTCGCCAGATAGACCATCGTCCGGTATTGTTCGGTGTGGTCCGCTTTCGAACCAGGCCGATCCGTTTTTTGCGAGAAGCACGTCGATTGTTAGAGGAACGATCTGCGGTAAATTGCCGCATTCCAGAGAAACTGTCAGAGGTCACGAGTCCTCGTGAGATCAATTCACCCAATGAATCTGCAATTTGCGAAGGCATCGACTCGGTTGTTGTCATCATGTCGGTGGCAAAGAGTGCGCCTTGCTGATTCAGCAGTTCCAGGATTTCCATTGCCGGACTACTGAGGTGATTTTGCTCTTCTGTGATCTTTTGAAACGAAGGAATAGGATTAAAATAAGTCAGCCAGGGAGTGTCTTCTCTCAAAAAGAAAGAGACAGGAGCGTTTCGTGTAATGCCGGTCATCGGTTTGCCCTGGTCGGCGGCCCGTTTGGGAGGATATAAGCGTCCCCATCCAATTTCACCCGTGAAACAGAGTTCATCCAGATCATTCGTTTTATAGTTTGTGATTCGTGAGGAGAGGATATCTCGTTCCCAGCAGATTGCCGGGATATCAACGCCTTGCAACATCGAGAGCACTTCAAAGAGGCCATTCGTTCCGGAGCGTTTTTCATCACCAGTCAGTCCATGTAGGTGCGACAGGAATTGAATAAACACATTGGTGCCAACAGGTTGCACCTGTGCACGTAGTCCCTGCAATGTCAGTCGATGAATGCGTGCCAGAAGACGGCGGTGGCACCATTCTTTGGATGGCGTTTCAGAAGATAGTGTTGCGTTTTCAGCGGCAGGTTCACCCTCCTGGCTTTGCTCCCAGTTAGGATCTTTGATGCGGAAATAACCCTGCATGGCGATCCCTTCGCCTTCAAGTGCCATTAACGCTGCTTCCGTTTGAGAATCGGTCAAACCGGCAAAATTTGCTATTTCGGTAACTGTCAAGGGACCACAGGTATCCAGCAGCCCGCGAATGATGGCGGTGCGGGCTTCTGTAGATTCCCATTCCTGACAGACACCGGCTGGAACCGTCACAGGAGGCTGATACTCGCTTTCTGGAAAGGCTGCTAACGCTGCCGGTAAGCGTTCTGTGGCCACCCAACTTTGCGGTGAGGTGCTCTCTGAATCAGCTTCAGCTCTTTGTAAAGTTGTGGCACGCCCCGTTGATTCCAGTTCCTGATACCAGTCAACCCAGTCAGATTGTTCATTAATCGGTAGATGAATCCGTCCCAGCAGGAGATCATGTAGCTCGTCTGCATTACGGACTAGTGGTTGCGCTTCCTGACAAACTTGCGCAATTGCTTCCGGGGAAAGTCGTCCCAGATCTTCGACGCTTTCCACAGAAATGGTTTGCCGCGTCGCGACCGCGCGGGCACGACGTTCTTGCGCTTCGCCTCCATCCAGAAAGGTATAAGGGCTGGAATTTAATAGCTCATAACAAAACGGTGAAGGCTCTCGTGTATCGCGGGGGATCAGTTTGATCGATCCTTGCTCAAGTTGCAGCAGAACATTTTTGAAACCTTCGATGTCAAGTTGTTCGTTCAGGCAATCGTACAAAGTCTGATCAACCAGAATATGATCGGGACGTATAATTTCACCGATTTCATTTTCAGGACAACCTGTCAAACGTGGAAAGACGGCGGTCAACAAGTCTTCCGCACGAAATCGTTGCAGAGGAGGGGGGACCTTTTTTCCATTCTGCATACGGGAAACTAGCAGCGCCCGAGTGACATTCCAGCGCCACCGTACATGAAACATGGGATGATCCAGAATCGCCTGTTCGGAGAGCTGCTGAACGTTGCTGGTATTCAGCATAGTAAACAAGCTCTCCAGTGGGAAGCTGTGTTGCGGACCCAGTGAGAGAATGATGCCGTTATCGTCGGCAGTCGCCTGCAGTTCAAAATTATAAGAACGGCAGAAACGCTTGCGCATCGTGTAACCCCATGCGCGATTAATATCACCACCAAAGGGAGCATGGATTATCAGTTGCATTCCCCCCGATTCATCAAAAAAGCGTTCAAAGACGATTCGTTTTTGAGTTGGTACAACCCCTAGAGCTGCTTTTTGGGCTTGAACGTAATCGACTATTTGTTTGCTGCCCCACTCATCGGTGTTGGTTTCGCGAACCAGCCAATTAATGGCTTGCTCCGGATTTTCGATTTGTTGTTCCAGCTCTTCGCGGAGATCCGAGATTTCAGTGGAAAGTTCGAGTGAGCGTCCCGGTGCTTCTCCGAACCAGAAGGGAATCGAAGGGGGAGCACCATTGGCATCAACGACTGTCACATCGCCGCCACGAACATAACGAATTTTCCAGGATGTATTGCCGAGCAGAAAGATATCTCCCGCCATACTTTCCACGGCGAAGTCTTCATCGACAGAACCCACCACGGTTTGATCGTCTTCAGTCACCACTCGATAGGAGGCAATTTCCGGAATCGCACCTCCGTTCATGGTTGCCGTCAGCCTCGCATTTTTTCTGCTGCGAACGCGTTTTTGAACCTGATCATGGTGTAGATAGACGCGACTGCGTCCGGCAGTGCTGCTGATGCCTTCACTCAGAAATTGAATCGTGCTTTCGTAATCTTTTCGCTTGAGGTTTTGAAACGAATAAGCACGGGTGATGAGTTCGAATAATTCATCCGTATTCCATTCCTGCGAGGAAACTTCCGCTGTGATTTGTTGAGCGAGAATATCAATCGGCGCTTCTGGCATTCGGACCGTATCCAAAATTCCCTTTTTGATCGAGCGAACCAGCGCCATACTTTCAAATAATTCATCTCGGGAAAGAGCGAAAATTCGTCCTTTAGGAACCAGCCCCAATGAATGTCCTGAACGACCGATACGCTGCAGGAATGTGGCGATGCCTCGTGGTGAACCGATTTGAATGACCAGATCGATATAACCGACGTCGATTCCCAACTCGAGAGACGCCGTCGCGATGACGGCTTTGAGTTCACCGCTTTTTAACTTCTGTTCGGTTCGATGACGAATTTTTGCCGACAGTGAACCATGATGGCTGCCAACAACATCTTCACCCAATCGCTCGGTTAATTGATGAGTAATGCGTTCTGCCAGACGACGTGTATTAACGAAAATCAGCGTACTGTGATGTGACTCAATCAATTCGACAATTTGTTCCAGCACTTCAGCCCACTGTTCGTGAGAGCAAATCGCGCTCAATTCTGACGGAGGAACCTGAATGGACACATCCAATGTCCGTGAATGACCAATATTCACAATGCGGCAGACACGTTCTGGATCTTCAGTTGAAGTCACTTGGGGAAGATTAAATGTGATTTCAATCTCAGGGCGGTTACCGACCAGATATTGTGCGACCCGTTCCAACGGTTTTTGTGTAGCAGATAAACCGATTCGCTGCAGCGGATGATCGATTAACGCTTCCAGGCGTTCAAGGGTGAGTGACCAGTGTGACCCACGCTTGTCTCGTAATAATGCATGGATTTCATCGACGATGACCGTTTCGACGTTTTTCAGTGTTTCCCGACTTTTCGAAGCCGTTAACATTAAATACAACGACTCGGGAGTCGTGACCAGAATGTGGGGAGGCCGTTTGACGAGTGCAGCTCGTTTTGAAGCAGGAGTATCACCGGTTCTCAACCCGACACGAATCGGAGTGAATGTATAACCTTCTTCTTCCAGAAGCTGTGAGATTTCTTTCAGAGGCTCGGTCAAGTTACGATGCATATCGTTCGATAGCGCACGTAACGGCGAGACATAAACAACGGAAATTTCATTCTCTAAATCACCGTCTAAAGAACGTTTAACCAGGCGATCGATGACAGACAGGAATGCCGTTAATGTCTTTCCACTGCCGGTCGGAGCAGAAATCAGTGTATGCTCGCCACGATTGATGCATGGCCAGCCCTGTTGCTGAGGATCAGTAGGGCCTTGAAAGCGTTTTCGAAACCATTTTTCAATAATGGGGTGATAGCCGTAAAATGACATAACTTCCCTTTGGGCTGTTTGTTTGATTTGTTTCCTTATTGTAAGAACTTTAAAAGTAAAATTTAACCGGTTTTCTTTTTTTATTTGATCCCAGGAAAGAGAGAATGCTAGAACCGGTAATTAGTTGTTGAAATTCGCTGAAATCGAGATTTCAAGTGAAATTCTTCCGTTTCGAACATCAAGACCAATGAAATTGTCCTGAAAGAGGAAAATGCTGAATTATGAAGATTTCTTATGTATAGCAAACTGATAAAATCAAATCTCTGTTTCCCAGCTAGAAATCGCCTATAATAATATTGTAAAATGGATTGATCTCTCTGATATCAGAATGCGTTAATATAGAGACACCAAATGGTTTTGTGTCTGTTATATTTGATTGTGAAGCGATGAATTCTTCTGCTTCTATTCGAGAAACGTCATTGCAAGCGTGTTCGCGCTTTACATTATTATTACTGGTAAGGGTGAAAGTCACATAATGAAAAATGTCAATCAAATGCTACTGGCTTTTTTTCTGGGACTTTTAGTGCTCAATGGTCATTCTGATCTCCAGGCAGAACCTGATAAACAAAAGCCTGATGAGAAACAGAAAACCAAACAGACTGAAAAGGAAGATGAGAAATCGTCCAAACCAGCTTTGTTTATGACAATAGAAAGCCCCGTGGGTGAGGTCACGTATGGGCGGGTCACGAATGCTGCTCTCTCGTTACAAAATGAAGCCGCTCAAAGTAACCAGACAGGCTACCTGATCTTACAGATTTCCCCCGGTTCCAGTCCCTTTCATCAAGTGCAGGGGTTGGCAAAGTTCCTGGCTTCATCGAAATTGTCTAGCTTGAAGACCATTGCCTGGGTGCCAGAAACTGTGATCGGGAATAATGTGGTTCTGGCGTTGGCTTGTGACGAAATTGTGATGCACCCCGATGCTGAGTTGGGAGATATCGGATATGGTAAGGCTGTGGATCGAGATGAGCGGGAGTTTATCCTTTCAATTGTTGAGAAACGACATAATGTCAAGCTGAGCCGAGCCCTTGCCTTAGGGATGATGGATCCACAGCAGGCGGTTCTGAAAATTAAAATCCAGCAGGGAGAAGGAGACAAAAAACAAGTCGAGTCACGCATTGTGACTCCCGAAGAACTCAAACGCCTGCAAGATAATATGGCAGTCATTGTTGATGTCGAAACCATTAAGGAAGTGGGGTCGCTGGGAGTGTTTTCTGGAAGTAAAGCACGCGCTCTGGATGTGCTGGTTCAACAATTGGCGAATTCACGTGGCGATCTTGCAGAGCTGTATGGAATTCCGCGTGAAAAATTGCGTGATGATCCTACAGCGGGTGAAGCACCACAGGCGATGCTGATTAAAGTCGATGGAATGATTGAGCCCATTTTAGAGACCTTTATTGAACGCCAGATTAACCGAGCTGTTAATTCTGGGGCAAACATGCTCATTTTTGAGATCGAATCAGGTGGAGGTTACCTGTTGTCAGGTACGAATCTCGCAAATAAGATTGCTGATCTGGAAGCCATTAATGTCAGAACAGTAGCCTATGTTCCCGATTATGCGATGAGCAGTGCCGCGATTATTGCCTTGGGCTGCGATGAAATTTTTCTGAAACCCGATGCACAGATTGGAGACGCAGGGCCGATCTCCATGAATAAAGATGGACAGTTTGAACATGCTCCAGAAAAAGTTCTGAGTCCTCTGAGAGTGACATTGAAAGATTTGGCTGAGAAAAAAGGCAGGCCTGCAGCGGTTTGTGAAGCCATGTCTGATAAAGATCTGGAAATCTTTGAAGTCACGAATAATAAAACAGGGCAACTCTGGTATATGACAGAGGATGAAATTCACCAATCCAATGGAGAATGGATCAAAGGTCAAATGGTTCCTGAGTCACGAAAAGCCAACTTGTTGACGGCCAACGGAGTCCGTGCACATGAGTTGAAAATCGCCGAACCACCTGTTCGGGATATGGATGAATTGAAGCAACGTCTGGGAATTCCCGCTGATGTCACGCTAAAGGCAGTGGGGCGAACCTGGGTTGATACGCTCGTCTACGTGCTTAACTCGTCGTTTTTTACCGGCTTAGTCATCGCCATGGGCATTATGTTTATCTACCTGGAATTTTATACTTTAACGGGCCTGTTCGGGATCATGTCGGCTGTTTGCTTTGGCCTCTTCTTTTGGAGTCATGTGTTAGGCGGAACAGCCGGCTATTTGGAAATTGTTCTATTTTCCTTAGGCTTGATTTGTATTTTACTCGAAATTTTTGTGATCCCTGGTTTTGGCATCTTCGGCATTTCTGGTGGACTGTTGGTGCTCTCTTCTATCGTTCTGGCAAGTCAGACCTTTGGTGATTACAACACATTACGTCCAGGATCTGATTTTGCTAATATGACGAAAACCATTGGAACGATGAGTGCTTCAATACTCACGGTGATCGTTTTGGCGATTGCCTTGAACCGATTTTTGCCCGAATCGCGATTAATGCATTCCATTACCTTGGCGCCTCCCGGTGAAAGTCCCGGGACAGATGAAATTCGGTTAGATCCTGAATTACTCGAGAATTCCGGTACTTTAAGCCTAAACGGGCTGGAATTAACTGTCGGTATGAAAGGGGTCACCTCATCCGTGTTGAGACCTGCGGGGCGCGTTGAAATTGATGGGGTTTGGGTTGATGTCATCAGCGAAGGGCCATTTATTCAACCGGGAACCGAAGTCATTGTATCAAAAATCAATGGCAATGAAGTGATCGTACGTGAAGTGGTTTAAGGAGTGTTGCTGTTTTTTCCCAGTTAGGATTCAAATCTCAGGGAGAGTGTCTGAATGTGCATTGTCCTTGAGTTTTGAAAGCATTTTACCTAACTGGTTCAAATCAGAGAGGTTTTCGTAATCAAAGTAGCGTATCCATTGAATAATTTCTTCAAATTGCTACATTAAGTACCTTTAAGCCCTGAAAGCTAGCGTAATAGCTTTGTTTTCTCTCGCCATTATCCCGTCGGATAAAGTCAAAACACGGAATGTAATGGCTGTCTTTGCATTGGGGTATCCCCGATCTTCTCTGTTTGTCATGTGTTTAGTTTAAAGGTTTAGGTTAGAAGAATGTCAGTCACGCAGGAACGAAGAGCAGAATTGATTAAAGAGTATCAGTCTAAAGAAGGGGATACTGGATCTGCTGAAGTGCAGATTGCTGTACTTACAGAACGGATTGTCAATTTAACAGAGCATCTCAGAGCAAACTCCAAGGATCATGCCAGTCGCAGAGGTTTACTACAGATGGTGAGCCGTAGACGGAGCCTGCTTGATTATTTGCACAAGAAGAATGCAGAAAGCTATAGGGAAATTCTGGATCGGTTAAATATCCGAAAATAACTTCGGTGTTCGCTGATCTGTGTCGGTTTGTCGGAAATGAAATTAGGAAATTATTGTGAAAGTAGTTGTTGAATGTGAGGTTGGCGGACAGAAACTGAGTCTTACAACTGGTCAGTTAGCGAAGCAGGCCGCAGGGTCTGTTCTGATTCAATATGGTGAAACCGTTGTATTTGTTGCTGCTGCAACAGGGCCTGGCAGGCCGGGAATTGATTTCTTCCCACTTACGGTTGATTATCGGGAAAGAATCGCCGCCTCAGGCAAATTTCCCGGTGGGTTTTTAAAACGCGAAGGGCGGCCCACAACAAAAGAAATTTTGACGGCACGATTAACGGACCGTCCCATTCGTCCCCTGTTCCCCAAAGGGTTTCATGACGAGCTTCAAATCATGTCGAACGTCATGGCCTGCGATGGCGTCAATGACCCAGACGTGCTTTCCATCAACGCTGCAAGTGCGGCTCTCTGCTTGTCTCCCGTTCCCTTTCAGGGACCAATCGGAGCCGTGCGAGTAGGGAGAATCGGTGGCGAACTGATCTCATTTCCCACACACGAGCAGATTGCTGAAAGTGACTTGGATCTGATTGTGGCGGGTACAGTTGAGTCTGTATTGATGATCGAAGGTTTTGGCGATCAAATTCCTGAAGAGGAAATGGCAACTGCCATCATGTTCGCACACCAAGAACTACAGAAGATTTGCCAATTACAATTGGAACTGCGAGAGAAGGCTGGTATTGAGCCATTCGAATATGAAGCACCTCCGGTAAATCCTTTCATTTCCAAGTTGGATGACGCTATCTACCAACGACTCAGTACTGCCATGCAAAGCACAGTCAAAGCAGAGCGGCGTGAAGGTATTAAAACGGTGCATGAAGAACTGGTGACTCAGTTTTTCCCCGAAGATGCCGAAGAGACTGAAGATGGTTCCACTCGCGGCCAGTTTGAAGAAGCGTTTCACGATCTGGAAGCCAAAGCCGTGCGTGAACTCGCCATGTCGGGACGACGCCTGGATGGTCGTGCTCCCAATGAACTACGTGCTGTTGCTTGCGAAACGGGAAGTTTACCACGTGTGCATGGTTCTGCCCTGTTTACACGTGGCGAAACACAATCGTTGGCAACGGTCACATTGGGAACCTCTCGTGACAAGCAACGCGTTGATGGGTTGTTCGAAGAAGAGTTGCAACGATTCATGTTGCATTACTACTTCCCTTCCTTTTCAGTTGGTGAATGCCGACCGATTAGAGGGCCAGGGCGTCGTGAAATTGGTCATGGTTGTCTGGCAGAACGTTCTGTGGCACCTGTCTTACCTAGCGAAGAAGACTTTCCTTATACCATCCGTGTGATTTCCGATATTCTGGAATCAAATGGAAGTAGTTCCATGGCGTCTGTCTGTTCGGCGACCCTGTCACTCATGGATGCCGGAGTACCTTTACGTCAACCTGTCGCCGGAATCTCAATCGGTCTGGCAACAGAAGGTGACAAATTCCAGATTCTGACGGACATCATTGGTGATGAGGATCATTTCTGTGATATGGACTTTAAAGTCGCTGGAACTCAAAAAGGAATCACAGGAATTCAACTGGATCTTAAAAATGATGGAATCAGTGAAGAAATCATTCGAGCGACTTTAGAGCAGGCTAAACAGGCTCGCTTAGAGTTGTTGAGAACGATGTTAACTGCCATTCGACGGCCGCGAGCAGAGATCTCAAGTTTTGCACCTCGGTTGCATCAAACCAAGATCAATCCTGAAAAAATCGGTTTACTGATTGGCCCCGGTGGAAAAACCATTCGTGCCATCCAGGAAGAAACTGGTGGTACCATTGATATTCAAGACGATGGTACTGTGACGGTCTCCGGAAGCAATGCCTCAGTGGTTGAAAAAGCAATGGCCCACATTGAAGCTCTCACCGAAGAAATTCGGGTGGGTCGTATTTATGATGGTGTGGTCAGCTCAATCAAAGAATTTGGTGCTTTCATCGAGATTGCTCCGGGTAAAGACGGACTATGCCACATCAGTGAACTCTCTGATGGATTTGTCAAATCGGTCAATGATATCTGTAAAATGGGAGACCGTTTGCAGGTGAAGGTGATCGCCGTCGATGATCAAAACCGTGTCAAGCTTTCCCGCAAAGCCGTTCTGGCTGAGCAGGCTGGAGAAAGCAATGGAGATCTTGATTCGGAAGAAAACGAATAACAGTTCTCTTTGATCTGAGACTGAGAAAACTAAAAAGCGATGAAGGAGCTCGATGTGAGATGACTTCATCGTTTTATTTTTATATTTGAGAGTTTGGAATAACTGATATCAGCTGGATTGTGAACAAGAATACCGTTTAATGCAAATGGTTTGAGAATTGAAAGCCGAGATCATCTGCTATGAAAGAGAGTCCGTTAAGCACTCGTGAACGCGAAAAATTTGAGGCGCAGTATTCAGAAATTGCGACACTCGCTGGGGGCTTGGCACATGAAATTAAAAACCCACTTTCGACAATGAGCTTGAATTTAGAGTTGCTTACAGAGGACCTGGATTCACTCGATGTTCCTGCTAAACACCGTATGTTGAAAAAAGTGGAAAGTGTTCAACAGGAATGTAAGCATCTGCAGGAAATTCTCGATGCGTTTTTACAGTTTGCGCGTGTTGGGAAGTTGGCATTAAGTAAAGCGAATCTCAATGATCTGGTCAGTGACTTTATTGATTTTTTCAGACCACAGGCCCGAGAAGCAAATATTGAAATCAGTCCACACTTCGATGCTGATTTACCGACAATTCAAGTCGATAAATCACTCTTAAGGCAAGTGCTGATGAATCTGGCTTTGAATGTAGTTCAAGCAATGCCCGATGGTGGTCTCATTGAATTACAGACCTATCATAAAGACGGTATGGTTTACCTCGACATGATTGACAATGGGAAAGGAATCGACGAGAACGTCAAAGCGCGGATGTTTGATGCGTTCTTTTCTACAAAATCGGGAGGCAGTGGGTTGGGTTTACCAACTGTGAAAAAAATTATTGATACACACCAGGGAACGATTGAATGCGAAAGTGAACCAGGTCGAGGAACTCGCTTTACAATTGCGTTCCCGGTATGCTGAATCATCATTATTGACAGGTTTTTATTATTTTTTGAGTAAGATTCGAATCTATCGAGATGACTCCGTCTCATAAAATTTGAGATAATGTTTCGAACGGCTGCTTTATATTGAATTACACTTTTTAATGATGCCAGGAAAGGCTAAGAGTTTGCTCGATGAGCGCGAAAGATGCTACTGAAAAAGATCTCTCATCAATCGTAATTCGTGTTTTGATTATCGATGATGATGAAGCACATGCTCAGGCTGTAGCGGAAAGTCTGGAGCGTGTGGGCTGTGAATGTAAAATTGCGACTTCAGGGGAGCAAGGTGCCAAGCTGATCGAAAGCGAAACCGCTGATATTGTGATTACCGATTTACGGATGGATGGAGTCGATGGCTTGTCCATTCTAAGGACTGCGAAGGATGAACTACCTGATGCCGAAGTGATCGTGTTGACGGGACATGGTTCGATCAATTCCGCGGTTACGGCGATGCAGTTGGGTGCGTACACGTATCTGACAAAACCGCTTGATATCAATGAACTCAGGAATGCTGTTGAGAAAGCTTCGACGCGCGTACGGCTTATGCGCCATAATGCGGAACTACACCGTCGGCTCGATGAAAAATTTGGTTTCGAAGGAGTGATTGGGAATTCTCCCTCGATGCATAAAATCATCGAAAAACTGAAAAATGTTGCCTCCACCAACAGTACTGTTTTGATTGCAGGAGAAAGTGGAACTGGTAAAGAACTGGTGGCGCGGGCAATTCATCAGAACAGTGAGCGAAAAAGTAAACCCTTTGTTCCGCTCAATATTTCTGCATTGCCAGACAGTATTCTGGAAAGTGAGCTCTTCGGTCATGAACAGGGGGCTTTTACCGGTGCGGTTGGCAAGCGTATTGGGAAATTTGAGCATGCCAATGGTGGAACGTTATTTCTGGACGAAGTCGGTGAAATGCCGATGCAGACCCAGATCAAATTATTACGAGTATTAGAAGACAGAAAAATCGCCAGACTGGGAACCAACGAGGAAATCAGTTTGAATGTGCGTCTGGTCGCCGCAACAAATGCCGATCTGTTGGAGATGGTTAAGCAGGGATCCTTTCGCCAGGATTTATATTACCGCTTATCCGTCGTGAAAATTGAGTTACCTCCCTTACGAGAACGACGCGGGGATATCCCCTTGCTGACCGATCATTTTCTGAAAGAACTTTCTACGCAATACGACAAACCATACGAAGGTGTATCTCGTGCAGCCCGTCGTGCGTTGATGACTTATGATTGGCCTGGCAATATTCGCCAGTTGAGAAATGCTTCGGAGAGAATGTTGGTCCTTGATACAGACGGCATGCTGGACTTGGATGATTTACCTGAAGAAATTGTTCCTTTGGGAGTACCCGAAGGAGATAGTAGTTATACTTCCGATCGATCCGGCGCTGATTTTCTGATTGGACGACCATTCTCTGAAGTAGAACGTTACTACATTGAAAGAGCCCTCGATCTGGCAGATGGCAAACGCGAAGAGGCAGCCAAAATGCTGGGCATTGGCGAACGAACACTCTACCGAAAACTCAAAGAATATCAGAAGCAAAAAGAAGAACAGAGTAGCTAAGCTTCTGGAATATTGAAGTTAAGAAATGAGTTGAATGCCAAACGTGTTGACTCTGATGCTCAAGTGTGGTTGAGGGTTAAAAGAAATATACCAACGTATTTTATGTGTCTAAGTGTAAAAACAATTTTCTACCACGAAATACACTAAAGACACGAAAAATCCTTGTTTCAAGAGAAACTCTGAAAGGTCGAATTGACCAAAATAAATATTTTGTAGGATGATTCTCTCAGTATCCAGGTTTGTTGTGATTCTCAAAAATCATCTGAATTACAAATGATTGCATTGTATTTGTTCTAATTAATTCAATTAAACTTACGCTTCCCTTTTGGCTTCGCAAAAGCTTTTTCGTGTATTTCGTGGTAGTACTAATTTTTTTCGATAGAAAATTTTTGATATTCGAATCTAACAAAATAGAGTAAATGACGCAGTGGCCATCAAATTACCAGAATATAACCGTTTAGGTTTTTATTGGTAGGGTTTGTGTTCTTGTTTTCAGTTAGTTTGGGTGTGGTTGCCTCAAGTGGTTTTACTGTAATATCTTATGTTTGTATTTGATTGTTTTGTAAACCGAGGCTAAATAAGAAATAGGTGAAATTTCTTATAAATATGATAAATATGTTGACAAAAATTGACGATCCGTCAAAATAGTGGTGTCATGAATACAAAAGATCGTAAACAACGTGAAATCCAGGAACGCGAAGCCAAAATATTGGAATGCGCGCGGCCTATGTTTATTGAGGGGGGATATAACGGGCTCAATATGGATCGTCTCACGAGTATGTTGGATTACTCGAAGGGGACCATTTATAACCACTTCTCCTGCAAAGAAGAAATCATTATTACGCTTGCCATTCAGACGTTAGAAAAACGATTGACGATGTTTGAAAAGGCGGCGTTGTTTCAAGGGACCTCGCGCGAACGGATCGCTGCAATTGGGACGGCTGCCGAGTTGTTTGTGAAACTTTATCCTGATCATTTCCGTGTCGAACAAACGATTCGACTGGATTCCATTTGGGATAAAACGTCAGAAGAACGTCGGCAAGTTATGTCAAATTGTGAGCATCGTTGTATTGGCGTTGTTGGTGGAATCGTTCGTGATGGGATTGCCAGTGGCGATTTAAAATTGAATGATTCTACAACACCTGAAGACATTGTGTTTGGCCTCTGGTCACTTTCATTTGGTGGATATTCAATCATTGCGACGAGCAATTCGTTGGCAGATTTAGGAATTTCCAATCCCTTCGAAACCTTGCGTCGAAATTATAATCGTTTTCTGGATGGTATTCAGTGGAAGTCGCTCAGTTCTGAAGTTGATTACGATGCGGTCTTTGAACGCGTCTGTGAGGAGGTGTTTGGAAATGAACTCCAGCAAATCACTGTCTGACTCCCTTTTTTTTGAGCAGAAAATGACGATTCGTCAAATCGTGGCAGATTATTTGAAACGCTTTTACTTTGTATTGATCGCATTTTCAATCGTTGTTCTGGCTGCTCTGTTGTGGGCTTTTTCTGAGGTTGCTTATTCAACAGAGATCACTTCCTCAGATGAAGCACAGCAGGGAATTCCCGTTAATGTGATTGAACTCAAGCCTGTTAAGTCGTTTGCCAGGAAGCGAAATTATACGGGTAAAGTGACTGCGGCTCGTACGAGTGAACTGGCATTCGAACGTAGTGGAAAGCTCATCAAAATTGCCGTTGATGAAGGTGACCACGTTGAGGTGGGAATGCCGTTAGCGAATTTAAGTACGAGGCATTTAGATGTGATGCGACGAAAGCTTCAAGCAGAGCGCGCAGCGGCACAGGCAAAGCTTGAGGAATTCCTGGCAGGTCCACGTCGTCAGGAAATTGAAGTCGCCGAGGCAGAAGTCAGGCAACTGAAAGCGAAACACAAAAATTTGGATGCCGATCATAGTCGGAATCAGAAACTACTAAAGCGTAACGCGATTTCTAAATCTGTTTTCGAAGCTTCAGAATCTGATTTACAACAACAAAAAGCACAGTTAGATGCTGCAATCAGCCGACTGTCTGAATTGAAAGAAGGAACTCGTAAAGAGCAGATTGCTGCTCAAAAAGCAGTGGTGGCTAATCTGGATGCATCACTGGCAGATAATCAGGTAGATCTCGATGATACTGTGTTAACCGCTCCTTTTAGCGGGCGAATTTCCAAGAGATATGCTGATGAAGGAACAGTCATCTCACCCGATATGCCTCTATTCAAGATCGTCGAAGACCAGAAGCTCGAAGCGCGGATCGGGGTGCCCGTGGAAATGGCCAAAAGCCTGGAGCATGGCATGCAAAAGCAAGTACAGCTCAACGGCAAGTCGTATGAATCGAGGCTCAAAGCCATTTTACCGGAACTCGATCCGGTAACGCGTACTCAGGAAGTGGTTTTATCGCTTAACTCAGAAGCAGCCAAACACCTTGTACCAGGTCAGGTCATTCGCATTGAAATCGAAGAACCGGTTGAAATGCGAGGGTTCTGGTTACCACTCAGCGCTTTGGCGCGAGGCGAACGAGGGCTCTGGTCAGCGTACGCCGTGATTAACGGAGAATCAGACAGTGAATTGATATTAGAAAAACGAAAGATTGAAATCTTGCATACGGAAGGAGATCGAGTATTGGTACGAGGTACACTGAAAACGGGAGACCAGATTGTTATCAATGGAACTCACAAATTAGCAAGTAATCAAAGAGTGGAAATTAAGTCGGTTCGCTGATTAATTCTGTCACTTGTCAAACTACCATTTGAAACTAAAGAATAAATTATCAGCGCTCATCAATCAAAGGGAAACCTTTCAGGGAATCAACGGGAACTACAATCATGCTGGAAGGATTGTTTTATCGGAATCGTCGATTATTGATTCTGTTGATTGCGCTCATTGCAGTTGCTGGCCTTTCCAGTTTCTATGTGCTGCCACGGATGGAAGATCCGGTGCTCACACAGCGCGTCGCACGCGTGAATACTCCTTTTCCTGGTGCTGATGCAACACGTGTCGAATCTCTGGTTTCAGAAAAAATCGAAGAAGAACTCAGAGAATTCGATGAAATCAAAGAGTTGCGTTCGATCTCCCGTGCCGGCATGTCTAACATGACGATTGAGTTGCGTGATGATGTGTATGAAGTCGATGAAGTCTGGTCGCGGATCAGAGATAAAAT
This sequence comes from Gimesia aquarii, assembly GCF_007748195.1. Classification (NCBI taxonomy): domain Bacteria; kingdom Pseudomonadati; phylum Planctomycetota; class Planctomycetia; order Planctomycetales; family Planctomycetaceae; genus Gimesia; species Gimesia aquarii. Next base: position 3,264,018 of record NZ_CP037920.1, read on the forward strand.
TGATGATGCACGCCTTGAATTCCCCACAGGTGCAGGGGAGCCGGATTTTGAAGAGTTAGAAGTAAAAGCTTATGCGATTATTCTCGCTTTGGTCTGGAATAATCCGAATGAAGTAAATTACGCAGTCCTTCGACGTACTGCTAAGCAGTTGGAAGATCGTTTACGAGCGATTTCTGGAACAGAAGAAATCGACACGTTTGGTGATCCAGATGAAGAGATCATCGCTGAGATTCAATCTGACAAAGTAGCCTCTTTGGGGCTCAGTGTCGAAGAAATTGCACGTCAGGTGGAATCCTCTGATGCCAAGCTGACTGCGGGGCTTTTGCGAGGTGAAACAAGCGACCTATTAATTGACGTCGATTCGGAGTTGGATTCTCTTTCAAGAATAGCCAATACTCCGGTCCAGTTTGGGGCCGAAGGACATTCTGTGCAATTGGGTGACATCGCGACCATTAAAAAGGGAGTTGCCGTACCCTTGAGTAGTCTGGTCATTGCTGACGGACAACCTGCGGTCACGCTGGGAGTTTTCGTGCGTGATAGTGTGCGTATTGATCATTGGAGTCAAGTTGCGAAAGCAGCCATTCAGGAATTTGAGGAATCGCTGGCTGACGACGTGATGGTACAGACACTATTTGATCAGAATCGGTATGTTGAAGCACGACTCAATGGTTTGATAAGGAATCTGTTGTTTGGTGGTCTGGCCGTGATTGGCGTGATTGTCTTCATGATGGGATGGCGGAATGCCCTGGTGATTGGAGCTGCGTTACCATTGTCGGCGTTCATGGTGCTTGCAGGCCTGCGTCTCCTGGACATTCCCATTCATCAGATGTCTGTAACTGGCTTGATTATCGCGTTAGGTTTATTGATTGATAACGCGATAGTGGTCGTCGATGAAGTGCGATCAAAGTTGCATGCCGGTAAAACACCTGAAGAGGCTGTGATCTCAACTGTCAGGCATTTGGCGGTACCTTTGCTTGGTTCTACCTTAACGACTGCGCTGGCGTTTGCTCCGATTGCCTTGATGCCTGGACCTGCGGGGGAATTTGTTGGTTCCATTGCAATTAGTGTGATTCTGGCGATCAGCAGTTCCTTTTTCCTGGCCATGACCGTCATTCCGGCGATTGCTGCCCTGTTTGCAAATCAAAACGAGGATTCACTTAAAGCCCACTGGTGGCAGGTTGGCTTCAGTCATGCCGGGATGCGCGCCTTTTATCAGAAATCTCTGGATTTTCTGTTTGCGCGCCCACTCCTCGGCATTGCTCTGGGCTGTGTTCTGCCTGTGAGTGGCTTTCTAGTGGCCAGTGAATTGCCGGAGCAGTTCTTTCCTCCAGCCGACCGTGATCAGGTGAATATCGAATTGGAATTAAACGCGCATGCTTCGATGGCCGAAACGCGCGAGACGATTGAGACCATTCGCCGCGTTGTTTTAGAGAATCCCAAAGTGAAGGGGATCGAGTGGTTTTTAGGTGAGAGTGCGCCTCAGTTTTATTACAACATCACTGCCAAACGCGAAAATTCCTCGAATTATGCACAAGCACTTGTCCAACTAGAATCTTCCTCTGGTGGAGAGGAGTTAATACATGAGTTGCAGCGACAACTCGATCTCAAAGTTCCTCATTCCCGTGTGCTGGTCCGACAACTGGAGCAGGGGCCTCCCTTCGATGCACCGATTGAAGTGCGATTGTTCGGGCCCGATCTCCAGCAACTAAGTTTGCTTGGTGATGAACTGCGGACGATTCTGAGTAAAACAACGAATGTCCTTCACCATAAAGCGGAGTTGGCAGACCCGTTGCCTAAACTCACATTGAAAATCGATGAAGAGCAGGCACGATTGGCAGGACTGGACCACGCGGAAATATCCAGGCAGTTAAATGCTTCATTAGAAGGGGCACTGGGGGGGAGTATCCTGGAAGAAACCGAAGAGCTTCCCGTTCGGATTCGTGTACCGCATGATCAGCGAGGAGCGATTGCGGACATTGCTTCATTGCAACTCATCTCCCGTAAGAAAACAGCCGACGGACAAGCTCAGTATGTACCTTTAACCGCTATTGCAAAGGTAGAGATGTCGTCTGAGGTCGCTGCGATTTCTCACTTTAACGGCGAACGGATGAATGAGGTGCAGGCTTATATTAAAGCAGGTGTCCTTCCCGCCGAAGTCCTCACCGAATTCAAGTCGAACTTAAAGGACGCTGGATTTCAACTTCCTGCGGGGTACCGCTTTGAGTGGGGAGGGGAAGCATCCAAGCGTGATGATGCTGTGGGTAACCTGCTTGTCAATGTCGGTGTGTTGATGGTTTTGATGGTGGCAACGTTAGTACTTTCTTTTTCTTCCTTTCGCGTTGCGGGACTCGTCGGAAGTGTGGGGTTCTTGTCTATTGGTCTGGGACTGGGGATGTTATGGTTGTTCGGATTTCCCTTTGGTTTTATGGCGATTGTGGGTTCCATGGGACTGGCGGGTGTGGCAATTAACGATGCGATTGTTGTTTTAGCTGAGTTACGCGCAAATCCCGAGGCGCGAATCGGAAATCGTGTTGTCGTTCGTGATGTTGTCTTACGCTCCACAAGGCACGTTGTGGCGACTTCGCTGACGACAGTCGCTGGCTTTTTACCTCTCGTGCTGGCCGGCGGTGGATTCTGGCCGCCTTTAGCAATTACGATTGCCGGTGGTGTGGGTGGTGCGACCTTGTTGGCTCTGTACTTTATTCCCTCGGCTTATATTCTTGTCATGTGCCGCAATTGCCCTCTGAAAGCGACAGCCGAAGAATCAATGGTCAAAGAAAAAAGTGAGGCTCAACAGGCAACAATTCTAGCAAAACTGAAAGAAAGATTGCCTGTGCTACGGTAAGTGAGGCCGAATTGCTTTGCTCTACGAATACATTTTACTGTATTTTAAGTAAGAGTTGGATAAGATGAGGCTCTCAATTCACCGCCGGTCTGCTTTTAATCATTCTTGTCCCAGTAGCTCACGTATTCATTAAATCTGAGTTTACTGGGTATTTTGAAAAGGTGTTCTCATGCCTGTTTCGCTTCGGATCTTTGTGGCTTTAATACAGTCTGTGTTGTTAGTAAATATGCTTGCAGCAGAAGAACCGAAGATTCTGCATCAGGTCGTTGCTGTCGAGAATGTGTGTGCCTGGCCGAATTTGACACTGATGCCAGATGGTACCATCATTGTGATTTTCCATAACAAAGCGAGCCACGGCCAACAGGAAGGTGACATTGATTGCTGGGCCAGCACTGATGGAGTGAAGTGGAAGAAGCGCAGCACTGTCACCCGGCATCAGCCCAATACGGTGCGGATGAATCATGCTGCGGGATTAGCAAAGAATGGTGATCTTGTCGTGTTATGTTCTGGTTGGAGTAACATAAAGCAGCCCTCGCGTCCCAAACAACCTGCATTTCGCGACTCAATTTTGAGCAGTTGGGTCATGCGCTCGGCAGACGGTGGACGTACCTGGGAAAAGCGGGATGCTTTCCCCACAGCACAATCGGGTTGGTCGGAATACATTCCCTTTGGCGATATCTGGGCAGGAGCTGATGGCGCGTTGCATGTGTCGTGTTATCAGGGCGAATTCCGCGATGCTTCCCAGTCGACAAAAACCAAAGGTTGGCGCTCCTCGCATCTGCGCAGTGATGACGATGGCCGAACCTGGAAGGTGGTGTCCGTAATCGGATCGCGGCATAATGAAACCGATCTTTTTCCACTGGGGGGAAAAGACTGGCTGGCCGCAGCGCGCATTGACAAGGTGGAACTGATCCGTAGCAATGACAATGGTGTCACCTGGCAGAAGCCGGTAGCCGTTACGAAACGTAATGAGATTAACGGACATTTGACCCGTCTTACGGATGGTCGTTTGCTGCTCAGTTATGGTGTGCGTGTTGATGGACAGCGTGGAGTCTGTGCGAAACTCAGCAGTGATGAAGGACGCACCTGGAGCCAGTCATTACGCTTGGCAGACACAGCCGATGGTGGCGATTGCGGCTATCCTTCGAGTGTTCAGAGAGCAAACGGCAGTATCGTCACAGCCTGGTATTCGAACAATTCTCCTTTACACTCTGGCTATCATCTGGGGGTGACTGTTTGGAAAGTACCTATGATTGGCCAGAACTGATGAATGTAGAATTCGTTTGCTGATTCAGAACAACCTGGAAGATGGAATTAAAAGACACTCGTCTACCATTTGTCGAATTCAGCATGGTTTTCTTTTTTCAAGTCGATTTGTGAACTGCTATACATATTCCTGATGCGGAATCGTTTCTGATAGAGGAAGGTTTGCTTGGTCTATTTCAAATACCGACCTCTATTGAACAGGAGAGCCGCATGGAATCTTCTCCCCAGCACGATTCAAACTCAAATTCGGAAGTGCCTGAGCCACTAACTGACGAACCTACGACCCAACGTTCTCGGCCACAAAAACCGCTCTTACTTTTCGCGGTTCTGGGGATTTCCTTTGCGGGCTGGTATGGGTGGAATCACCGAGCCGAGATCGTTGCGGTTTGTCTGAACCAATCTGTGGTCCAGGCGAGAGGAGCGGGATCCGGACCGAGGAATCCAGAAGATGCCGGTTTCAATACCGAGGGGCTCACACTGCCGAACGATCAGGTTCGCAACGGTGGCGTTCCGAAAGATGGAATTCCTGCACTTACGAATCCCAAATTCATGACTGTGGCCGAGGCAACTTTTATGAAGCCAGCCGATCGGTTAGCAGGAGTTATATTCGAAGGGCAGGCACGGGCCTATCCTCTGAAAATTATGGATATGCACGAAGCCGTTAACGATAAAATTGGCGAAACGTCGTTCGTTGTTACCTATTGTCCGCTATGTGATTCGTTGGCCGTTTACAATCGTAAGGGAACAGGTGGAGAGATCGAGTTTGGGATTTCAGGTTTTTTATACAATAGTAATGTGCTGCTCTATGACCGAACAGGATCAGGAAAAACGGATGGGCTATGGTCACAACTGATGTCACAATCCGTTGCGGGACCTCGTGTGAAAGAGAAGCTGATTACGCTGCCGGTTGAACTGACGACTTGGGAAGACTGGAAACAACGGTATCCGCAAACGCAAGTTCTCTCAACGGATACCGGTCATCCACGCGATTATCAAAACCGTGCTTATGCTGGTTACTTTTCCAATGATGCTTTAATGTTCGATGTTAACAAGCATGACGATCGTTTATCTAATAAAACGCCACTGTTGGGAATCTGGGTGGGTGACCAGAAACGCGCTTACCCAGTGACCGCATTTGCGCATCTCACGAAGGTCACTGAAATCGAACAGGAACTGGCGGGGAAAAAATTCACACTGGTTTATAATCCAAACGGTAAAACGCTACGCGTTGTGAATGCTGATCAAGATTTGCGTTGGATGTATTCCTTCTGGTTTGCGTGGTATGCTTTTTATCCAGAAGCAGAGTTGTACGCGTCTACAACCGCAGAAAACAAAGACGCAGTGGAAACGAAGCAACCAGAAACTACGCTGGAAAAAAAAGAGACACCGTAGATTATCAATAAGATTTATTATCAAGTGCGGGCTTAAGTTCATCCGTGAAATCACCCCCGGTCATTGATGATTTCATTGATCGGGGGTGATTCTAGTGGATAATTCAAAATTGCTTACGCATTGAAACATTTACTTCTCAAGGTTCACGCGTACCAATTCTTTATCGTTTCGCGCAAAGAGTGACTTGTTTGCGAACGCGGGATGACTCCAGACCACCAAACGGCCGAATGCTTCATTGGTTGGTTCAAGTACATGAAAACGATCGATTTCTTTGTAACCCGTTGGTGACAGATCCGCCAGAATCAAGTCTCCCTTTTCAGTAAAGAGAAAGTATTTGTCGTTGTGCTTCACAATAAATGCTGTGGCATGACGGTCGCGTCGGCCTGCATTGGTTATTTTTTTTGTAGACCAGATGCGCTTACCATCTTTCAAGTCAGCGGCGACGAACTCTCCTGAATTAATATCACTTCCATAGACGGTATTCCCATCGATAAAAGGAGTACTATTACAGCAATAGAGCGCGGAGCGGGGTTTTCCTTTCCAGACGATTTTGGCTGAGGGAGTTTCTCCTTTGCCCAGTTGAATCAGAGCCGCTTCATCACCGATTGCTGAGACATAGAGTGAATCCTCTTTCTGGCGGGGAACGGTCACCGACATTCCATAACCGGGTTTCAGTGGAATACTCCAGTTGACTTTACCTGATTTGGGATTGAGTGAATTGAGTGCAGATGGATGCCAGATCAATAGCTGTTTTGATCCATTATGAGTAATCATGGTGGGCGGACAGTAACCGGTTTCAGGGTTATCCAATGAACGCCAAAGCTCCTTGCCTGTATTTTTATCAAACGCCACAGCGATCGCCCCTTTGCCTCCCACCAGACAGTATAAAGTGTCACCATCAACTAACGGACTGGCGGCGTGTCCCCAGATTGGGGTTTTGGAGTCATAGTCTGTTTTGAAGTTTTTACTCCAAATGACATTGCCACGTTCTGCGTCCAGGCAATATAGGTTGCCTTCTGCACCCAATGTATAGACCTTCCCATCTGAGACTGTGGGTGTGCAGCGGGGGCCGGCTGCGTAAGAAATGTCGTAAGGGCAGTTGTAGGAATGCTTCCAGAGCAACTTACCTGTATCAGCTGACAGGCATAAAACACGTTCTTCTCCCTCGAGTTTATTTGTGCCGCCTGGGTTATTGACAATCTCACCGGCTTGCTTGATGTAGTCCATCACATAGACTTTGTCACCTACAACAGCAGGTCCGCTATATCCAAGACCAACAGGGGTTCTCCATTTTACTTCCAAGCCTGATTCCGGAAAAGATTCCACAATGTTGGAAGCAGTCCAGATACTTGCTCGACCGGGACCCAGCCATTGCGGCCAATCTTCGGCTGTCGCAAACGAGGTGCAAAATGGTAACAGCATAATAGAAAGCAGAATTCGAATTGGCATTTGAAAATTCCTTTGCGCTGGCGGCAAGTGTTCCGCATATTTTTAACTATAAAGAGTTGCAAGTCTATTTGAATCATTCAATCTAAAAAGTGACCTTCAAATATTCAATCATCGGATTATATCACATGTAAAATATTCGTTCCTTTAAAAATAAAACGACACAAAAATAGTAGGGTGAATAGAGCTGAGAGATTCATAGACATTTGGAAATCGTATTTGAAGTTGAAATGCCAAACAGTCTGGTTTAAGCCTAAAAGTTAGTAACACGCTATTTACGATTAGTGGGGGTTGATGCCAGAAAAATCTGACTCATTGGAAAAGAGTCGGAGGTTTTGGTTTTCACTGATTCAGTCTACTTTTCCTCATACCTGGTAAGCATTGGACACTGTTCTTGATAGGTTGCTGAATTATGGTGGACGTGTGTGTCAGATTCAGTACAGCGTTTTAGGTCAAAAATCATTTGACTTATTGTCATAACTCCTAGTAGACTTACTAATTGGTAAGTGTATATTAATGAACCATTGTATTAATTGCATGGTTATTTGACATAAGTATTTAGTGTAGTTTGCTCTACATTCAAATGCCGACCTTCATCGATTCATCATCAGTTCAGAACAAATTATTAATTTTAAGATTTAATGAATAATATGCCTCTTCAGGCAGGCCTATATCTATCAATGCTGATTGTTCTTATTTTTTTATTAGGAGAAAAGGAATGAATCTGAAACACTCACAAAAACGTGGCTTTACTCTCATTGAGCTGTTAGTCGTGATCGCGATTATTGCGATTTTGATTGCACTGTTGTTACCGGCGGTCCAACAGGCGCGTGAAGCAGCCAGGCGTTCGACTTGTAAAAACAATCTGAAACAGATTGCTCTCGGATTACACAATTATCATGAAACACATGGTGTATTCCCACCAGGATCTGTTGGAACTCAGACGAATGGTGTCACCGGAAATGCAGTTCGTTGGCGTGAATGGTTGGAAGCAGGTAGCCTAACTGCGACTAATGCGCATGGGACAAGCTGGATGTTGCAGGTATTGCCGTTCGTGGATCAGGCAAATACCTATAACCTTTGGAATTTTAATACCAATGTGATGGGAAATAGAGCCGTTGCGGAAGTCGATATTCCTATTTTTTACTGCCCCTCACGCCGTAGTAAAGTTCGCAAAGTTGATCAAAAAATGCAATTGGACGAAACACCTGGATCAACAACCATCACAAATCCATTTACTAAAGGGGGAACCGATTACGGTGCCTGTAAAGGTTCTGGTAACGGATTTGGCGATGGGTTTGGAGGTACAGGACATGAATCCTTAGGTCCAGGAAACAGTAATGAATGGATTGGGACCTTTGGAGGTGGCAACCTGGGGATTTTCTATACTAATAGTGATACACAAATGCGTGATATCAAAGATGGAACGACCAATACGCTTATGGTTGGGGAAATGCAGCGATTGACTGGCAATGATAGTACTCTCAGCCTTGATGGTTGGGCTGCTGGCGGCGTTGCTAATATTTTCAATACCGATATGGGGCAACTTGGTACGGCCGAAAGTGGATCTGGAGATAACCGTGGCATCAACGGGGGACAGTATGAAGCACCCGGGAGTGACCATGTAGGAGGCGCTCATTTTGGACTGGCGGATGGATCAGTTCGCTTTATTAGTGAAAATATCGATACGAGAACTTTTAATCGCATCGGAACTGCCGATGGAACAACAACTGCTGGTGAGTTTTAAGATTCGTAGATGATCCACTGATAACACAGAGAACTCAGATGGTTCTCTGTGTTTTTCTACATATTGAGAACGACTCTCTTTCTATAATTTGATAAAGGATTCATAGGGCATGCAACAATTAAGAAGTTATTCTATCATTGCGATTTCTATTGGGTGTTTGTTTTTTCTCACAGCATGTGGTGGAGGAAGTGACGCACCTGAGTTAGGGCAGGTAAAAGGCAAGATTACTATGGATGGTGCCCCCTTAGCTGATGCGAGTGTGACCTTTATGCCTGAGAATGTCAGGTCTTCTTTTGCTACGACTGACAGTGAAGGAAATTATGAGCTGATTTATATTCGTGAGGAACCAGGAGCTGCCATTGGCAAGCATAAAGTTGTTGTGAGTAAGCTGAAGGATGAGGTAGAAACCATTCCTAAGAAGTATAGTGGTGAATCAGAACTCACTGCTGATGTCAAAGCAGGAGAAAACGAGGTTAACTTTGATTTGACATCAAAATAAATCCCGCATTTCAAATGTTAAATTGATTTCGTAATCCCAAATATTAGAGTTTTTGCTGCGCCGTTTTAATTAGATAAATCATTTTATTATTCTATTTGATTCATTTCTTTTTTATCTAAAGGGCCTTGTGATGCGAAAGACTATCCGGAACAGAGGTTTTACATTAATTGAACTATTAGTCGTAATTGCAATTATCGCGATTTTAATTGCACTTTTGTTGCCAGCCGTCCAGCAGGCTCGGGAAGCGGCCCGTCGAAGTACCTGTAAAAATAATATGAAACAGATTGCATTGGGGTTGCACAACTATCATGAAACACATGGAGTTTTTCCGCCAGGAGCGATTGCGACTACCACAACATCCACGGCTTATGATGTTTGGGGGGAAGCGGGCAATACAACGAGCATTGGGTTACATGGAACCAGCTGGGTTCTCCAGGTTTTGCCGTTTGTGGATCAGTCTGCCGTTTATAATCAATGGAATTTTGGTACGAATGTCTTAGGAAATCGTGCTATTGCAGAGACTAACTTGCCTGTTTTTTATTGTCCCACCCGCCGCAGTAAAGTCAGGAAGATCGATGATCGCATCATGCTCGGCGAAAATCCATCAGCTGGTACTCCCACGAATCGATTTACAAAAGGAGGATGTGATTATGGTACTTGTATTGGCGGTGGGAATGGCTGGGCTGATGGAGATTTTTTTCATTTAACACACCGCACCGATTCTCTCATTGGTACTTTTGGTGGTGGCAGTAATGGTTTTCTGGGTATGTTTTCTGTGAACAGTGATACCTCGATACGCGATGTTGATGATGGAACCTCCAATACGATTATGACAGGCGAATTACAAAAGCTGCATGGAACAACGGCTCCACAAGCCAGTCAGGATGCCTGGGCGGCAGGTGGTGTGGCTACAATGTTTGATACCGGGATTTCAGGAGGGACGGCAGGCGGGTTTAATAATAATTTTTATCAATCCGCAGGCAGTGATCACGAGGGAGGAGCTCATTTCGGGTTTGGAGATGGTTCTGTCCGGTTTCTGAGTGAAAATATGAGTTCCCAGGTTTATCTGGAACTAGGGACCGCTGATGGAAAAGAACTCACAAATTTTGCACCTTGATTATGTCTGATTTTTCTTTGCATATTTTAAGTGCGTCAAAGTTGCCTCTATTGCACAGCATAATTGAGTGATTTCACTCAAGTCACATTTTAGAAATCTCGTCACGTGCAAATGAATGCCTGGCTTTCAGAGATTCTATTGCTCACATCCCGGTAGATTTCCATAATACGCTCTCCTGATTACGAATTTATAGACTATGGAGAGTTGGCGATGTCAAATCCTGAGCATGTGAAAATTGTCAGGCAGGGAACAGAAGCATTAACGCAGTGGCAATCTGAGAATCCAGACGTCTTACTAGATTTGAGTGGTGCTAATTTAGGTGGGGCAGAGCTGGGTGAAGCGAATTTACACGAGGCAAATTTAAGTGAAGCCAATTTATTTCATACAAATTTGAAAAAAGCAAATCTCAGTAAAGCTGATTTAAGTAAAGCCAATTTATTTCATGCTGATCTCAGTGAATCTAATTTACGATATGCAAATCTGAATGAAGCTAACTTACATGATGCGAATTTGAGTCAAGCTAATCTGCTCAGTGCCGACTTAAGTAAAGCCAGCATGTTCAACGCAGACTTTAATGATGCCAATTGTATTAATGTCAATTTGAAACAAGCGAATCTCAAAATGGCGATTTTTAAAATGGCGATTTTGAGAGATGCGAATCTGAGTCAGGCAAACATGAGCAAAGCCGACTTGAGTTGGTGTGATTTAAGTGGCGCTGATTTGAGCAAGGCTGATTTAAATACTGCAGATTTGAGTAATGCCGACTTGAGTTGGTGCAAGATGAGTGGTTCAAAATTAAATGAAACTGATTTGACTGGGGCAATCTTAAATGCGGCTGACCTTTCTTTGGCGCTTCTGCAAGGAACGAATTTAGAATCTACTGAACTAACGAATGTGATTGTCGATTCCAGAACCTATTTTAGTGGGTGTAAATATAACAAAAAGTCTGACGCAACTGGAACTGCTCTACGAACCGCGCGATTTAATCCGATTACAGATTTGAGTTACCTGGAGTGGAACATGCGTCGTCATATGTGGGAAACCAAATATCAGGAAATGCCAACAATGAAGAAATGGGCGGTGCAGGCTTTCTGGTGGTCTTCAGATTATGGTAATTCGACTCAACGGATTCTGGCTTGCATTGTTGGTTTCGCTCTACTATTTGCGATGATTTATAGTAGTTCGATTGTGCTGGATGACTACATTATTACAAGCGAACTCCCGTTTGTGGAGCTACCAGACAAACTGGTTAGTGCGAGCATCTTTATGCGAATTTACTCATGCTTGTACTTTTCCTGTGTCACAATGACCACACTGGGCTTTGGTGATATTCATGCGAATCCGCTAAGTGTAACAGGACAAGCACTCGTGATGTTAGAAGTGCTAATCGGTTATATCCTACTTGGTTCGTTGATCACTAGATTGAGTGTCAGCTTTACCTCAGTAGAATAAAAGAATCTCAACACTCAAGATTTGGAAAAATGAACTCTTCTACTTTTTCTGAAAGTTCAAGTATCGTCGTTTTCTGAATTGCCTGAACCCGAGTTTCCTGGTCTTTCGCTTGTATCACAGAAAGAACCGTCTCGATTAATTCTGCATTTCTAAAGGGCTTCGTCAGAAATGCGTTAATGCCTCCCTCATTAATGGCACGCTTTGCGGTCGAGATGGAATTGTCACCGGTTAAAACAATTCGTTTGGTCTCCGGCGAGTGCTCAGTAATCCACGACAATAATTCCGTTCCCGACATGCCAATCATATTTTCATCAGTCACAACCACATCGATTTGATGCATTTCAATGAGTTCAATTGCTTTTTCGGCTGAAGTGCTGGTCAAGATGACGATGTCTTTTTTCTCTAGTGGCCGTAACACTCTACGAACACATTTTAGAATGCTAGGTTCATCATCAACAAGCAGAATAGATTGTCCCATAAAATCTCCGTTTCTAATTAATTGAATAAAGTCTCAATGGATGAGCAAAAAAGGAATTCTTTCAATTTAAACCTGGAGAGGAGTCTTCTGGGGAGTTTCTTTAGAGAGAGTGTTCTTTTTTTCTTCTACTGGTTGGGAATTAACAAAAATACGATCACTAATGGGGTTTGCCAGTGACAGGGATCTGAGGCTTTCAAGATGTCGTTGGCCAAGTACTGTACCTCGGGGGAGTAAGAGGCCGCCATTATTTGAAAACAGATCACGTGAGAGTGTCATTCCCAGTTTGAGCTCGTAGGGTCGCAGACGAAGATCCTGTTCAACGGTGACATCCATTTCCGCTTCTGTTACAGATTCAAGCTCGGAGTGTTGAGTATGAATCGATTCAACGGTTTCTTTCTTATGTGTCTGTTTGACCTCGGGGGTATCGTTCACAGATTGTTTGTTAAGATAATCTAAGAGAGCACTTTCATGTTCCTCTGGCAACAGGTATTTGTGAAGTGCAGAGAGAACTTGAGGGTCAAACCATGTCCCGGAATGTTCTTTCATTGATTTCAGAATTGCTTCAGGTGACTTTGGTTGTGCCCCCGATTTATTATTGGCGAGATGATCATAATAGTCAGCAACGAATATGACTCTTGATCCCAGAGGAATTTCTTCGCCTTTCAATCCATCTGGATACCCACTTCCATCGAAGTGTTCATGATGATGGCGAATTAAGACTGCTGCTTTTTCGAGACTGGGCACCATTTGGGCAATCTTTTCACCGAGAATGACATGGTTTTGCACCTGTCTTTGCTCAACGGGAATCAGCTTGTTATATGGTTTGGCCAATAAATTCTCTGGTAATTCAATTTTACCAAGGTCGTGCAGTAAGGCGGCTGAGTTGATTTGAAATAAATCATCCATAGAAAGTCCGAGTTGTTTACCGATCTGTCCTGTTGTCACAGTGACCCGTTTGGCGTGTTCTCCCAGGTCAGAACTATGCATTTCACCAAGTTGGGCCATTGCCCGGATCGAACCAATAAACCCCTGCTTCAACTGTTGGTTAAGGAGAGTCACTTTTTCAGTACGTTCCCTGACTTTTGTTTCCAGGTTTTGATTTAAATCGCGAAGTTCTTCATTTTGCGAAAGGGTCAATTCCTGCAGACGTTTGTTTTCTTGCCTTAAACTGTACTCATCAATAGCACGCTTGATTTCATTGCGTAATTCAAGATCATTCCAGGGTTTGGTTAAAAACCGATAGACGGAACCTTGATTAATTGCTTCAATCGCAGCCTCTTTGTCAGCATATCCCGTCAGAATGATACGAATGGTATCAGGGGAGAGTTCTCTGACCTGTTCTAACAACTTTGTACCTTCTAATTCTGGCATGCGCTGATCCGATACGATCAGCGCAAATTCATCGTTTTGTACAAGTTCGCAAACTTCTGTCGGAGAGCTGGTTGTAATGATGTCAAAACTGTCTTTTCGGAACAATCTTGCAAATGCTTTCAAAATGTGGGGTTCGTCGTCGATGAATAAAATTTTGGGATTCATCATACTGTCTCCTGCATTGCTAAATTCGTCAGATGGTCATTGAGCCAGATACGAAGTTGTTCGATATCGATTTCCAGTTGGCTGTCATCATGAGTTAAATCATGATTGACAATGCCAGCATGATGATAAGCGATCATGTTATCAGACCATTCATCCGGTAAAGTTTCAGGAGCGGTGTCTTCATCAGTCAGGACCGCGATCATCGATGCTCCGGAAGGTATCTGCTCATTCACTGTGATGGTTTCAATACCCTGGCTCAGTAACAACAAGCTGATGGTTTGAGAGAGGTGTGGGTCCTGAATCACGATTCCCACACAGTTTTCTGGTGGATTTGAAACAGTTGGATAGTGTTGCTGAGAAGTAATGTTAAACAGACGCTCGGTATGCGCTACTTCAGTCGGAAGAGTCTGTAGGGTCTTTTGCACTGCTCCAGAAAGCGATCCACCCGTAAAGGAAAAGTGCTGTCCAAATGGAGTGGCACATGTATTTCCGCTGAATCCAATACCTGATACTTTCGCCAGATTATTTGCTGCATTGACAAGGAACAGTAATTGATCTGGTTCTGATGAAATAGACAAATCACTGTTTCTGAAGTGATGATTTTGTACGGTATGAGCTACAGACTGAGGGATTTTCCAGCGTTCGCACAACGCAAAACCAACATCTCCATGATTTAACCCCAGTTTTGCATTTTCCAGGGTGTGCAGTGCCAGTTGATGAGAATGAGCTGTTGTGATTAACGCGACGTACTGATCTGAATAGGCTTCAATTAAGAGTAGTTTTCCAATGTCATGCAGGAGGCCTGCCAGAAAGGCTTCTTCCGGGTCACAAATAGCAAGGTCTTTGGCGAGCTGTCTTGCTCCGATTGCGACTGACAGAGAATGCCGCCAAAAGTCATCGACTTTAAATAGGGGGGCATCCTTACTTAAATTCGGCCTCAGGGCTGTTACCGCTAATCCCAGTGCAATATTGCGAACTCCGTGCGTGCCCAGGACAACAATTGCCTGAGGGATTGTGTTGATTTGTCTGGAAAAACCGAAAAACGAAGAGTTTACAACTCGTAAAATTTGAGCAGCGAGCCCTGAATCCGTCTCGGCAACATTCGCCATGTCCTGTGCAGTCGCCTTTGGATCTCCGGCCAGTCGACTCAACTCCTGAGCGACTTCCGGCAGGGGGGGGACCTTACGCACGATTTTGAAAATTTCATCGAGTTTCTTTTCGTTCATGGCTTTTCCTCCAGTGCCAGAACACATCCGCGTAGTTCTTCTCCGTTTGTTAATCTTTTACAATGTGCGAGCACCTGTTTCCCAAAGACGTCCAGCGAATCTGTCTCAGCTGGTTTGGTACCAGACAAGCAATCGGAAACTGTTACGTAGATCTCATTCGAGAAGGCATCTTTGATATCAGAGCCAAGATGAATGTCGCGCAGTTCTGGAAACATTTGATCGACGGCTTCATTCACCAGGACAATGATGCCCTCTGCGCTAATTCCAATCACGGGGATGGGAATATTTGCCAGAACTTCCTGAGAAAAATGTAAAGACTGAGTGCTTTTACCAACCAGATCTTCTAATCGCTGGTTGAGTTTGCTGAGCTCCGCATTTTGAAGTTTAATCTCTTGGGTCAGATTGCGATTTTCTTCCAGCAGCTCATACTGTCTTAAGCACTGTCTGATTGTGATTCGAATCTCTTCATCATTCCAGGGCTTCGTTAAAAAACGGTAAATGGCACCTTTGTTGATGGAATCAAGGATAGTCGCAGCATCAGCGTATCCAGAAAGGACGACACGTACGCATTCTGGATATTTTTCTTTGACTTGTAAGAGAAATTCAGTTCCGGTCATTTCAGGCATGCGTTGATCAGAAATCACAACACTGACTTGTTGCTCTGCAAGTACAGCAAGTCCTTCAGTACCACTATTGGCAGTGATTAGCTGATAGTCTTCATTTCTCAATAATCGTTTGAGAGATCGAAGCACATTGATTTCATCATCAACACATAAGATGGTTTTTTGATTCATGCACTCATCCCTTCCAGTGGCAACCGAATAATAAAGGTCGTTCCTACTCCGACTTCACTTTCAACAGCAATGTTTCCATTATGCTTCTGGATGATTCCATAAATAATTGACAGGCCTAGCCCTGTACCCTGACCAACGGGTTTGGTTGTGTAAAAAGGGGTGAAAATCTGTGAAAGCTGATCTTCAGGAATCCCAGTGCCTGTATCAGAAATGCGAATGATGATTTCTGACGCGTTTGCTTCCGTTTTGATCGTGATCGTGCCGCGCTCGGGAATCGCTTGTGCTGCGTTTACCAATAGATTCATAAATACCTGATTTAATTGGCCAGGAGAACAACGTATGTCAGGGATCTCGCCTAATTCAGTGTGGATCTCGCTTTTATATTTCAGTTCATTCCAGACGACTTTGAGTGTGGCTTTGATACCCTCATTGATGTTTGCCTCTTTGACGCTCGCCTCGTCGAGTCGCGCAAAGCTTTTCAGGTTTTGTACGATTTCGGTGACGCGGACCAATCCGTCTGAGGACTCGGTCAGAAGTTCAACAACATCATCCTGGATATCTGAAAGGTCTTCTTCCTCATGGATCGATTGAATTTTATCTAACAGCACTTTTTGTTGTGTTTTGTCTTCAGAGCGTATTGCTTCTGTTAATTCTCCATAGACGTTTAACAGTCGTGTGAATATTTCTACATATTCACTTAATGTACCGACATTACTTTTAACAAATCCGACGGGGTTGTTAATTTCGTGTGCCACACCAGCCGCCAGCTGACCTAAAGATGCCAGCTTCTCGGACTGGATTAACTGGGATTCCAGCATGTGACGATTAGAAATATCTCGTACAAATGCATTCAACACGCAGGGCTCTCCCTCAGAAGCAATCGAAACAGAAATTTCAATTGGAAACTCCTGTCCTGCTTTATTGAGAGCGGTTGCTTCAATCAATTCATTCTGAGTGTGTGGAATCGCAGTTTTGCGAAACTCTGTTAATTTTTCTCTGAAAGGGTCACGGTGCTTCTCAGGCATCATGAGATCAATGAGGTTTTTTTCGATGGCTTCTTTATAGCTCCAGCCAAAGAGTCGTTCCGCGGCTTTATTCCAATCCAGAATCGTTCCATCATCCCACATGGAGACAAAACCATCGGCTGCGGAATCGATGATCAGACGTGTCCGTTTTTCCGCCTGCTTCAGAGCATTTTGAGCGATTTCTAAAATTTGCTCAGATTTGATTTTATCTAATGCGCGTTCAACAATCGTGGGAAGCAGACTGGTAAAAGAATCGTCTTTGATGAGGTAATCGACGGCACCACGTTTCATCATTTGAACGGCGACAGTTTCACTGCCTCGGGCGGTCATCACTAGAAATTCAAAATGCTGTCCTCGTTTGCCCAGTTCATCGACAACATCGATGCCCTTCATATCAGGCAGTTCATAGTCAAGTAGCAGCAGCTTCGCCTTGTTCTCGTTAAGCCAATCTAAAGCGTCACGGCCGGTCGTGACGCATTCGATATGCAGCGACAAGTCGTTAAGGGACTCTTTGATAATACGTGCCTGCGTATTGCTGTCTTCGATAATGAGAATCGTACCACCAAGACTCGTCACAGCGTCATAGTTTTTGAGCTTGTCGAATTGTGGTGTAACTGTTTCGTCAATTTCTTGTGTTAAGACGTGTTGAGTCATTGATTCCCCCTCTGGAAGTTGAACATTACAACAACCTGTGTTCAACAAGGGGGAAATTGATCAAAGGTATTGCAATTGATAATGTTTGTCTGATTGTTGATTTCGATGTGCCATTGTTTTTTATGGAACCCATTCAACAAAAGTCAGTGTCTTTGTTCCAAATGTAGGTCACACCATTTATCCATGAATTAAATAATTTTGAAATGAGTGCAATCCCTCAGAGGAAGATAATTCGAGTTGATAAAAAGCAACAGCAGGTATGAAGAAAGATGCAGATGTCAGTTACTGGATCACGATCATGCAAATCATATTTTTACGACTTAGGTAGATTCACTACTGACCTGAGTATCTATTGTAAGTACTGATCTTAAATGGAATTATTTAAAATACAAACAGATGATGCTAGTTACAAAAGCATCGTCAACGTTACAATAAAAAACTGTTTTATTGGCAGGCACATTCAAATTAAAAAAACTTACATTGAACAATACGGAGTTCTGTTATGCCTGCTAACGAGAATCCTCAAGGTTGCCTTACGGCAATATTGAAGATATTTGGGATCGATTTAGGAGCTACTTCACAATCAAATAAAACACTTCCGTATCGATTACGAGATGATTTTCTTTCACCTGCTGAATTCTCATTTTATTGCGTTCTCAAAAAGGCGGTTCAAGAAGAGTTTACTATTTGCACGAAAGTTAACTTAAGTGATCTCTTTTTTGTTCCAAGATCGAAAGAGAGCCGTAGTTTTCTGAATAAGATAGATCGTAAACATGTTGACTTTCTATTATGTGAGGTAGCTACCATGAGACCCCTACTTGGAGTGGAGCTTGACGACGCGAGCCACTCTCGAAAAGATCGGATAGAGCGGGATCAGTTTGTTGATTCTGTTTTCGAAGCAGCAAGTCTTACTCTTTTGCGCGTTCCAGCGGCAAAGACATATCGTGTTTCAGATATTGCTGGCTCCATACAGCAGAAGGTAGCAAGTCAGACATCACTTAAAGCAGAATTCAAACGTAAGCCTGAGAAACCAATCTGTCCTAAGTGTGAAACACCGATGGTGCTTCGAACGGCTAAAAAAGGGAATCAGCAAGGACAGAAATTCTGGGGATGTCATAATTATCCGAAGTGTAGAGAAGTAATCAGACCGTAAAAGGATCAGACCAATTCGCGAATCGGTGTCTGCTGGTCGATTAAATATTGCGGACGGCCGGTGTTGTCTTCGATGGTGGTCGAAGCGACGTCGATTCCCAGGTTGTGATAGAGTGTTGCGAAGACTTCCTGCATATGGACGGGGCGGTCAACGGCTTCTTCTGCCAGTCGGTTTGTAGAACCAATGACTTGCCCGTTTTGCATTCCGCCGCCTGCCATTAATGCGGCATGCACGCGCGGCCAATGGTCGCGGCCCGCTCTGGGATTGATTTTCGGAGTTCTTCCAAATTCACCCCAGACGATAACGGTGACATCTTGATCCATACCACGTTCATGGAGGTCTTCGACCAATGCCGCCACACCCTGATCGAGTAAAGGGACAACCTTTCTGGCATACGCAAAGTTATTGCCGTGCCAATCGAAATGCGCAAAGCTGCAAGTCACACATCGGGCACCCGCTTCAACTGCGCGGCGTGCCAACAGAAAGCGGGACATGATGGCTTGATAGCCTTTGTCGAGCGAATAGTTCAAAACCTTGGGGCTGTCTTTGCCGTAGCGCGCTCGAACCTTGGGATCTTCTTTTTCCAGATCAAGAGCTTCTACTAACCGGGATGAGGAGAGAACTTCTAAAGCCTGTTTTGTATGTCCATCGTAGGTTCCGTCGGTCAGCCGCGTTTCAGCGACGTTGCGAAAACGATCGAGTCCCTTTAACAAGTGGGCACGTTCATTCAAGCGGGCAGGGGAGATGGAATTGAGCGTCATGTTTTCCATCACACGTCCGTCCGGTCGAAACGGAGCATGTTCTAGTCCCAGGAACCCAGAACTTTTTATGTTCCAGGGGTGATGAGCCATCGTGTGTGATAAATCGATGTAAGGAGGGACTGTGGGATTCACCGGTCCTTCCACTTTGGAGAGCGCTGAACCCAATGCAGGCCAGCCACCTTGAGGTTGTGCGCTGCGGAAGTGGTGACCTGTGCAACACTCAAATGAATCATGGCGGCCTTCCGCGCCGACGAGAGAGCGGATGATTGAAAACTTATCCATCATACCAGCCACACGTGGCATGAGTTCGCTGATTTGAATGCCGGGTACGTTCGTATTGATCGGTTTGAACTCGCCCCGTACCTCAGCGGGCGCATCAGGTTTCAAGTCAAACATATCCTGATGCGGAGGCCCGCCCGCCAGAAAGATCATGATCACAGCTTTGTGAGATGACGGTTTTCCGCTTTGTGCCTGTGCTTTCAAAATTTGAGGTAGGGAGAGCCCTCCCATCGCCAGACCACCAATTTGCATAAAGGAACGTCTAGGCACTTTGTCGCACAAACGAACTGGTTGATCTTCAAGTCTGAGCATCAATACTTACCCTCGGCGAAAAACAATCAGCTTACGAGCACTGGATCTGCAATGATCCCTTCAGTCATATAAGCATATGCTAATGTGTTCTGTTTTGATAGCACAATTGATCGTATCAATCAAAAATTTGAGAAATTAGTGATTCCGTGTGACACGCAAAATAGAGACGATTAAACAGCTCTGTCAAAAGCAATGCGCCCCTCTTCAACACTGCCATAAATCGTGAGCCGGTAACTGGGGATATTTTCTGTCAGTCTGATGCCACGCGATTGAAACGGGTCAAACATTATCCAGCCTTTTTGTTCAAGCACTTTCAATTGATTCATAACCAGGTTAGTCGATCGGATTTCAAGTACATAAACGATCTGATGCAAAGTAGGCGCGAGTCCTGTGTTGTCAATTTCATGTGTAATATAGTCGAGAATTTGCTGTTGCTGGTCAGTCAAATACTGGTTCATTGATTTCTCCAGTGCGCATCGGGCGCGTTTGATGAGCGCATTGAGGCACTCACAATCATCCATGAGAATCAGGCCCGGATTCCAATACAGGCCGTAACAAGAAAAAACGCAATGATTATTTTTAAGTGACTACCTTCAGCGAGTCACACGCGGCCACCACCAGGTGAACGGGGAGGGAATCAGCGAGAACAAAGCATATATACAGTATCGTCTTTCGTCAATCAAAAAATTGAGTTGCGTTCTGAAGATTCATCGTCACTTTGTGAGAACGTGGCTAAATTCAGTAGTAATTGGCATCTTACTCGAGTCGATCTGCTGATCAGTTCGAAATAAGAGAATATGAAAATGATCAAATTCTTTCTTTCGATTGGACTTTTACTGTACATCGCATTAGATTATATTGATGCGTTATAAAGCTTATTAAGATAACTGTTTACGCTTTAGTATTAATCTCTTGAGTTCAGGAGAGTTGAGATGCCTGCAAACAGTCCCCCCTGCCATCCACAAATTTCCCGCCGGACGGCAATTGAAGTTGGCTCCATTGGCCTACTCGGATTTGGAATCAATCATCTGGATGCTTTGCGAACTGAAGCGGCGGCACCACCGAAACATAAAACGGCTAAGTCCTGCATCTTCATTTTTCTATCGGGTGGATTGTCGCAGCACGAAAGTTTCGATATGAAACCGGAAGCGAGTGCTGAAGTTCGTGGCGAATTCGATCCGATCTCGACAAAGACTCCCGGTTTGAAGATTTCCGAACATCTTCCCATGTTGGCGCAACGGAGCCATCTTTGGTCATTGTGCCGTTCCTTAACGCATGGGTCGAATGAGCATTCGATGGGCCATCATATCATGTTAACCGGACGGTCGGATATTCCTGTGGGATTTAATCCGAGTCGTCCCATGTCGACAGATCATCCTTCGATTGCCGCCATCGCTGGAGATGTCATTCAACCCCGTACTAACTTGCCACCTGCTATTGCACTACCTGATAAGATTGTGCATCGCACAGGTCGCGTTATTCCGGGACAATTTGCAGGTAGAATGGGCTCGAATCGTGATCCCTGGATCATCGAAGCCTCGCCGTTTCATGTTCAGTCATATGGTGCGTTTCCCGAGTACGCGTTCGATCATCAGCAACGCGGCGGTGAGGATAAGCGTATTTTTCAAACCCCGCATCTCAAACTTTCTCAAGGTATGACACAAGGACGGATGAGTAATCGAATCAGTTTGCTTGAAGAGTTAGGAAAACAACGCAAGGTACTCGATATCGCAGGTCAGGTTGAAAGCTTTGATCGCTATCGTAGCGCCGCGATTTCTCTCTTAAATGATGATAAAGTCCACTATGCGATGGATGTCACACATGCGGATGATAAAACGCAGGAACGCTACGGAAAGAACTCTTTTGGCTGGTCACTGCTGATGGCTCGTCGTTTAGTACAGACGGGAGTAAATCTGGTACAGGTCAATCTGGGAAATAATGAATCGTGGGACACGCACGGCAATTTGTTCCCCCATCTGAAAGACAAGTTATTTCCACCGACGGATCGCGCGGTTTCTGCGTTACTGGATGACCTGTCTGAAAGTGGTGAGTTGAAAGACACTCTGATTGTGATGTGCAGTGAATTTGGGCGGACTCCTAAAATATCACAACTGGCAAAAGTATATGCCCGTCCGGGCCGCGATCATTGGGGAGCCGTCCAATCGATCTTCCTGGCCGGGGGAGGGATCAAAGGAGGGCGTGTCATTGGAGCGACTGACAAAGTCGGTGGATTTCCCATTGATCGACCTCAGAAGCCCGAGAACTTTGCGGCAACCATCTATCGCGCTTTAGGTTTACCCAAAACAACCTATTGGCATGATGATATCGACCGACCGCACTTCATCTACGATGGCGAGCCGATTCCAGGACTGACTTAGACCCGCTTAAATGTTTCTTAAAGCGGGCACAATTTCAGTGCGTGATGCATAACAGGCAGGGATGAATCCAGCACACAAACCGGTAACCAGCGCCAGCAACATACCCACCCAGGCAAGATGCAGCGAAGGAATAAAGGCGACAGTGACCGCTTCGGCTCCGACGGACAGGCTGCTGATTTTAAGAGTGATCAATGCAGCCCCGACGCCGGTCAGGCCCCCAGCGATGCTTAATACCGTGCTCTCTGCAAGGACCAATCCAAAAACTTTGAATCCTGAAAAACCCAAAGTTCGCAGGACCGCGTGTTCCTGAATACGATCTTCGACCGACATCAACGTGGTGGTTGCGACCAGTGCAAGAACCAGGCCTACACAAGCCAGCCCCAGATAGTGAGCCATTTTAATTAACTGTGATAAATCTCCCAGACTTTTTGCCTGGAAGACTCCCTTAGCACGCGTATTGGTTTCGACGGGACCACCGCGAAATCGCTCATCGATGGCGATACTCGTGGCGACAGGATCTGTGCCCGGCTTTAAGATCACTTCTAATTGTGTGACTGTGCCGACATCATTGACACCATGGCGTCTCTGTAAAAATTCGAGATGACTGTAAATATAATTCTCTTCGGCCGGATTACTACTTTGATAGATACCAGCCACATTGACCGAGAGATCACCAATTGAAAATTTGTCGCCGACTTTGATGCCGCGTCGCATGGCAACCGCGCGTCCGATAATGGCAGCGTCCTGATGTGATTCAAAGTCAGTCCAATTGCCGGAGATAAACTGAAAATCCCGCGCGGTACGCAGTTTTTGCGGGGGCACTCCATAAAACACGACGACATCCAGACTCGCACGACAATTATTTGTAAAGACCTGTATCGGGACAACGTCTTTGACCCCTGCGAATTTTGTGATTTGTTGATCATAGTCCTGGGGAAGATGGCTGGTAGCGGGGCAGAATTTATTTGCTTGAAATACGATTAAGGAGCCACGGGCCTCCTGGCGTTGTTTGAGATCGTTCATGCCTTCCTGGATCGATTGGATAAAGCAGAATACAAACAAGGCCACTGCTGAGCCTGCGACTGTTAAGATCGTCCGGGCTCGGTGTCCCCAAAGTGTTTTCAGGATGTAAGGAATAAGTTGCATCGTTTAATTCCCTTTAACAGTTGCCGCGGTTGTTAATGACTCTGCATCACAACGTTGTATCTGAACGAGCTTGCCATGATCGAGATAGAATTGTCGATCCGCAATTTGTGCCGCCTCGGCATCATGCGTTACCATAAGTAGTGTAATATCCAACTCACGGTTTAGACGTTTTAAAAGATTCAGAATTTGCTCGGACGTCTCTGAATCCAAATCGCCCGTGGGTTCATCGGCAACGACGATTTTGGGGTGTTTGACAATCGCGCGTGCAATACCGACGCGCTGTTCCTGCCCGCCTGACATTTGACGTGGATAGTGGTCGGCCCGATCGAGTAAATCGACAGCCTGTAATGCCACTTGAATGCGTTTTTTGCGTTCGGAGCGAGACATGGGTAACAGTAATAAAGGGAGTTCTACATTCTCATATGCCGTCAGCACCGGGACGAGATTATGTGTTTGGAATACATAACCCAGGTTGGCGGCCCGCCATCGCGCGAGTTGTGATCGGGAGAGCGCGGTGATTTCAGTTCCATCCACAATAATCGAACCAGAGTCGGGGTGGTCAATACTGGCGATTAAATTCAGCAGTGTTGATTTTCCCGTTCCACTGGCACCCATTAATGAGAGGAATTCTCCCTGTTCGATCTCCAACGAAACTTCGTCGAGCGGCGTGATGGTCTCACCTCCCTTATGATACTGTTTCGTGACGTGATTGATGACAACGAGTGACATAGTTAGTTTCCTTCCTGATCGGTTTCGCCTGTGACCTGAATTCGCTCGCCCGGAATAAGTCCCTCTTTGGGAGTGGAGATCAGGTGGCTGGTCAGGTTTAAGCCTTGTAAGACTTCAACCAGAGGACCGACTGTTTTCGTATCGACTTCAATTAATTGGCGTTGGGCAATGTTTTTAGATTGGTCAACGATCCAGGCAAAACTTTGTCCCGCTTCATTGGATTCAATCATTTTCCTGGGAATATAAATGCGAGTCTCTTCATTTGTTTTTGATGCCTCTTCCGAAAGCGCAGGGGCCAGAAACGTTACATCGACCAGCATTTCCGGCTTTAAAAGTGGTGAGGCAGCATCAATTTCGACTTTGACTTGTAATGTGTTTTTCTGAATGTCTGCTTCAGAGCTGATATAAAGTACTTTTCCCGTCACAGGTTGACTCAATGCGGGATTGTTGATTTGCACGGGCTGGTTTAAGCTGACTTTGGGAATTTCTTCAAAACGGACATCGACCCTGATCTGTAACATTTCAGGGCGGTACATGGTGACAACGGTACTGCCATCAAATCCTTCCATCTTCGTCAGCATATTCCCGATACTGGAGCCTGGATGCCCAATGAGCCGGTAGATGCGCCCATCAACGGGGGCACGGATCGTCATACGGTCTAAGGCCAGTTTGGCTTCATCTGCTGTGACCTGGGCATGCTCCAACTGTGCGATAGCTGCTTCAACTTTGGCGAGGGTTTCATCGCGTTCCTGTGTTTCTTCCGTCAATAGTTCCAGCTCTTTTTGCAGCGCGTCTTTGCGTGCCTGTAAAGCTTTCTGCTCGGCTACGAGAGATTCTTTGCGGTTATCTAGTTCTTCATATATTGCTTTGGCAGATTCCAATTCGGTCAGCGCTTCGTCAACGGTGCGCTGTGAGACCGCTGCTTTGGCGGAAAGTCTGCGTTCATAGTCATTTTTCGCAAAGTTCATTTTTGCCTTCGCACTACGGAGCATGAAAGGCAAATTGGTAAGTTCTGTGTTTTTCTTAGCCAGTTCTGCTTCTGCCTCTCTGAGAACAGATTCGCGATGCACCGGTTGCTCGAGACGAATTTGTGCGGCTTTTAAGATGGCTTTCATCTGTTGCAGTTCTGCTTTGCGCAGTTTCAGATTGGCGACGGCATGATTGTAGGTCAGTTCCGCATCTCTTCTCACCATTAACGCGATGGGTTGATCTTTTTTGACACTTTGATCTTCGACTACCAATAGTTGTTCAATGATTCCTGGCTCTAACGCAGCAACCCGAATGGGAGTGGGCCGTGGTTCGACCCAGCCTGCAGCCTGGAAGAGCGGCGTTCCTGCATTACGGATGGAAGACTGCGTCACAATCACAGGCATGACTGTGACTGGCTTGGGCGGAAACACAAGATCTCGAGAGACCCAGCAGATCAACGACAAAAAGCCAATCAGCAGTGTACCTGGTAAGAAATAACGTGTGATGAATCGAAAGCGAGTGTGTCCTCGTATCTGCGAGGACTCACTGCGATCGATGGCTAACTGTGATAAGTCAATTTGAGACATCACTTATTTCCTAATAAAGATCCCGTTAGCAAATACTGTGAGATTACCAGTGTCATCGCGTTTTGCTTTGCCTTTGACAACCACTGTTTGCAGTTCTTTCAGATTCAGCAGCTTTCTTGCATCTTCTTTAATGAGCGTGCCGTCTTCATCAACAACTTTGATTAACGCCATTGAGGTTGGCAGCTTGTCGGTTTCACAACAGTAATCCCAAGGCTTTTCACAACCATCGCCGGGAATATCACTACAGGCCTTAAGTGAATTATCAACAATCGAAAACACAGCGCGGCCGTCGACCCAGGGGTCTTCACTGCCACCAATGCGGCCCACGATGACGACCTCTTCATCATTTTGAGCAGATTCACGGGCTTTGATCACTTCTTCCGCACCCGCTGGTTCACTGGTCAGTAAGATTTCTGTGGTTGCAGTTGGCTTGCTGGGAGCCAGTTCAGTCGTACTCTTGTTTTCAGGTGTGGGAGTTGAGTTACCGCATCCGGTAACTAAGATTGTAGCAACTGATAACAACATCATTTGGCACATTAAACTTTTCATTTTTTCAATCCTTTTTCATTTTTGTTATGCCCGAAAACATGATTCGAGCGGTAGTTAAACTGATTTTAATCCATCGACAATCGGCAGTCTGAGCGCACGCAGGGCAGGGGGAATTGCTCCCAGAAGCCCCAGTAGCACACCCACACTACAGCCGATGAGTAGCGAAATGCTGTCGATTTGGAGTGTGAACGCACCCATGGTAAAACGAACAGAGATACCATTGATCAAAAATATGGCGATCAGAGCGGCAATCAGACTGGCTGTCACAGCCAGGAGAACGCCTTCCTGAATCAAACTCATTACAATCGCGCGGCGCATAAAGCCAATTGTTTGCAGTGTCGATAGTTCTCTGGTTCGTCCGACAACGGCACCGTAAAGCGTGTTCAAACCCGCGAACACACCGGCACCTGATACCAGAAAAACCACTAACCATGCCAGCATGCGAATGGGGCCATAATCTTTTTTGAGGCCTTGATAATAATTCACTTCTTGAATCGACTGGAGCTCAAGATCGAGACGTTCTTTACAAAATAGATTCAGATCCGGGTAATCCGCTGGCGAGTTCAAAGTGACTGCAACGACGCTTAAATCCTGACGTTTCATTGCCTGCTGTAATTCATCCAGGCGACACCAGATTTCTGATTCGAATGCCGAACCGGCGGCGGAAAAAATACCACTGATTCTCCAGGTCCGACCTTCCAAAATCAATTCTTTGCCGACGGAGATTTGCTCGTGGGAGACATTCAATTTGGTGGCCACCAATTGCCCTACAAGAATCTCTCCCGGTCCCGGCCAGGTTCCTGCTTCCAGTTCCACTTGTCTGCGAACCAATAGTGCCGACTGAGTCACGCCGCGTACAAGTCCCATTTCTGTTTCATCTTGTCCGGGAATCTTAATCTGAGTACCAAGATAAAGTTCAGGCGAGACATATTTGCGATCGTGAAATGTTTTAATGCCTTCCACACTGGCTGACACCAGTTCGTTCGTACGCATGGGAATCGAAGAATATTCCAGGTTTTCTCCCATTCCGAGCGAAAACAGCAATGCGACATCCGGATCACCACTGACAGTCAACGAGTGTTCCAAACCACGAATGAAACCGATCACGATAAAGACCAGCACAACGACAGTGGTTAAACCAGTCAGTGTTAAAAGTGTACGCATCGGTCGCCGAAATAAATTGCGAACGCCATATTCCCAGGGAATTAATGAGAAACGAAACATAAAAACTTCATTCTGAGTGAGCCGTTTATCAGCGGCTGATTACACGAAATCACGCGCAGGCCGCAACGAAACTGTGAACGAACAAAAGGTAGAGCGTCGAAAACTCAGAAATGAATCAGCACTGAAACGTCATCTGCAGACAACGGATCTCGCGCCCGGAAAGTCTGTCAGGTTCAACAGAGACTTCGCCAGACTGTTGGCTTAAGCTGATGAGCTGAAAATTTGCGTCCTGGAATGAGGGTTCTCCCCATAAAAGACTCAGCAGGGTCAGGTCAATGATGTTGGTGTTTTCAAAAATGGCACCAGTACAGAGACACTGACAACAATCAGAAGCAGGTTGCGGGATCAGAGGATCGCTGTTCGACTCTGACTGACAATGGCTGCAGCACGCACTAACACCTGACTCTGTACTTTCCACGTTTTCCTGCATGCAATTTAAGGGGCAAGCGAGAATCAACGCCGTCAATAAAAGAGGGAGCAATTTGGCAGTCATGATTAACCTTAGTGAAGTAGATTAAAATCCATACTAGTTTGTGAACAACCAGATGGCAATATCATTCTTGTAATTTTATAGAGTCAGGTGGCAGTACTTTTATTCAATATTACAGATGAATATTTTATTTACGTCTTTTAAGCGTCTATATGAATCGCATATTCCAGAGTTTTTTGTCTTCCAAATTATCGAATTTGCGAATTCAACAAATCCAGAAACGTATTGCTTGTTTCATGACGTTTAACTGGAACATCTATTTTCATTTTTGAAGTAAGGTTTATGTCGTTCACCTCTTTGTAGCTCTGATCAACGAATTTGCAATTTCGCCAGTTGTAGAAATTGTAATCAGGTCTTTACATCACTTCTGACAGAAGATTCTTAACTATAACTTGTAAATTTATTATGTAGGTATACAAAAAATTGTTGATAAATGGACCAATGTGCAATTTAATATATAGGACTTAGTTCTAGCCACGTTAACAAATTTAATTGAAAGTAAAATCATGCAAAATTCATCAAACGACAAAGTTCAGGATTGTTCTTACTTTCCAGCTCGTGGGCCAGTGCTTCTACTTAGTTGTATGGATTTGAGGCTTGTTGATGATGTCGTACGATTCATGGAACATGATGGCCTTACTAACCGGTATGACCATGTGATCATGGCCGGTGCCGCGTTAGGGGCACTTGGAGCGAATCGGAAAGATTATAAGCATTGGCGTAAAACCTTTATGAATCATTTAGAAACCGCACATAAACTGCATCGAATCAAAGATGTCTATATCTTAGAGCATCGTGATTGCGGTGCTTATCGTGAGTTTCTCGGACCCAGAGGAACGTTTGATGATACACAGTATAAGAAAGAATTAAAGACGCATCGCTGTTATGCAAGGCAATTGACTTGCGTCATTGAAGACTGGGCTGAAAAGGTAGGCACTAAACTGAATGTGAAATCATTCTTGATGGATCTGAGGGGGAATGTATGCATAATGACTCCTCATAAGAAAAAGAAGAAATGTCATAACTCTGATGTTTATTGTTGAGGTTTTTAAAATTTCAAATCAGGGAATCGCTGCTGATCGAGTTCACGAATTCGAATCCAGTGATCGGTGAAGGAGAGGTTGTCATGGACATTGACAGGGGGCATGTGGCATTTCAGGCATTCACTTTTCATTGGCTCCTGTGAACAGACGGGGGCATGTCCTTCAAGATTGCTATGACAATTGAGACAGATTTCTCGATAGTATTCGGGATCTCTGCTAGCTTGCTCATGGGGATCATGGCACGTTGTGCAGTCAAACCGTGAGGATTTTCCGGGAGGCAACTTGAGTTCTCCCTGTTTGATAAAACAAGGACTTTGAGACATTCCGATCGGAGCAAAACGAATCAGCAATTCATTGCTGGGATGAATTTCATCTGGCTCCAGTTGATCAGAACGCCGATGACATTCCCCACAGCGATTGATTGACTCCAGGGGAGTTAGTTGATTCCATTTTGTGAGCTTTAAATCTTTCTCTCCTTTTTCGACCGCTTTGATATGCGCCTCCCCATTCAAATGACAACGTATGCAAGAGACTCCCGCAATCATTTGAGATGTCTGGATTTCTCCTGGTTCATTTCCCAGGTACGATGTATGGCAACCGAAACAGCCCATGGTTTTTTCATGAGAAAGCACTTCCCCTAACGATTGGATGCCAGCCGTGTTTTCCGCTAATTCCTGAAGTCCGAGTGTGACACCTAATTTACCTGTTGGGTACCAGGAAACGATGTGTTGCAACAGTTCCGATTTTCCTGAATCATTTTTGAAAAGTGAAACCGGAGTCAAGGCGTGGAGTCCGGAACCAAAGACCCATTCGATACGAACCGGATTGGGATAAATGTTACAGTCAACCCACAAAGCGCCTTCCTTTTCGTAAAAACGGTATGTGTACCCATTTTCTTTCAATGTGACTTCTTTGCCAGCAAATTTATCTAAAACGTCAGCATCGGTCGCTTTCCTCAGCGTTCTAAGGTGCGGTGCCCCTGCAAATTGATGGCAGACTTTTTCATGACACTCACAACACTGTTTCATTTTTACGGGTTGTTCGGCTGAAAGGAGTTTGCGAACAAAGGGCGTGTGTTCCTGAGAGCCGTACAAGTACCAGGCTGTGCCCGACGCGCATGCCAGGAGCAGTATCAACAATGGTGTCAAAAATGGAAATTTACCGTTCATTGAATCGATTTCAACATGATCTGACTAGGTACGGCCAGTCGGTTGTCGGGATGCTGTTGTATCAACTTTTGTAACAAGAGTGCCGCACTTTGAGGATCACCCGATTCGAGCAGGATCTGGGCTTTCGCATATAGTGTCTCGCTATCATCGGTTGAGAGTTTCTTGATGGCTGCCTCCCAGTCTCCCCGTGCATAGTCCTGAATCGCGTTCTGGAATGTGTCGGGGACTTTGCGCGGCTCAACTGGTTCTTTTATGACCAGACCTGAAAAGTCTAACGGACGAACACATACTGATTTTGATGTATGATAAGCCAGTGATCTTAAATGGCTGGCTGAACCGGTTTCTAATTTCTCTTGATATCCCAGTTCTTTTTGGCACAGATGAAATTCCTGGATTACTGCTGGAGTATGGTAGTGTTGCAATAATGGGTGCAAAACACGTAATGCGGCCGTATAAAGTTTCATTGCCCGGAATGTTTTTGCCTGTAACAAGGAAGGTCGCGGGTTAGGAAGACCGGTGAATGCACCCCAGAGGTCAAAGCAATCAGGCGTTCCGGAGGCCTCTGGAAGTGAATAAGTCCAGGCTTGCCGGTTGAGAAACTCTTTGGCAGGTAGTAGCGCCACGATTTTGGGGCTACTCAACAATTCGCCAGACCAGCCAAACGGAATCACAGAAGCATCAACAGACATCGGTTGCCAACGACTGTCTATCAGAGCGCGAATGGTTTTCGCGTCGCCATTGGGTACCAGTAACAACTGGCAGTTTCTTTTTTTCAGTCGAACCCACCAGCCTCCCCAGCTATTATCAGATCGGGGATGTTGAAATACCCAGCCGTTCGATAATTCTTGATTTAATGAGATCTCTTCAAACAGTAACCCTTGCAGCAGCGCTTGCCTCAATGTTCTGACTGGTTGAATTTTTCGATCAGATTTAATCCAGCAGAGCATGCCTGTTGAAGCGATTCCCATACAGTGGCCCGTACCACGATAGTCGATAGGGCCAATCGTTTGATTTAATAATGTAATATCCAGTTCAGGATCAATTCCCCAGCCTAATCTTTGTGGGTGTCCTGATAATGTACCCGAAGCGGACTTCCAGCTTATCAGGAACACACCAATGATGAGTAATAACCTCCCCATTGCCGGAGAAATAAGTAGTTTCCATTTCTGAACCTGGACTGGTACATCGTGGGTGAGCATACATTGACAGACCAGTAGTGAGACACCAATCACGCACGGAGGCAGGCAATCATAGTTGGTCCAACCTGGTATTGCGAAAGCAAGAAAAGCAACGGTGTCAAGCCAATTCGCCGAATGCAATATTAGTAAGAGAGCCATCCACGCCGTCAGAATTCCAAATGCCAGAACTTCAATCGTGGCGCCTTGCTGAAACGTGGGTTGCCAAATCGTAAGCGAGAGTAATACCCTATCATAAAACAGGCCGGGAAACAGTTGCACAAAAGAATCAAAAGGGGTGAACCATCCGCGTGGAGTGACCATTAATGCCAGACATGTTGCAAGAAGCATGAGGCAAGTCTGTTTCCGAATTGAGGTACTCTCTGTTCGAACTCCTTTTAACCAGGGAACGAAGAGCACCACTGGAATTCCCAGTAAACTGAGCGGTGAAATATTTGCCCAAAGGATGAGTAAGACCAAAACAGGAAGCTTTTTTTTCCAATGCGGCTCCTGACACCAGCGTTCGGTCATGATCCAGGTCAGAAATAAAAACCAGCAATCCAGGAGTCGCGGCGTTGGTTGCCAGGCAGGATTGGCTGCCATTAAGGTTAGTGTCACGACGAAAAAAGCACGCCAGTTGAGCTGTGTCTCATAACGATTCAATAATGAATAGAGCAGCAGTCCCACAGCGGCAATTTTTAGAATCATCAATCCCGAAAAGCCTGCTACCTGATAGGCGAGATAAAACGGGAGCCCTCCCAGCCAGTCTGCTTCAGCAGGATTGTTTCCGGCAGTTAAAATGGGACCTGGAGGTGACAAATCAGAAATGACGACTCTTCCGCGACTCAGTTGCCACCAGATTTCTGGAGCGGAGAGGGGAGTCAGAACAAAACTGACCGTCATCACCAACAGCAAAAATCTGCGCAGTCGCCAGTCAATCGTTGATAAGTCCTGTTCAGTCATGCAGCGCTGGATTATGAGTATTAAAAATAAGAAAAATAAAGAGTTACGGACGAAGTCGGAGAGTAGTGTCAAGTCAATTATAAAGAGGAGATGCAGGGATGAATATGGTGGTTTTGACTTGCCTGATGAGAATTTTCAAGATGTGAACTTAAAATCGATAAGATCGCTCTCCTATAAGGCTCTCTCATAGATTCACAGTACCCTAAAAGATGAATATTGTGAACAAACTGATCAGTAATTGGGGATGACTCACTGAGAGTGAGTTTTGGGAATGAGCAGAAGACGTCGTTTTAAATGCGAACGAATCCGTCTCTAACCCTTTGAAGTGATACATTCAAGTCTTCAACAAGAGTATTTAAAATTACCGTTTTGTATTGCCAGTGTTAGACCTCGCCTTGATGGCTCTTGCTTCGGCTTCTGCATCGTACTTGTGATTGGGCCTGGTAGGGATGGGAGCACCCAAAGTTTTTTGCCATTGCTGAAGTGTTGCGAGTAATTGTCTGGTCACTTCTGGTTTTGAAGAACTCAGGTCATGCGTTTCACCAATGTCTTCTTTAAGGTTGTATAGTTCGAGTTGGTTGTCTTCAAAATATTGATGCAACTTCCAGGGGCCAGATCGGATTATGCTGCAGGGGCGAGTACGAAATAACGGGTCTCGCTGTTCTTTTGAGCCTGTGGAGGACTGCAGGTATGCTGGGAAATGCCAGTACAAGGGGCGCTTGTAAAAAGATTTCTTTGACCCATTCAGCAGTGGTACCAAACTCACTCCATCCGCCGGTTGACTGGAGGGCATGGAAGCACCACCGATCTCACAAATTGTCGGGTAAATGTCGACTCCAATAACGGGTTCGGCCGAACGCGTGCCTGACTTGACGACTCCCGGCCACTTAACAAAGAAGGGAACACGGATCCCGCCTTCGTAATACGTCCCTTTGTAGCCTCTCAACGGTTTCATGTCTGTCGCTCGTCTGTAACCTCCATTGTCTGAGAAGAAGACGACAACTGTGTTGTCAACAAGTCCCAGTGTTTCCAGAGTGGCTTGAATCTTTCCAATACCATCATCAACAGATTGAATCATTGTCGCCATCGCGATATGACTATGAAGTTTACCGGTCTTTTTCGCTTTGTATTTCGCAACCAGTTCTTTCTTGGCGTTCAAAGGGGTATGCACTGCAAAGTGGGTCAGGTACAGCGCCCACCGTTTGTCTTTGTGCTTCTGAATGAACTTAACCGCTTCATCACTCAGGCGATCTGTTAAGTATTCACCTTGGGGTGCCTCCTTGAGACCTGGTACATTCTTGTGAGGTGGATAGTACCCCTTGGGGGGGCTTCCAGAATGGGTTCCCCCAATGTTGATGTCGAATCCGTAGGGAATCGGGTCGTCACTTAAGTGCCATTTACCCATGCTGGCTGTGGTGTAGCCTGCTTTTTGTAACTGATGAGCCCACGTGACAATCTTAGGGTCAAGTACGTCTTTACCGGCAATGTGTTCCAGCTTTCGATGTTTTGCGTTTCCACGCGGGGACGTTCCAACATTGTAGATTTCGTGACGGGGTGTGTACT
Organism: Gimesia aquarii; assembly: GCF_007748195.1. NCBI lineage: Bacteria > Pseudomonadati > Planctomycetota > Planctomycetia > Planctomycetales > Planctomycetaceae > Gimesia > Gimesia aquarii. The sequence goes on from NZ_CP037920.1 coordinate 3,297,985, forward strand.
GACCAGACAACAGGCAGGCTCTAGCGGGAGCACAGTTGGCAGCGCAGGAATACGCATCACTGAAAACCATTCCTTCCGAAGCCAGACGATCCAGGTTTGGCGTTTCGTAGAAATCCGAACCCATATAACTGGTGTCTCGCCAGCCAAAATCGTCTAAAAAAATAAATAGAATGTTGGGCCGATCAGCGGCGGATGCTGATACAGGAGAGAAAATAGTAAAAAGCAGAATCAGATACAGGAATCGAATCATGGTAAATCGCTTCGTAAGGAAAATGTGTGAAACAAACCCACTTATTGAGTGTCCTGACCAGGCCAGTGCGGGCTGACTGTTCTGGCACCATCGAGCAAGTCTGCGAGCTTTCGAGCCAGTTCGGGATGTTGTGCGGCGAGATCCCTGGTTTCTTCAGGATCATTTGAAAGATCGTAGAGCTTTACCGGTTCTTTGAGACCGAAGCGAATTCCCTTCCAATGGTCCTTACGGATGGCTTGATGAAACGGATTGTGAAATTCCCAGTAAATATATTCCAGAGGTTTTTGTTTTTTGCCCATCAAAGTCGGTACGACGCTGACTCCATCGGTATCAGGGATATCCTGAACAGCAGCTAAATCACTGATGGTTGCCAGAATGTCGGTATGCGACCAGGCAAATTCACTCACACGTCCAGCAGGTACGTGATCCGGCCAGCGGACGATCATGGGGCAGCGAATTCCCCCTTCGTTCAGACTGCGTTTCGTTCCCTTAAACGGTCCGGCTGATTTCATCCGCGCGAGAAGTGGTTTGTTGGGGCCGTTATCTCCCGTAAAGAATACAATCGTGTTTTTGTCTAGATTCAGTTTTTTCAGCAGCGCAAAAAGTTCCCCCATATCTTTATCCAATCGAGTGACCATCGCTGCGTGAGTTTTTTCGTTCTTTGTCCATGCTCGATCCTCATAGGGGGCAAGCGAGGGCATTTCATATTTTCCATGGGGAAGCGTGACGGGAAGGTAGAGGAAGAAACGTTGATTTTGATTCTTTTCAACGAAATGAAGCGCTCGTTCCATGATGAGATCGTGGCTCCAGACCGCTTTCGATTTGCCTTTGTTCTCTGGTAGTGCCACATATTGATCTGTATCCCACAAGCGGTCTGTGTAATAGTTGTGGGCATGCACCTGGTCGAGATAGCCATAAAATTCATCAAATCCATGTTTTGCTGGTGCTCCCGTGGTGTCGAAATCTCCGAGCCCCCACTTTCCAAAGCCTCCCGTCACGTAACCGGCCTTTTTCAGAACTGTCGCCACGGTGATATCTTCTGGTTTGAGCGGTACAAGCGGACGTTTGTAGTAGGGGCCTTTTCCCACTGAGGGACGATTATCACGTCTGGTGCAATGGCCAGAGTGCAGCCCCGTCATGAGTACACAACGTGTGGGCGCGCAAACGGCAGAGCCACTATAGCAGTTTGTGAACCGCGTGCCTTCTGCAGCCATACGATCCAGATGAGGAGTTTGAATTAACCTGGAACCATAACAGCCAAGGTCGCCCCAACCCTGATCATCCGACATGACAAGTATGATGTTTGGGGGATCAGATTCAGTGGCTGATGTGAGATTACAGATACAAAATGCAATCAGGAAGTAAACGTAGAAATCGTGTTTCATTAGATCACTCAAGAAAAAATGGATGAAAGAATCACGTTATGATTCAATGGCAAAATGGATATGATTGTTATTCAAAGTCTTCAAATTTCAAATTTTTGGGCTTAAAACCATCTGAATTTAAATCGAAATCGATCTCACTACCGCCTGATTCGACGATTGCATTCAGAGAAGATTCAATATTGTATTTCGGTGGAACACGTTCCGGTCTGGGGCGGTCATCTCCGACATCTTCGTTATAGACAAATTGCTTTGTTGAGATACGAACCGTGTGAGTGCCCAGTAGAGCGCCATCGAGGTCCGTTGTGTACTGGAGTCGGTAATATCCATTCGCATCTGTGTTTCCAATTGAAGGGCGGCCGGGCCCCGTCGGTTCAAATGAGACGATTGCATCAGCCAACGGACTACCATCCATCATGACAGTACCCGTTACCCTTGCAACTTTCGGACCGCTATCACTACAGCCGGAAAAAAACAAAAGCACACACATTGTGATTGGAAGTACGCAACAAAGACGCATGGCTCGCTTCTCCTCATCCATTTATAGAACTAATGAAAGTAATATAAAAAGTAGTCGCCTCGAAAGGCTGAGGCGACTCTCGAAATGATCGCATTATCTAGAAGTCACCGATGATATTTCCATCGTCGCGACCCATCAGGTTTTCCAGGAGACTATTTCGATTATGCTGAGATTTGGCAGTATCTCCCTTGAAATCAATGTTTTCAGAAATAAATCGAACCGATCCATCAGCCATCGTGACTTGAACGCCGCCGACATGGAGACTACTGATCGAAGTAGTACAGGAAACGAGGCTATTGATTCCTTGATTATTTCGCATATTGAACATCACATCGGAAAACCTCTGTCCTTTGTAAAGATTGGGGTAAGGGCTGCCCCCAATTCCCTGACGTCCTTGTGAACCGTACACGAGTGCCGAGTTGCAAAATCGTGTTGGATTCAATTTCCAGCAGCGTTCACTCAGCATAATTGTGTTACTGGTACCATCGGTGATGTCACGGATTTTCACTTTGCTTGCGGGAGCGAAAATCCCATCAAATCCAGCGAAACCATCGACGCTTTCAGCAGCATCCACCTTACGAGCCCATGTTCCGGAATTTGATCCCACATAATTCGATGTTGCAATACGTCTATTATTTGTGTTACTCGCATTTCGGATTCCATTACGTCTGTTATTCAGGTCCGGAGCGGTATCACTGGGACAGCGGAATGTAGGAACTGGTTGTTGCATGAGATCGTAAGTTGCTCCTGGTTCCAGTGCGTTGATCATGGGCTGATTGCCAACGCCGAGCGTATTGTAATTGTTGGCCAAGTCGATATAGGGCATCACCATAGCAGACCACCCCCATGCGCCTCCTCTGTCCCTGTTGCCCTGATTGACACATCCAGGTGGGAATGTGCTAAAGACGTCATGGTAATTGTGCAAAGCCAGCCCCAATTGTTTGAGATTGTTTTTGCACTGAGAACGACGTGCTGCTTCTCTGGCTTGCTGAACTGCAGGCAACAACAAAGCGATGAGAATTGCAATGATCGCGATGACCACCAGCAATTCGATGAGTGTAAATCCGCGAATTCGATTTCTCTTCATTTGATTCCCCCCCAAATAAGAAAATTAGAATAAAACAAGGGAATTCGATTCCCAACTATTATTTACTTTGAATCAGCACTCGAAATTGATCTCTTGCGAGCCTTAGTTTCAGTTTATATTCAAGCCGGCGGCGATCACCGGAGATGATGATTTCGTCATCACTCTCGAGTTCTGTTTTTCTGTATTTTGTTGCATTCGGATTTGTGTATTTCATATCGGGAATTCCGAGGAGGTTGTCGGTCGCTTTGAGCCCATCATCTTCTACAATCACCGCAATAATCGGCTCTTCGAATTCAATGAAACCCGACACAGTACGCTCTTTTTTGGGACCGGAGTCTCCGTGGACTAAAAAACTATCGATTTTCTCCTCTACACTGTCTGGATTTGACAGGCTTTCCAGATCCAGCAAACTTTGTTCACTGAGATCGGTGATTACTTTCCGTAATTCCTCATCAACGGGGACTTCGCGTCCTTCAGGGATGAGAAAAACACGTTGTGTGTCTGTCAGTGCTCCCCGATCAACACTGGGGGGAGGATTGTGCAAATAAGCGGTTGTGGGACTTAAACTTTTGATTCCCTTAAACATCGATAAAGCGTCAGCGAATTTATCTGGTGCAAACGGAGTTTTACGAATGGTTGTGTTTGACATGTCGAACGCGACTGCTGAATTTTGCTCCACCACTTGAGGCTCAGACTCCCAATTCTGCTTGACCACAGCAGCGGAGACGCGTCCTTTGATCACATGAGTTTGAGTCGCTCCCTCGTTGCCTATCTCGACACCAAATTCTGTACCGAGATCAACGACTCGACCAGCGGGAGTTTCTACAGTAAACCCAATTGCTTCTTCAGGAACTTTCGCGACGAGCTGACCAGCACTAAGAATACAGCGATTCGGTTCGACCAGCTCGAGAATTGCAGGACCGCGCAATGCCACCATCACGCCATTCAAAAACTTCAGCCGCATTGTTCCGGAATCAAGGTCGATCACTTCATTATTGACTAACGTCTCACCTACTTGAAATGGAAGATCGATTCTTGAAGCGCCATAACCAACGGCATCTACGGTTGCAATGGGAATATCTGGAACAACCGGTGGCACATCAGCCAGAGGTACCGGTGCTTTCTCGGGAGTCACCAGAGTTACGATTCCTACCATCGCGAATACACAAATGGCAATTACAACCCAATACCCTGTGGCTTGACGCTTTGGATTTGAAGTTGCAGGGAGTGAAACTTCTACTGTCTCATCTTGATGGTGTACCCGTTGGAGTAACGAATCTATTTCGATCAGGGCAATATAGTCAGATCGCGCACGCTCATCGACCAGGAGAATCTCTTCGAGACGCTTTGCCTGCTCCGAGGAGAGAGTCTGGTCAAGCATTGCCTGAAACAGAAAATCTAGTTCGAAATCTTCTTGAGGATTTGACATATAAAACTAACTATTTGCTGTGCGACGTACACAGTCCATCAGTGCCAGACGAATACGATAAAGTAATGAGGATATTGTTTCTGCCGACCGTCCATTCAACTTTGCTATCGAAGACACGGACAGGTCTTCGTAGTACCGCTTACGAACCATCGTTCGATGATTGGCTGGTAGTTTTTTAATGCACTCTTTCAAGCGTTCATTTCTTTCATCTACGCAAGCGGTCTCAGCGTCATATTCTGAGACTAGTTTTTCGATCAGTTCCCCACCAAAAAGTACCGGTTTTCGGTTTCGGTCCCGAATTTCGGAAAGGACGCAAAAATGGGCGATCCGTTTCGCCCAGGCTTCAAAATCTGTACCGAATTTGAAAGTTGATGACTTACGCCACAAAACTAAATTTGCCTCCTGTAGTACGTCTTTCGCACGATTGTGCTGTCCCGACATTAACGTAAGTACGTACCGATACAGCACATCCTGCGAAGATGTTAAGAGCGTTACGAATTTTTCGGTTTCTTCAGGAGTCAAGACTCTACTCACGATAAATTGCCATGCCGCTTAAGCCATTATTAATAATTCCAAATTGCGGCATGTCATGATGGGCTTTTTTGATAAATCTCAAAAAAAAGAAATTAACAGGAGTTAATCCTATGAATGCATGCTGTTTATTAAAAAACAAGTCTATGACAAAGTGTGATCGATTTTGCTGATGGGAAATTTTTCTCGTGTTTGATTCTGTAACACAATATGACTAATTCTGAGCGCATACGGTAATTTTTCAGACTCACAAACAATAAAAAAACCCGACAGATCATACTGTCGGGCTCAGAGGTTTTTTCTAATGATGAATTACGAAATGATCTTTATTTTGAGAGGGACTTCAATTCTTCAGCCGTCAATACACGGTCAAAAACAGCGATTTCGTCCAGACGTCCTTCCCAATTGGATTGATTGTCGGTTCGACCACCAAAGAAGAACTGCTCCAGGACAACGCCTTCTGTTCCAGGGACAGATTCCATTTCTATTTCCGGTTTGGTATTTCCATTGAGATAAACTCGTACCATTTTTCCATCGCGCACCAAAGCTACATGATTCCAGGTCCAGCGTTCAATCGCAGTTTTACCTGCATGCAATTTACGATCTGCTCCGTTCATATAAACCAGCTTACCAGGGTGTTGTGTGCCTCCGACTCCTAAAAAGTCTCCATAGGCGGCAAGTCCATGATTGGGACCTTGTGAGAACATCCATCCGCTGATTTCGCGTGCATCGAGGGGCATCCCGTTCCAGATCCAAAGTGATATGGAATAGTGGTCCTTCAAATCGTTGATCCGCGCCTGTAATCGATTACCGGCAAAATGGACAGCGCGGTTTGTTTCATCTCCTCCACAGAAGGATTTCGAACGGGGGCCTTCCAGAAAGTAGGCGATCGCCGGTTCATAGAACGCATCGCGTTGATTGCCGGATGTGTCTCTTGCACGGGGACCGTTGAATTCATCGAGTCGCCAGTAAGCAACTGGTTTCGCAGCTAAGATTGTTTTGACCGCAGAGCCCTGGCTTTGCTGATAGAATCGCCGGTGTTGATTACACACTTTTTCCAAGAGTTGCAGATCAGATTCGACGATTTTGGGTTCGGCTAAGACTTCAAGACCAGCGGAGCGCGCCGCCCAGGTATTATACCCCCCCAACAGGTGTTGTTCCGGAGGAGGAATATAGCCATCACCACCATTGGCCAGTTCAATGACCATTGTATTAGCCAAGGGGCTTTGCAATTTTAATTTTAAACCAGTGAGTGCATATGTTTCATTGGGAGTGGTGGTAATGGCAATGTCGCCGATCCGCAGTGCCTGTGTGACGACTTCTGTCGACTGCCGTTCGTGCAGAATGATTTGCTCCCTGGCGTAAACTTCTTCTGTGGTTTTGGGGAGACGATCACCAGTCTTCTTGACCACTTTTTGTGCCCATTCCAGGAGTTGTTGATTGGGAACGCGATAATTCAGTTGCATCCGTTGTTCTGCCATCTCAATATCAGCGTCTTTTCGATACTGAATCTTCTTGTAAACATCGGTCGTGATTTTAATCAGTCCTGCTGCATACTCATTGATATCATCGGTCACGGCCCATTGCTCTGTCGGTTTCGTGTAGTCACGGCGATAAATATCACCACTACAACCGTGTGACATAATGGCAACAAAAGGAGGAGCGTCTTCACCAATATCTTTTCCAAGTTGGGTTTGTAAACCGTTGCAGTACAGACCGAAATAGTCAGCACTCAAATCCCTGTCACCAAAATAATGCATCGAGAAATTGGCGAGTAATGCAATCGGTCGTCCATCTTTGGCCTGAAAAGAAATGATGGAAAGGTCGGGATCTTCAGGCCCCGATTCGCCGGTAACATCTTCCCATTTCCTGCCTGCATGCATGTTCGCCCGAACTGTCGGGTTTCCAAACGGATCGTTGCTGATTCGATCAGGGCGTTTGATCCAACGACGCAGTGCTGTATACTCTGGCGCTTTACCTAAACCCCAGCCAACTTGTGCTGGTTCCAGATTGGCTTCCGCTTTGGCGATCGCATCAACAAGTTTACCTCTGAGGTAGGGGACATAGTCGGGATCCGCGCTGGTTCCCAGACAGGCCAGACTGGAAGGAGCCGTATGCGTATGCGTAGCTGAGATCAGCATATGATCGGCTCGAATTTTGGTTCGTTGCGCTGCCAGCGTTTTGACTTCATCCAGTAAAGGGCGGGGCAGCATACAGCTATCGACGACGACAATCGCCAGCCGATCCTCACCATCGGCGACAACAATCGCCCGGGCGTTGACTTTGGTTTTGACTTTTTTCACACTCCGACTAACCATGCTGCCATTAACCAGTACAGGGAATTTGGTGGGTGTCACGTCAACAATCGTGGCACCGACTTTAAGTTCTGCAATTAATTGAGAGGGAAGAAAAAACGTCAGGCAGGAGAGCAGGAGGGTCGCGAAAGCCGGTTTCATCTGAGGAGATCCTTATTGAATGTCAGCTAACTTTGAGGTTGGAAAAATGTCACTATATCTTGAATATAGCCGCTCTCTGGGAAGAAAGATACCGAAATAATTAGAGTTATTAATTAAAAAAATGGGGTCAAATAAGAGCCAGTTTCAGAGGGGATTGGCCACTCGTACTTTCCTGATTTGTGGTTAACAAATAGGAATAAGTTCTACCACGAAATACACGAAACTCACGAAAAAATTGAGAATTCGAGTGGCCAATTATTATTGAGCGTGGCACTATCAGTGCGATTTGAATGAGCTTCTTGGAAACGAAATATATTCGTGTTTTTTCTTGTATTTCGTGGTTAATAGATTTAAGAATTCATTGGTTATCGTAAATCTTCGGAATCGATGTAGATCGACTTCAGGAAGTGGGGGTTGCAGACTACGATGAAGACCAGATCGTCCTCTCCGATGTTGGTGATCCGCTGGTCTGTATCTGGCGGAATGCGTACGACGTCTCCCGGATGAACTTCGGTCGGCTCGTAGTCGCCGACTTCGACTAACCCGGTTCCGGAGAGCATAATATAACGTTCAAACGTGCCTTTGAGTCGATGGAAACGGGTCTTTCTTCCTGGTTCGACACGTGCCCGTGCAATCGAAACTTCCGGATCAACGTCGGGGTGCGACATCTCCAGGATGTAACAACCTTCTTCGAAATAGTATTCGTCAGCTTCCTGGGGGCGTGTGATGTGATCCATGTTACTAGTCCTTTGGTCGTTTGAAGTGATTTGAACTTGTTATCGTATGGATCAGAGGCAATGAATACCACCGAACCAAAATGAAATTTACAAAATTTTGATTCGGTGTTCTCAATGGAAGTATGAAAGTTAAGTCAGTTCAGACAAAATTCCATCGCCGCAGAAGTTCGAATTACCGAATGTTTTGATACGGTGTCCCATGCCGTGGGCGAAGGACATCAGCAATCGGTTGTGGGGAACATTCTTGAATTGGAGTGAGCGTCCCATTTTGAAGTCCAGGCCTTTACCAACGAGTACAAGGGGAACATCATTCAAGGTATGAGAGTTGCCTTTGCCTAACTCATTCGTCCAGACCACCAGCGTGTTGTCCAGCAAAGTTCCTTCGCCATTTGGTTCGGGAGTTTTATCCAGTTTTTCGACCAGATAAGCGAGTTGTTCACAGAACCACTTATTGATTTTCGTGAGTTTGTCCTGTGATTCCTGGTCTTTATCAGGCTTATGAGATAATGAGTGATGTCCATCATCAATGCCGAGCCACTTCATTCGCGCCTGACCGACTGAATTGGTATATTGCAGTGTCGCAACGCGCGCCATGTCGTTTGCCAGGCTGTTGACCATCAGATCGATCTGCATCTTACTGGTGATGGGCATGTTGTCGTTGTCATTTTTGATTCCGACTTCTTGCACAGGAACTTCAACTGCCAGCTTCTGGTTTTTATTGGCTTTCAGTTCCTGTTCCATTTGACGAACATAAGATTCATGTTCTTCCAGGAGCTGACGATCCGCACGACTTAATTTCGTTCGGACTTTTTTCAAGTCTTCGCGCACATCATCCAGAATGCTTGCCAGACTTTTGCGGTCTTTCATCTGACCATAGATTTTTTCAAACATCTGATAGGGATCGTCAATGGGGGCGATCGGTTTATTAGATCCTGCGTAGACCATTCGAGTCCAGGGATCGGCGCGATCAGGAACATTGACACCGAATTCCAATGAGCCGAATCGGGTGCGTGTTTCCGGTTGGCTCTGCAGAAAACGTTTGATTTCCTGATCAATTGAATGCCCACTAGCCCAACCAGCGGGGGTGTGTGAACCGCCTTGAATATTACCGGGTAATAATTCAATTCCCGTCAAGAGGCAGCTCATGCCGCGCATATGACTGTCGCCGTCGCCTCGTACACGGTCGGCTACACCTTTAATGACCAGCATTTGATCCTGATATGCCTTGAGCGGCTGCATGATCTCTTTCAGTTCAAACTTCTCTCCCACTTCATCGGGCCAATAGGTTTTGGGGACGATTCCATTGGGGCTGAACATTACGATCAATCGCTGCTTGCGAATGCTCGCATCAGCGGCAAAGCCGAGACTCGGTAAATGGGTTACCAGCGGTAGGACAGCCGTGGAAAGCCCCAGTTCTTTTAAAAATGCGCGGCGGGATTGGAATGTCATCAGATATCACTTTCTCAGGACTGAGGTTGGTGTAAAGCGGCAACCTTCATAATTTCTATCAGCAGTTGTTGAATATTATAGTCAGACTTTTCAAATTGCGTGGTTAATTTTTCACGAATCTTTTCGCCATAGGCATTAATGGGCTGTTTCACAGCCTGATGAAATAACTGATCGACAAATGCTGCGTGGGCATGCCGATCTTTGGCAATATGTTCAGCCAGGTCTCGGGCTCCATTAAATTGAATTGTTTCACCGGTGACGGAAACTAATTCCGATTTAGCATCAATCGATTTTTGGGATTCCTTTTCTCTATATCGGCCAATGGCATCAAAGTGCTCCAAACTAAAACCAAGCGGGTTGATGATGCTGTGGCACGACATACAGGCCGCAGGCTTGGTGATCAACGCCACTTTTTCGCGTGTGGTCATACCCGGCTTGAAATCTGCATCTTTGAATTCCGTGGCCTGTGGTGGTGGTTTCAATGTTCTTCCTAACAGATGACGTGTCACAAAAACACCACGGTGGATGGGCGAACTTAAATTGTGATAAGCAAAGTTAGCCATGAGGTATGGGTGTGTGACCACACCGGCCCGCTTATCTTTATCCAGCGAAACTTTTTGAAAACCTTTTCCTTCCGGGAGTTTCACATTATAAACTTTGGCTAATCGATCATTAAGATAGACGTAGTCTGACAGGAGCAATTGCCGATAATCAGAAGAGCCTTTCCAGACCACATCATCGAGGAACAGATCGAGTGAGGTCCGGAGGTCGGAGACCGTCAGCTTATCAAATTCCGGAAAGAGTGCTTTGTCTTTTGATAGTTCTTCCTTATCATCTAACTGTAACCAGTGATGAAAGAAATAACGGAGCTTGGATTGTGCACGCGGATCTTTGAGCATCCGTTCTGCCTGTTGGGCGACCTGAGTCGAGGTCTTCAATTTTCCCGCTTTGGCGGCCTTATAGAGTTGTGTGTCTGGCATTGAATCCCACAAACCATATGAGAGCCGGGACGCGACTGCAAAACTGTCTACCGATTCAAACTCGCGGTCTGTATAAAGGAATCGTGGTGATTTCAAGATCAAAAGAATAGCGCGTTTGACTGATATTTCGATCGCAGTTTGCTTTTTGAAGTGTTGATCGACAAAAAATGTTTTTTGGTCGTCAGTTAAAGGACGACGAAATGCCAGTTCTGCGAAGCGATGGCAAAACTGCCTGACTTTTTCTTTACGATTTTTGTCATTCTGTTTTGTGCGTGCCATTCGGTCGAGATGTTTGATGACCTTGGTCATGATCTCGATGGCTGCCGTGGTTGTTGCTTCGTCCCAGGATTTGGAAACCGCGATACCCCGTTCGTACCCGGACACGCTGTCATCAGGTGGAAAGACGGTCGAACTGATAAACGTTCCCGGCACTTGCTGAGGAACCAGATTCCGTTGCGGAATCACTTCCTGTGCTTTGCGAGGAGGTTTCCATTCCAGTATAACCGATGCCGATTTGTCTTTGTATTTGAATAGATGCAATCGGAGTGTATAAGGTTTGCCTGCCAACAAACGGATGGTGGCTTTATGCTCTTTGGCCCGTCCCTGAGAACTGACCCATTCATCAATAATGGGCTCTGCCTGATTCACCCATAAGCGGGCCCCATTTTCAGTTTTCAGAATGAACTCGTAGTCACCAGTTTCTTCTGCGAGGACCGAACCCTCCCATTTGATAGAGAACTCTTCGGCGTTTGTGACTTTTTCAACGGGCTTTTTATTGTCAAACTGAAAGTTCACGACGGGATCAATACGTTGGAGAATCCGTTTGTCGCGACGTAAACTGCGACTGTCGTAGTATTCTGCATTTAAACCGCGCTTTTGATTTGTCGTTCTGGCGTGGCCCAGAAAATTCGCCATTAAGTCGGCAGTGGTATACAGGTACTGTCGCACAGTCAAACGCGAAAGTTGAACGCGCGCGCTTTGGTTGGCTGACTGAGAATCTTTTGTATAAAACCGCTTGAAAACATACTCTGCTACACGTTTTGCCTCTTCACCCTGGCAGGTCTCCGGATCTTCTTCCGGCATCGTTTCATGAATGAGCATGCTCAATTCAGCCAGGCTTTTATGACCTTGCAAGGGGTTTGCCTTATCGTCAACGCCTTGGCCATTGGCGGCGTGGCATTGAATACACATCTTGCGATAGATCTGCTCACCCGTAAGAGGTTTCGCTTCAATTAACTCAGCAGTACTGTGGAAACTCAAAAAGCAAAGAGTTGAGAAAAGGCAAAACGTACGAACTCTGAACTGAAAGCAGCGTCGATTCTTTCGAACAATCTTATTTCTCATCACACAGTCTCAGGTAGGGTATGTTGGAGGGCACTCTTATGGCTCTCCTATTAGGTGGGTGATGACAGGAGAGCCTTTTCTTTTCACTGAAGCTATTTTATGAGTTACAAATAGCAGGGTCAAGCAAGTCTATTTCTCGTAAGCCCTTTTGAATTTAAGAGTTTAGTTAATAAAAGGCCCACTTCGCATACCTGAAAACAAGGTACTCTTGTTACTTTTGCTCTTCAAAGAATGAGTAGATGCCTGTTATTTGGAGATCAGTTTAAACTCTACGTCTTTATTTTTATCTTTTACTTCATATGTGAGCACAGACTTTACATTGTAAATCGCTGGGACTTGTTTTTCATAAGAGACGATTCGAACGATATGATTTCCGACTGCCGCTCCCTTGAGATCTTTTAAATAATTGAGCGAAAATTTTCCTTGCTCATCTGTGATGCCTACTGATTGTGCTGGTTTTTTATCTTCCTTCCATGTGTCCTGGGGAACAAAAGTAACCTCGGCACGTGGTAGTGGTTGACCATCAAGGGTTACGATCCCGCTCACAATTTCCAGTGGTGGATGATCAACGGTTTTGACCATCGAAGACATTAAAGAATATAAGCCATAACAAACCAAAATCACTACGGCAGCACCAGGAAGAATCATTTTTGCATAATGTTTGCCGACTTCTTTTGCATATTGATTCTCATCCAACCATTTTTTGATTCCCGTTTTTTTCTTTTGTTTTGATTCTTCAGGTTTGGGTTTTCCTGAGTCAAAAGAATCTGTTTTGTCCGCTTTGGACGAATCCGTATGACGCAGTAATTGATTCGCAATATTACTAGACGCAGGTGCTTCCGGTTTTTTAGGAGACGTTTCCTCGGAATCATGTTCCTCAGGTTTGTGAACTTCCGAGAGCGGGGGAAGCTGAACATAGCTTGCTGAAGAGAGTTTGCTTTTTTCTTTCGCTGCAAGCACTTTTTCTTTGTCAGGAACTCTTGAAATGTGGCCACATTTTGAACAGGAGACTTTTTTGCCTATGTACTCATCAGGCGCTTTCAGCTTTTTGCCGCATTTGCATAAAAATCGAATCACCATTTTGGGGCCCACTGGTTATGTTAGAGTAAAAAACTTCCTGTCAGATAACATTCCTTATTCAGTACAAGCTACAAGTCGCTTGATTGATTCGCATGTGAGAAAATTCTAGCGCTAAAGTCTTACTTTGCATCATCTTCGAAACGGAATGAAAATGAGAGACGCTTCGGTTTCTCAAAGATTCATTTCCAAACAACGTCCAGCAAATTATTCCCCTACGGGAATTCCATTCGACATGTTGCCCAAGTTAGCAAATATGAAACCATCGATATTCTCTGAGATCGCACGAACTCCACCATCAGCAAACGCAAATTGTGCAATCCCATCGTGATCGCTTCCAGGACCTGCAATACTGAGTGCTTTATTAGGTCCTTCTCGTGTGCTGAAGAGCGTAGCGGCTCCTCCCCAGGCCCAACCATCGCGGCTTCTTAAATTATCCAATGTGCCAGGAATTGTCAGACGTTGTGCTTCACCGACAATGATTACATTTGATGTACCATCTTTAATGTCACCCATTCTGGTACTGCTATTCACAGAGAAAACTCCAATATCGAATGGATGTGGCGTTTTCATGATACCGGGAGGGCCGAGAGCCGTTGGCTGAATAGGTTCATTAAGATTTTGAGCTGGTGTGACAGCCCAGGTTGCTCCAGGGATACCTAAAGACAAATTGTTGAAAGCAAGTCCTGAGCCGATACAACCTACATAGTCATTTCCGCCTTTGGTGAAGTTAACATTCACCCTTTGCAGATTACTAAACTGGGTTAAATTCATATCACTGCGTCGAGAGGGGCAGTAATATGCAGGGATATTTGTCTGAGTTGGAGTGAAAAGCGGGGTGAAGGTATCTGTCGGGAGTAACAGGACTCCGTTCCCATAGACATTACGTTGGAAATTCCATAAGTCGTAAATCTGTGCCTGCTCAATCTGCGGTAGGATATGGAACATCCAGCTTGTTCCATGGCGCCCTGATCCATTAATGAGCGTTCCTTCAGTAGCAAACGCATAGGTGCGATCATTAGCACCGAGTCCACCATCAAAAGAGGACGTTAATTCTCCAGGAGGAAAAGTACCATGTAAGTCATGATAGTTATGAAGGGCCAAAGCAATTTGCTTTAAATTGTTTTGACATGTGGAACGGCGAGCTGCTTCGCGTGCCTGTTGAACTGCTGGTAAAAGGAGAGCAATAAGAATCGCAATGATTGCAATGACTACCAACAACTCAATCAACGTAAAGCCTCGAGCGAGACGCATTCGGTTTCTACGCATGGTCGTTCTCCTGAATTTGATTTTAGTCTATAGATTAAACCTTTCGATATATAAGCTCTTATCAGTACTCCCCACTCAATTGCTCAATTGAGCAAACATGAAGAGATTTATTTATGATGAAGATATTGTTAATAGTTTTAGTTTGTTTAACTTTTAAGTTAATTTCTCTTATTTAAAGGGTATCAGGATTAGATTTGAGACTCAAGAAAATTATCTGTATTTAGCTGTTTGTAGACAAAAGTATCTTACTTCAATGCGGCCGTTTGTATTTCCAGTATTTGTAGAAACGAACTATTTCAGAAGTGGCGCTGTTTGTGCTTTGCTTGTGACGCCGGGGGGCAGTTCCATGATCTGGATACTGCGAAATTGGATTTCTGCCCCTTCTGATTCGAGACAGAGATATCCTTTCTTAACAGAAGCATTTCGGACTCCATTCACAAATTTCCCATTTACAGAAAGTTTCACAACACCGTCGACACAGACGACATCATAGACATTCCATTCCCCTTTTCCTTTGCAGCGATTTTCGATGGATTTACTGCGAGTGCCACGTGGGTTATCGGGAATTGTCGTCAAACCATTGGCACCAAAGAGTTCTCCATGAACGTAGGCAATCGGAGGGAGAGTTCCATCTTTTTTCTTGTGGAGATTGACCCACTCCAGTTCCAGCATTTGAATTTCCATACCTTTGGGCAAGCGTTTGCCTTCGGGGACGGTGCCTTCACTCCAGGCAAACACACCTGAATTTCCACCCGCTTCCATATGGCGCCATTCAACATGGAGCAGAAAGTTCTCGTACTGTTTCTCGGTTCGCATCACACCGATGGGGTGCCCGGTGCAGATCAGCATGCCATCGCGAACGAACCAGGTATCTTTGTCGGTGTTAACATTCACCCAGCCGGTGAGATCTTTGCCATTGAAGAGAGGCTTGTAATGTGGGAGGTCTTCTGAATGGCCAACATTTGGAATGCAAAGCAGAGTCAGAGAAAAGCAGAACAAGGTAGTGATGCTATGTTTCACGGTAGAGTCTCTCCTGTTGGGAAGCCGTTGGTACGTGGTTTAAGTGCAGTTCGTAAGTTTCAAACACAGATAGCGATCATACCGGGAGTAAAAGCGTGAAACAAGTTGTTTGCTGCAGGGATGTGTAATTCACATCTCACGCAAGTTCCGTGAGACGCTGGCCTTCATCGAGCAGGTATTGCGGTCTGCCCCGTGGATCGATGAGGGTGACGGCATGTGGATCAATTCCCAGGTTATGGTACAGCGTAGCGAAGACATCTTTATAATCGACGGGGCGCTGAATGACTGCGCTGGCGGTGCGGTCTGTTTTGCCGATGACCTGTCCTGTCCGCATGCCTCCACCGGCGAGAATAGCAGGGCCAACGCGTGGCCAATGATCGCGGCCTCCCTTTTTGGAATTGATGCGAGGTGTCCGCCCAAATTCTCCCCAGGCAACGATTGTCACATCATCCAGCATCCCGCGTTCTTCGAGGTCTGTTACCAGAGTCGTGAGACCATGATCTACAATCGGCAATATTTGTCGCAGGCGATCAAAATTGCTGCTATGAGTATCAAAATCACTGATGGAAATACTCACGCAACGAACACCCGCTTCGATGAGCCGGCGGGCTAATAGAAATTTTTTCACCGCATCCGGTCCTTCCGTTGTATAAAAACGGGGGTCAGCTTTGCGAGACAGGGGAGTATAGCGCGCTAAGCTGGCGGGATCTTCTTTGGAAAAATCCATCGCGTCAGCCATTCGACCCGATGTCAGAATGCTCACCGCCTGTTGAGAAAAACGATCCATAGCATCCATCATGCCGCTTGCATCGACCTGACGCCGAATGGAATCTAATTCGGAAAGTAACGTTGTTCGGTTTTCCAGACGTTGGATGCTGAGCGAAGGGTTCAGCTTCAGACTGACTTGATGGTCTGTCCCCAGTCGTTTGAGTTCACCTTGCATCCCTTTTTCCAGCTCACGTTTGAATAACTCAGAGATATCCGGGCGAAAGGGTTGATGTGCGGGACCTAAAAAACCGGGACGCGCACTATTACGGACTAAACCTCGACCCTGCATAATGTCAACAAAGGAAGGAGCGCGATCTTGAGGTGAGCCTTTGAGTTTGGAAATCACGGAACCCAGTGCAGGGCGCCCCCCCACAGAGAGCATGTCTTTTTTACGAAAGCCGGACTGACACTGAAAGGCATCGTGCACACCGGCAGATCCTACCAGGGATCGGATGAAGGCAAACTGATTCGCATTCGCTGCCATCCGCGGCAGCATCTCACAGAGTTTCAGCCCCGGCACATTGGTAGCGATCGGTTGAAATTCCCCCCGAATTTCCGCTGGAGCCTCGGGTTTCAAATCGATCATATCCATATGCGGAGGGCCACCATCCAGATGCACATTGATGATGGCTTTGGAAGAGGAGCGAACTCCTGCCTGTTCTTCAGCCCGCAACAGGTCAGCCAGTGTGAATCCCGTGAGTCCCAGCACTCCTGCTTGAAGAAAGGTACGACGAGAGCAGGCCTGATGTCGCTGTATGTGTGAGCTTTTGAATGACAGCATCGCTTCCCTTTCTTGTCAGACACGACAGCACTAAGCCGTTTTGGAATCGCCTTTTGAGAAGGTCGAAATACGTATCAACGTTTGTTTATAACAAAAGAGACTCAATCGGCTCAAGCGTGATTCCGCAATTAACAGAAATCTCAATAAGTCTTTTATTGATCGAACAGCGAACTATGTAGTGATATATCGGGCTTTCCGCCAATTTTGATACAGATCATCTTAAAAACGTAAAACAGGATAATGATGTCTGGTTTTGATGTGTCTGAGCTGATAGAATGGTTTTTCATACGAGAAGATGGGAGGAATTTCCGTTGCTTTTCCAGATATGTAAAGCCTGATGAAATCAGGTTTATTGTTAGATTTTTTAATAGTCGGCAAACTTAATGCTCAACGTGGGTTTTAAGTCTGAGGATTTCAGGAGCAATCCAATGCGTTTCACTGTACCAATGGCTTTTTGTTCGGCGATGACTTTGGCTGGCATGTTCTGTTTTGCTATTTTTCTATTTGCTGAACCGCCGGAAGAGAAAAAAAGCAGTGTGAGTGTGAAACCGAAATCCGTTGATCCAGGTCGGAAAACGGAGACTCAAAAGGCTTCGAAGAAACGTCTTGTATCCGTGGAAGTCGCGCGCGAGCGTGCGAAATTAACACATAGTATTTATGCAACTACTCTCGAAGCAATGCACCATCACTACTTCTTCCATGACAGGGCGAACGTTCCTGCGCGTGTGATGGAAGATATGTTTGAGGATATCGCACGTCAGGAGAATATCAAGGCGAAGTGGATTGCCGTCAATGCCAAGGCAATGAGCATTGATCATGAACCCGAAAGCGCGTTTGAAAAACAGGCAGTCAAGGAAATTTCGTCAGGTAAACCCACATATGAACGAGTCGAAAAGGGTGTGTACCGAAGTGCCTTCGCGGTTTCATTAATGAATAACGGATGTCTGGGCTGCCACCTTGGTTTTGGCGCGAATGAAAACAAAAAACCTCGTTTTGCCGGGTTGGTGATTTCGATCCCCGTCAAAGAAGATTAATGGATTTGTTTTCCAAAGCTTTTTAGATCAATGCGACTATCGCTGGGAACTTTTCTGTTTGAGTTGCTTGCGATTTCTTTATCACGATGCAGCACGAATGAAACTCTCTGCGCGCGATTTCTATGAAGTTCTTTCCAAATCGGAGAGCAGTATAGGCTAAGGCAGCATGAATAAAGAGACATCTTTATTCATGTTATGGATGGCGAAAGCGGGATGTTAATCATGACACCGTGAACAATTTTTCTTTTGGATTCACGAGAAATTCATAATTCAAAAACAGAGCCTCATTTTTGTCGATAAGTGGCCGATTTAAGCTGTTTTGAAAAGTCGGACTCTTGCCCTTAATTGTATATCGCAGAAATGCCCAAAACGTTAACAACTATTTTCAAAAAAAACGAAATTCCCGCGTATCGCCATCTTTTTGCGTTAATGAATAAAACTTCTTAGTGATCTTCATCAACTCTTAACAGATTCTACTAGAATATAAAATATTGAGATTACTGACGCGATGTATTAAAGTTTGCAAATTAAATCAGATACGATTCTCATCAGATATTCTTTTAGTTACGTCATAACGAAACTTCGGAACTCATTCAAAAATCAGCAAATAGAAGAGACGCACTAGTCCGATGAATGCGACACAAACAACAACACTTCAAGTCGATTCTGCACGCAGCCGAGCAGATTTGGCACGCAACTGGGTCAAAGTTCAACCTTCATTGATGGCATTCGTGGTGGCATCAACTCCACAGTTCAATGATGCAGAGGACTTACTGCAAGAGGTCGCAGCGGAAGTCGCATTACGTTATGATGAGTATGACAGTTCTCGCCCTTTTTTGCCTTGGGCTTTGTGGATTGCAAAGCTCAAAATTGCCGACTACTACCGAGGTAAACGCCGCGATCGAGTGTTGTTCATGGGTGAGGCCATGGATGCACTCGCTGATGCCTGCTCTCGTGTCCAACGCTTGATGTCAGAAGAACGGGATCTCTTGGAATACTGTCTTGATCAATTAACTGAGCGATCCCGGCGTTTGTTAGGGCTGCGTTATACAGATGATTTGAAGCCAAAAGAAATTGCCAGTGAGTTAGGAACATCAACTGGCTCAGTACGGGTGACGCTTTCCCGTATTCGTACCAGCTTAATGGATTGCGTTCAAAAACGAGCCGCCGGTGAAGCGAATGTCGGAAACTAACGAACTGAAAGAAGTTACAGCGCTCGAGAATATCGATGCGTATCTGGACGGTGAAGATCTTTCGCTGGAAGAGGCGCAAAAGTTAGAGCAGTGGATCAAGTCAGACAGCGACAATGCTGATCAGGCCTTTCGTCGTGTATTTCTGCATTCGTATCTTAGACAGCGGTTCCAGGTCCGATCGATTGGTGAAGCACAAGTCAAAGAGATGCAATCGCGTCAAAAAGAACCGTTGGTTCTACCTTCTGAGTCTGAAATCGAAGTCAAATCCCGTCAGACGACACCACAAAAACAAACACGAAGGCAGAAACGACATACACTGCTGACTTGGCGTTGGTTCCTGATGATCGGAATAGGAATCGTTTCTACTATTAACCTGGCAGTTTTGTTTATCAAAGATTTTCAACTTCCCTATGACGAAGACAAAGCGTTTGAAACTCTTTTTCAGCAGTCTGATTATGCTAAAAAAACGTTTCTGATGGCGCGCATCGCGGCTCAACCTTTTTTATATGAAGGATTTGATTATTCAGAAGCACTTCTGGATGAGAAGGAATCCAAAGGTGCCACCGGTTTGAATGGAGGGCAGGGATGGTCTGGGCCCTGGATCGACAAGGGACCCAAGTACTCTACCATTATTCATGACCCGAAACGACAGACTTCGGGTGGTAATGATATGCGGTTGTTTGGTTCCCTCGGATTTTCTGATCAATATGGGAATATGCTCTTAACAGAAGGTGGCCAGTTTCGTTCGGGGGGGCCTGCAGAATCTGTGACGGTTCGTCACATTGATCTACAACAGGTCCCTTATGCATTATCCGACGAAAAGGGTTTTGGAGCCGACGGCGAAACGGTCTGGCTCAGTTTCATGGCGCAATCCTACGATAATGCAGGTGAGGGACGCTATGCTTATATCGATTTTGGAAACGAAGAATCGAGCCTGCGAATCGGAAAGTTGGCTTCCGCTCCCAGAGGAAACTGGGCTGCCGCGGGACAAGTCAATGGAACCGAATATAATACGACTTCGAGTGACGTGCTTTCGGGGCAGGTTGTCCTGATTGTGGCTCGGATTCTCTTTCGTCCCGGTGCTGAAGAAGTTGCCATGTGGCTGAATCCCCCTCTCAACCACATTCCCGATCTGGGAGATGTGGACTTGCGACTGATGACGCCGGATCTGAGAATCGAGCGTGTCAAAATTGTCAGTCAATACTCAACTGACTTCGATGAACTGCGCGTGGGAGTCTCTTTTGTCGATGTGATTCCAGCCCCTGATGAAAACTGAGTGCATTACACAGAATGTGGGTTTCGTTCGTTCTGATCTCCTTTCTCTGTACCGTATCAGGCCCAGATGTGCAGCAGCAGCTATTAATGTCGCTGCTGGGTGGACAGCTGGTTGTGTTGCTGCAGCCGCTGCTTGCGCGCTGGTGGCAAATAACAACTTCGATACTTGTGTCGGTAATCAAAATATTCTTTACGTCAACTGTATTAATAAAGCTACCGGAGATTATAATGATGCGATAGCAGCAGATGCTGCAGTGGCTACTTGTTATGCCGATGCAGATAGTGCATACGCTGATTGTCTAACTGCCGCAACCGATGCCTACAATGCTTGTCTTGATGCATGCCCTGTGGAATAAGTGAACTATCAAATCTGGATCCCGTACGAGAAGATGCGGGATCCAGTTTGATTCTTGATATTGGATCAAAACTGTATACAATAGAGTTGATGTATCATTATGGTAGCCAACATGTTGACCCCCCACACTTACAGGCAAGGTTTTCTATTATGCAAATTTCTGGAGGTTAAAGTGAATTCACCATTTTTGCTGATTTTCATGGCCATGTGTCCTTTTTTACTGCTTTCCCTATTTATTTCCTGGTGGAGCAGCAGACTGCAAAAAACGAGTACAGGTCAGAATGGCGCCACTAAAATCCCTACTTATAAAACTGTCATCGTTTATATAGTAGCGGTTCTCATCATAATATTCCTACCACAGCCTCTCTATAATTTTCTAATCCCTAAAATAGAACCAGCTGTTCCTCAAAACTTGCAACCTCCAGCACCATTAGCACCCACCGAGCATCATCCTGCTCCTGATGCAAAAAAGAGTACTCCTTTACCAAACAACATCAAATAAGGTCCATATTGCAAAGTAATTTACTGCTTGCCTTTAACTTAAGTCATACTGGATAACTGAAACGTTTACGGAGCGTTTCATAATAAGAAGGCAATGAAGTGGCCTGCTACATCACCCATCTGAGAGAGCGGTGATCTACAATCAGATTCTCAACTTTAGCTCTGCCACTCCTGATAGTGGATACTGACACTGATCAGATAGTCTCTGTTTCAAAGTCTAGAGAAATTGACGTGATACTATGACCGCCGTGTCAAGCCCCCTCCCTGAAACGCTAAAATAAGTGTTCCAGTTTTTCCTGACCTGAACACTCTATTAAGGATGCAAAATTATGTGGCATATTGGTATCGATCTTCATCGGAGAACGGTTGTCACGTCCGCGGTCAATGATTCTGGAGAAGTGGTCTCTCCTGTGACAATCGAATGTCGGAACACAAAAGCCATTCTCAAATTTCTACAACCACTCAAACCGTTCCGAGCGGTTGTCGAGTCCACAGCAACTTATCGTTGGTTATATAAGTTACTCTCTGAGGAAGGAACCATCCTGTTGGTCCATCCAGCGAAATTACGCTTGATGATTCAACGGCGCGCTAAAACAGATCGTTTGGACTGTCAGCTCCTAGCGAACCTGTTACGGATCAACCAGATCCCGCTCTCCTACATTCCCCCCAGACGATTATCAGCAACTGAGAGAGATTACACGCCACCGCGCCCGCCTGGTCCGTGACAGAGCCCAGGTCAAGATTGGTTTACGGTCATTGTTGGCGCGTCATAATCGGGACGCCCCCTATCGCATCCCTTTTGGTCCTGGAGGGATCAAGTGGTTCCGGGATCAATCATTTTCGCCCATTGACGATCTGATCCGTGATGAACTGATCACGCGACTTAATCACTTTACTGAGCAAATTAATGCGATCGATCAACAACTGGAAGAACTACGGGAGTCTTTTCCCCAGGTAGAAGCATTACTCGATATTCACGGAATCGGACTGTATTCCGCTTTGGTGATTGTTGCTGAACTGGGGGAGATTGAACGATTTCGCTCTGCGAAACAGGTGGGTGCTTATGCAGGATTGACATCAAAAGTGAACCAGTCTGGAGGTCACTGTTATTACGGTTCCATTACCAGACAAGGACCACCCTGGTTACGTTGGGTGCTGACCGAAGTCGCGATTCACGCGATCAAACGCTATGTTCCCTTGAAAAGGTTTTACACCCGAATTCGTAAGCGATCTGGAGCCAAGAAAGCCTGGGTTGCTGTAGCTTGTAAACTTGCGGAAATTTCCTGGAAACGATTATTCCGCTGGCAGATTGAGCACTCAGTACAGTTGGCTTAAAAAGAGAAAAGACGAATTACGCGAAAGCAGTGAGTTCGGCCCGCTGTGGGGGCTGGTGAGAGAAGCTCTGCGCCGTTGACGTGAATGGGCTGCTCACTGATTGAATTGTAATCTGCGCGACGGCGTTTTGCCGGACGGCGCGAATGGGTGCCTAGTTTCGCGTAAAAACAAATTTAGAATACAATGGAACGGAGGCTTGACACGGCGTAGTCATGGGTGCCCCCACGAATGTCTCGAGTCGCTGGAAACAGTAATGATTTGTTCTTTTAAGATTGAGTTGCTTGGTGTGAAGTGGAACCATAGAATGGAAAGCAGTATTTGTTTGTGGGATTCCAGACGTTCATTTATCGCTTCCGATTGGAAATTAGATGAGACTGCTTTGCATTAGTTGGCTTGTTTGTGTGTTCTTAGGTTTACCTCAGTTCTCAGAGAAAGTAAATGCGGCGGAAAATCAATATAACGTGTTATTTATCATTTCAGATGATCTGACAGCGACCGCGCTTTCCTGTTATGGCAACAAAGTCTGTCACACTCCCAACATTGATGAAATCGCTGCGAAAGGAACACGTTTTACACGCGCTTATTGTCAGGCCACCTATTGCGGACCCTCTCGGGCTTCGTTTATGTCGGGCTATTATCCACATGCTTCATTGGCCTTTGGTTATGTGAGTCCGCGTTCCTATATTGGTGACCGGCCCACCTGGTCACAACACTTCAAGAACAATGGGTATTACACTGCTCGGGTGAGCAAGATTTATCATATGGGAGTACCCGGAGATATTGAAAAAGGAAGCAACGGCACTGATGATCCTGCGTCGTGGACCGAACGCTTTAATAGCCAGGGACCGGAATGGAAAGCGCCTGGAAACGGCGAAACACTGGAAAACAATCCTGATGGAAAGAAACCTGCCGTTGGTGGAAACACATTTGTCGTTGTGGAAGCGAACGGGGATGATCTCGTGCACTCCGACGGAAAGACAGCAAAAAAAGCAGTGGAGTTAATTGAGAAACATAAAAACGAACCCTTCTTTCTGGGCGTAGGTTTTGTAAGACCGCACGTGCCGTTTGTCGCTCCTAAATCTTATTATCCTCCATTCCTGCCTTACGGAAAACATATTCTTCCCAAAAAGGTGAAAGGAGACTGGGATGATATTCCGAAGTTCGGCATTAATTACAAAACGAGTGTGAACATGAAGATGGATCTCCGCCGACAGAAAAAAGCGGTCGGTGGTTATCTGGCCTCGGTCGCTTATATGGACGCGCAGGTCGGAAAATTACTGGATGCTTTGAAACGTGCGGGGATTGAGGATAAGACGATTGTGATCTTTACCAGCGATCATGGCTATCACCTGGGTGAACATGATTTCTGGGCTAAGGTCAGCTTGCATGAAGAGTCGGCGGCGGTTCCGTTGATTATCAGTGTGCCTGGCAAGAAACCGGCTGTCTGTCATTCTCTCACCGAGTTGCTTGATTTGTATCCGACGATCACAAGCTTGTGCGGCTTAAAAATTCCGAACGGAATTCAAGGTAAAGACCTTTCTGGCATGCTGGACGATCCAAGTGTGAGTGTGAGAGATGCTGCCTTTAGTGTGGATCCGCGAAATAAAGGGAATCGAGGCTTTCTCCTTCGCGATGACCGCTGGGCCTTCATTCAATATAAAGAAGACGCTTCCGAGGGTGTGGAATTGTACGACATGCAAAATGATCCGCAGCAATTCACAAATCTAGCAGAAAAACTCGAGCATCAGTCCAAAGTCGCTGAATTTAAGAAACGACTTGCGAAAAAGCTGAAAGCAATCCGCACGAATGACCTGGGTCATACCTACACGAAACAATAAGATGTGCGAAAGAGGGCAAAATCAATTGACGGGAATGCTCTGAGTTTGTCCTGTCTCGGCTGCTTTGTAGGCGGCGTAGATCGTTCTGAGAACCTGTAAGCTGTCATGGCTGGTGAGCGTGGGTGGTTCTTTTTCCAGTACAGACCTGACTGCGGCATGCACACAGGGAGTATAGCCCCGAGGTTGAATGGGACCTTCAAACTTGTGAATGGTTCCGGGTTTGTCATCATTCAGAGACCATTGTAAATGTTTGCCAGTCGAATAATCCATTTCCAGCCAGCCTTTGGAACCCCAGATTTTAATCAACGACTGCTTGCCCCGTTTAGTGTAATAACCGGATGTCATCGTACCTAAAAATCCTTTATCGAATTTCAGGCTGAGGGCTGCGGAATCTTCGACGTCAATGGGCTGTCCACCGACATTGGTGATGAAACCGCACACATCCGTGATTTTGGAATCTGTGATATACATTCCCAGGTCGAGCCAGTGAATTCCCAGCCAGATGAGGTGACCGCCACCGGCACACTTTTTTTGAGCAAACCAGCCAGCCTGATAACTTTTGCTTGTCAGTCTCGTCTGATCGGCAATGAAGTTGAGTTCAATGCCATAAATCTTACCGAAGGTTCCTTTGCGGATCATACGACGCGCGGCTTTGACTTCCGGGTTATTACGATTTGCTAAAGCCAGCATCAGATTGAGATGTTTTCCGTCTGCTTTTTGCACCAATGCTTCAAATTGTTCGATGTTCGTGCAGGAAGGCTTTTCGGCAAATACAGGACAGCCATTTTCTAGCGCAAGATCAATGGCCGCCGGTGACTGGATGGCTTCCATGGTGATTAATGCCATGTCGGGCTTTTCTTTTTTAAACAATTTTTGGGGATCGTCATAAACCCGGGTTAATTTATCGCCCAGTTTGTTGCGTGCCGTTGCGACATGTTTCTGGCTTGGATCACAGAGAATGACTTCGCTGACGTCCTCGCAGGAAGCGAGTGCCGGATAGTAGGCGCCCAAATGTGCGGATGTGTCATTGATGAGAAGGGCGACGATTGCCTTGTCTGCCATGAAACTGCTTTCTCTTAAAACGAAATGGGATTAGCTGTCAATATTGAGTCAAAGGTTCAAACTCGGGGTAGCTCAAAACCGTCTCGATAATCACGGGTCAGATAGCGGTTGGCTTCCTTATCTTCAGGGAACGTCTCCGTTTTCGGATCAAATACGAGCCGACGCCCCGTGCGATACGAAATATTTCCGAGATGGCTGAGCATGGAAGAATAATGGCCTTCCTCGATTTCTGCTAACAGATTTTCAGATTTACGACTTTTGACGCAGTCAATAAAGTTTTGATAGTGGGTTGGTGTATCCTGCCACTTCTGCTCATAGGCGGGGCCGCGTTTGTGCTTATAAAAGATGCGATAGCCGGATCGATCGACCATCATAAATCCTTTATCGCCGTAGAAAATGTTATCGTTATCATGGCGATGTGCCTGCATGCGGTACGGTGTGAAATCACGCTGCTCATAGACATAGAGCAGATCGTCGTATTCCCAGGTGACGACCATGGTGTCGGGGGTTTCCTGTGCGTCTCCTTTGGAGCCGAGCTTGGCACCACTGCAGGAAACGGCATTCGGTGCTTTTAAATTCAGAGCCCAGCGGCCAATATCAATCTGGTGTACGCCGTCATTACCAATATCACCGGTGCCAAAGTCCCAGGTCCAATGCCATGAGGTATGAAAGCGATTTCTATTAAAGGGGCGTTTTTTTGCAGGGCCTAACCAGAGGTCGTAGTTCACTCCTTTGGGAACAGGCTCATCCGGGCGGTGGGCATAGAGCGCACGCCGTTGGTTATTGATGGCCTTGACCATCATTACTTTGCCGATGGCACCATCCTGAATCTGCTTCCACGCTTTTTCATAAACGGGAGTGGCTCGTAAATTGGTACCATGCTGGACAACGCGTTTATATTTGCGGGCTGCATTGACCAACTGGCGCCCTTCATGAATATTATGCGAGCAGGGCTTTTCTACATACACGTCTTTGCCCGCCTGACAGGCCATGATCGCCGCCGGTGTATGCCAATGATCGGGAGTGGCGATCACAATCGCATCAATGGTATTTCCATCCAGCAGTGTGCGAAAATCTTCGACGAGCTGGGGACGTTTGCCTGAAGACTTTTCGACCTGATCTGCCATCTGGCCAGATCGGTTTTCATCGGGATCACATAAGGCGACAAGTTGACTTTCCGGCAGACTGGAGAACCAGTTGGCTAATCCGCGTCCGCGACCACCACAACCCACGAGTGCGACGTTGACTTTTTCGTTCGCGGAGACGGCTGTATGTCCGACCGCTGACATTCCAGCCCAAACAAGAGACGCTCCCAAAAATCCCCGACGGCTCACATCACTCATAGCGGATCTCCTCGCATGTTGACATTACTAATGCGTAAACTGCTATAAATGATCCTAAACAACACAGAATGATACATCAAGGGCTATTGATGCTTTGGGGCTTTCGTTATCAAGAGGGTTCTTAGTGCTCGAAAGATCTCGGAACTAAAAAGAACCTTTCATTCTAGTAGTCTTCGTCCTCATAGTCATCGTAGGGGGGCGATAGATAAATCTCGCCTTTCCAAGGGTGGTTTGTTGAGCCATGTAGTGAGTATTTTTTATCGGCAGGTAATAAATCTAATGCTCTATGGAATCCGTCCATGATTGAGTCCGCTGAATCAAAGAGCGATTTGAGTTGGTTCTCTGTCCGTTCATAAAGATCATCATCTTCATCGAAATCATCACTGTAGGAGATGGTATCTGCTAGCTCAGAGATGATCGATTCAACATCAGACCGTTCATGTACAATAAAGATCCGGTCGACCGTCTCCTCCCATTCATCACCTGACATATTGGTTTCTTTAAGATAATTCTTACGAATCTGTTCGTCGATAAAGTAGCTGATTTCTTGTTTCCAGGGCTGTTTCACCATTTCAATTTCTTCGTCTGAAAGGTCCGTGCGGCCTTCCTTGGCGGAAACCCGCATGACTTCTTCTGTTGTGATACCTCCTCGCTCAATGCGCCAATCCATAGTACGCGCCCAGGATTTCTTGAATACTTCTTCAAAGCTTTTATCTGTATGGTCGACGACGGTCTTTCCGGCGATTTCTTCAAGCATCCGATTATGCAATTCATTGACATGACTTTCATCTGATAGATTCAGATGATCCATTCTAATCATTTGGCTGAATTCAGGATGGTCCATTCCATCATCGGGGGCCGTACTGACTGTGATCTGTGTTTCGTCTGACATTTCACAAACCAGATCCAGATAAAACGCGTTTGCTTGATCGACTTCATAGATTAAAGCGAAGCCCGGTAAATCTGAGTTTTTGAATCCCAGCATTTTGACATGCACAGGAGCATATGAGTCAAATGATCCGGTAACCCGATACCCTAATCTTTCCAGTGCTTCCGTTGTTGTTTTTTTCTTTGAGAAATCAGTCCATTCCAGTTCATTATTTTTTTCCAACTCAATACGAAGTGGAGGAACGCCTGCCCCTCCCATATTTGAGAGTGCTTCTGCTAAATGCGAAGAAAATTTTCGGAGCTTGAATTTAATCCAAAACCAGATGAGCAGAATTAAAATCACAAAGCCTAAAATAACGCCGAGCGCAACGTAGAGGATCATGATCATCGGGCTTCCGTTCTACCAGTTGGATACAGGGAATAGATGTCCCAACTGGAATATCAAATTTTGGAATGCAAACTCAGAGAGGTGATCTCAACTAGTACTAAGGTACCAATCTGAAAAAGAGGATCAAGAAAATTTAGAAGCCACTCATACTTTTTTAACTAAAGTCGATCAATCATTCATTTTTCACGGGATGGGGCTGATTCCACAAGATTTTTGAAACATACACGCTGTTGTCTGCCCCGTATTTGTTATCAACGGGCATGATGTGATTGGGGCCGTGAGTTTGCATCCACTCACTGACAATCACCCAGGTTTCATGTTTGTTTACATTAACGACTCCAAAATTTCCCAAACGGGCACCACGTTCGGGTACCAGGATACGTTCCGAATTTCGAATGATGGCCATCTTTTCTGGATTCACACGGCCAATGAAAAGAGGAGCACGGTTTCGAAAGACGTGGTCATTCTTTGCTCCTCTGCGCGTGTAAACCAAAAATAACCCGTTTGCGTGAGTGACCCAGTGGGCCTGCGTATTGTAACTGCCCAGATCCTGACCATCATCGAACGTCCATTTTTGCGGTGGTGCGAAATGCAGCCCATCCCTGCTGCGGGTGACATAAGCAAATTTGTCGTTCCGCAATGTCAGGTAAAACCAATCACCAAATTTTGTGATCGATGGCTCGGCAAATCCCCGTCCGAAATCGATCGATAATTCATTACCGTGTTCAACATACTTCAACGTTTCACCGTCAAAGCGACAACGGATCACCATCACATCAGAGACTTTTTTACCAGGCTTCGTAAAATAGACCGGTAGCAGAATGTCACCGTTGGGTAAATCATAACGTTGCACCGAGCCAGCGCCGCTACTGGCAAACTCGGGGCCGTCCGGCAGTTTGAGCGATTTCCAGTTCGACCAGACATTCGTTTTGGGATCGTAAGCGGCATATGATGTGACGCGAATATTCTTTTTGTGGTCGATGCGATTGTTGTAGTAGCGGACGGTATGGCCGATACCCAGAAGTGTTTTCGATTTCGCGTGCCATTGCGGCCAGAAATCAGAGACAACAACTTCACCACCGTCGGGGAGGTTATGGCGGCTAAGGTTTTTCTGTTCGACTGGACCCTGCCAGCTTTTCCCCAGGTTGTCAGTTCGCATTGAGTTCAATGCATAAAAAATATCACTACCCGATAATAGTAATTTTTGCATCGTCATCACCACAATTGGATCAGAGGATGAGTTGCCCGGTGCTCCGACAGGAATCGCTCCGGCTCGTGCATGTACCCAGCAAGTCTTTCCATCATAGCCTTTGATGGCGGTACTCAACTGAATGCGAAAATCCAACTGCTGCGGCTTTTGATCTGCAGCATGCAAATTATTGTGTGTGAATAACCAGAGCATCGACAGCATCAATAGAAACGATTTTTGTAAGGGCATGGTTTGTTCTCGATCTATTATTTAAGTTGTGCCATTGAATTCAGAGGTGATCGCAGATTCATCATACCCGCAGTAGTCCAGACCGGCAATCATTTGCTGCTTTGCAGAATTGAGCAGAGTCTATTTGCCAATGCGCTTGCGGTTGCTCACGAACTGCTTACAATAAAATGCAATGCTCATTGATTACTGATTTGCAATCCCATATGCCCCACACATTGCCAACCCGTTAGAAAGCCCACCGATGAAGCGACTCCTCAGTCTCAGCTTGTTGTTTTTGATTTCCCATCCCATCTGCATCATTGCGGGGGAAGAAAAAAAGGATTCTGTCGAGCCGATTAATGTCAAAGCAATCGATTGGCCCTGGTGGCGAGGCCCACAGCGAAATGGGATTGCCTATGCGAACCAGAATCCTCCACTCAAATGGAGTAAAGCAGAAAACATCGTCTGGAAATCACCGATTCCCGGGCGCGGCTATAGTTCTCCGACAGTCGTCGGAAATCGAATTTATCTCGCGACGGCGAATAAGAAGAATGAAGCACAGTCTGTCCTGTGCTATGACCGTGCAACAGGGAAACAACTCTGGCAAACCATCATTCACAAAGGGGGCTTCAGTACTAAAGGTAATAAAAAATCGACGCATGCGTCTTCAACGGTTGCCTGTGACGGAAAACGACTTTTTATCAACTTTGTCAATAATGGGGCCGCTTACACCACGGCACTGACATTGGATGGCAGGCTTCTCTGGCAGACGAAGATTACAGATTACGTCATTCATCAGGGATATGGTTCCTCACCCGCAATTTATGATTCACTGGTGATTGTCTCAGCGGATAACAAAGGGGGCGGCGCGATAGCCGCATTGAAACGAAAAGATGGTTCGGTAGTCTGGAAAATTGATCGTCCCAAGACTCCGAACTATCCTTCGCCCATCATTCTAAACGTGGCGGGGAAAGATCAAGTGCTGATGACGGGTTGTGATTTGGTAACGGGCATTGAACCACTCACGGGGAAAAAACTCTGGGAGATCGAAGGGGCAACCACGGAATGTGTGACTTCTACCGTGACGAATGGCGATCTTATTTTGACCAGTGGTGGTTATCCCAAAAATCATATGTCCGCTGTCAAAGCCGATGGTTCTGGTACCGTCGTCTGGGAGAACAGCAATCGCATGTATGTACCTTCCATGTTAGTGCAGGGTGACACGATTTACTCTGTCACCGATAATGGCGTTGCCATCTGCTGGGATATTAAGACCGGTAAACAAATCTGGAAGGCGCGATTAGGCGGAACTTTCAGTTCATCTCCCGTGTTGGTGGGAGATCGGATTTATGTGACCAATGAAGCGGGCGAGACGTATATTTTCAAAGCCGATCCGAAAGAATTCGAATTATTGGGAGAGAATAAATTAGGAACGGAAGTTTTTGCAACTCCCACATTTTGTGACAGTCGCATTTATATGCGTGTTTCTGAAGAGGTCGACGGTAAACGTCAGGAATTATTGTACTGCATCGGAAAACGCTGATTGGTTCTGAATCAGTCATCCGCTGGTTGATAAAACCAGGCCAGTGGTACCGAACGGAAGCGCGACGAAATCACATTCTTCTCATAGCTGACGTAATAACCCATGATGGCTCGTCCCTGATGGAACATAAGGCTGATATAGGAATATTCGTGATCTGGGTTGTTCTCCAGGTTCTTTTTGAATTTCCAGGTTTTGCCTTCATCAGAACTAATGGCGACGGTTAAGGGAGTGCGTTTGCCGCCGTGTCCTGCTCCTGCTTTAAAATGATCGTTCCAGATCAGCATCAGATCACCGGTGGAGGGAATGCGACGCAGCGTGGCTGGTGCCTCGGGAGCCCGTACACCCCACGAACCTGGCTTGCCCCAGGTCTCTCCTCCATCTTCGGAAACACTTGATCCGATGTGACCGGATTGCGTACGGAAAATCATCAGAACGTTACCATTTTTTAACTCACAAACTTCTGGTTCCATCGCACCTCGTTTTGCGTAATCGACGCTTCCCTTTGATTGCCGCCAGGTCTTTCCCTGATCATCAGAGATGAAGCAGGTGCATACGAAGTGGTTCACATTACGCACATCAGCTGTGGATGCGACCGGAGCGAGCCAACGGCCTGAAGAGAGGATTGTGATACGATCATTATTCATCACGTGGTAACCGGGAGGCACCGTGATTTCGATTGCCTCCCCAAATGTTTTTCCGTTGTCTTCGGAAATCTTTAAATAGGCTTTCAGGTCAGAGTATGTATTTTTCTTGAGATAGAACAGTCCGATAGGGCGTTTTTCATGCATGGGTCCTTTTATGTAACGCAGTGTGGCCGACATGACATTTTTCTTGCCCGTGTTTTCCTGCAAGACGCGGGGTTCGCTCCAGGTTCTGCCTCCATCGGTTGATGTTTTACCGATGATTCGCGCAGTGGCGAAGTCAGAGCCACTGTCGATGAATTGTGTGGTTGCGTACAATAAACTGCCGTCGTTCAAAGGCAAGATCGAACCTTCACTGTAACGGGGGTACTTTTTCGATGACGGGAAGAGTTCATTGACGACAACTTCTCCTCGCGGATGTGGAGCTGTTTTCGCAAGGACAATTAACGCCTGGGCAGCCCGCACTCTGGCGTCCAGATTGTCATCGTTTAACTGTTTGATCAGCTTTGCTTTCAAATGACTGGCGCCCGCTTCACCGGCAAAGATGGCGGAATAGGTTTTGATGGCGGGGTTATCGCTGTCCAGATTCTTTTCAATGGCCTGTAACCCTTCCGGATCGCCATGCATGGCCAATGCCGTTTCGAAATAAGCACGTACAAACGGATCATCGGTTCGTTTCAGATTTGCTTTAAGTGCGGGGATATCCTGCTGGTCTCCCACGCGAGCGATAATCCAGGCGGCCACGCTGGCGACGCTGATATCCGGATCGTTCAGGAATTTTCGTACTAAACGCAGTGCATCCTGGTTACCCCAACGCGAGAGCAGGGCGGCAGCCATCATCGCTTTACGGGGGTTTTCGGATTGCATCGCTTCGCGAATGAGAATCCCGTCACCCAACTCATTGACTTTGTACAAGGATTCGCAGGCATGTACGTGTCCGTGAGGATCTTTGCCAGCGAGAATCTGAAACATGATTGCAGCTTTGGAACGATCGCCAGCACGTACGAGTTCTCGTGCCAGCCCGCAACGGTGCTGGTCATCTTTCTCTGTCTTCAATTTGGGTTCCAGCAAGTCACGAACTTCTGCCCCTTCACCGGCCAGAGTGAGTGCTTCCGCCGCATGCATGGAAGGCCAGAACTCATCACTGCGAATGGCCTCTCGCAATACTTCCAGGCAACGCGCCCTGGTTTGGGGACTCAATTTGATCTGAGGTGACTTCGTTTCGTTACCAGCCACCAATACTGATTGGCAGAATAAAGTCAAAGCCAAAGTAACCGTCGTGAACCAGGAGAGTGATTTCATCATGCTGCTTCTATCAAAAGGTGTGATTCAGTGTGTGGTGGATTTAAGAAGACAGCAGCTGTGTCTGCTGTCGTTGGCATTCCGTTTTAACTAAGCCGTTTCAGTTTTGTGATTCGCCCCGTGGCCACCCATTCGGCAACAAAAATATTTCCATCCTGATCAAAACAGGCATCGTGCGGATGCACAAACCGACCGGCTTGCCACTTCTGTGGTGTTTCCCGCATGCGGGGTTTGGCGGTTTTCATCGCTTTGGCCCAATCCGGATCCTGTCCTAAATGAGCGACAACTTTATTATCAGCATCCAGCAGCGTGATACGCGATGCCAGGTCGGGAACCAGCAAGAGTTCCTGGTAGGCATCCACATTCGCGGGCAGAATAAAGTCTGTCATCGTTTTGAGATGCTTTCCCTCTAACGTGAACCATTGCAGGCGGCCATTAGCCCGGTCTGCCACCACAACGGATGGCTCGCGTCCTTCACGGTCATCAATCCACAGGCCATGCGGCAGGTTGAATTTACCATCTTCTTTGCCTTGACCCCCGAAGGCAGAAAGCCATTTTCCATTTTTGTCATAACGGTGGATCTGATAGGCGCCATAACCATCGGCCAGATAAAAACCACCATCGGTATGAAAGGCAAAGTTGGTCGGCATGAATCGGTTTCGTCCCCAGACTTTCTTGGGTTGGGTCGCTTCTCCTTTCGCATACGCTTTGGATTCCATCGGCGCATAGTTCTGCCAGACCGTTTCCCCTTTCAGATCAAGCTTGGCAAAGGTTTTCAGATGTTGATAACCTGTAACATAGAGAAACTGTTCATTGCCTTCCTGCCGGACTTCGAGACCGTGGCCGCCACCTTGAAACTGTTTGCCAAATGAGCGGACATAGTTTCCTTTCGGATCAAATACAAAGATCGAAGGATGATCTTTCTGATTGGCGCGGCCTTCGTGGATGACATACACAAACCCGTCTTTGTCAACGGCGACATTGTGTGTGGTCTGCCACGTGAATTGGGAAGGGAGTTTCGCCCAGTCGTGATTCACTTCGTATTGATAGTCGCCAGAACCCAGCACAATACGCGAGTCGGTTTTTGTGCCTGCATGAATGGCGGGAGCACCGAATAAGGCGGCCGTGGTTCCGGCTGCTGTCGTTTTTAAAAATTCACGACGCGTTTGTGACGGTTGCGGTTGACTCATGATCGATCTCCCTGAGCGGTTTTATTGAGATAAGCGAATTTGGTAATGAAATTAAAATAGGGTTCCTTAAACTGTAACCAGTGCTGAAAGCCAGATCAATTCGTAACTCGAATCTTCCTGCATTTCTTCAGAACCGGCGTGACAGTGATTTTCGATTGTTGAGTCCTGTCTCATGTCTGTTTACAATAGAGTCCATATCTCTTTGAATTCCGTGATCTCTCACATTAGTAAAGCAGCAACATGCCAAACTCGCGTCTCCCTAGATTTGTGATTCTCTTTTGTACGTTCTGTTTTCTGTTTTCGTTTGGAACGCATCTGAGTGCCGCTGAAAAGCCGAATATCATTCTCATTATGTGTGATGATATGGGCTATTCCGATATCGGCTGTTACGGAGGCGAAGTCGAGACTCCCCATCTGAATCGACTGGCGCGGGAAGGGATGCGGTTCACTCAGTTTTATAACAACGCCAAATGTACGACCACGCGGGCTTCTATTCTGACCGGCCTCTATCCCCGTTTCGGCAAGGGAGGCCATATGCGACAAAATATGGTGACGCTCGGCGAAGCGATGAAGGTCGCCGGTTATCATACGGGACTCAGCGGCAAGTGGCATTTAATGCGCACGAAGGGCTACGCCAAGAGCAAATATCCCGGTGGCTGGATTGATCGTTACGATAAAACAACACATCCGTTCTTTCGTGGCTTTGACTCGTATTACGGTGTGCTGGATGGTTGTTGTAATTTCTTCGATCCAACGATTTCTGATCCTCCCTACAAACGCGCCGGCATTCGCAGCTTTGGGCATGACGACAAAGCGGTGACCCAATTTAAAGAGGATTACTACACAACGGATGCCTTTACCGACCATACACTCGATATGATTCAGCGTTATAGCAAAGATGAGAAACCGTTTTTTATTCATCTTTGCTACACTGCCCCGCATTATCCGCTCCATGCAAAGCCCAAAGACATCGCAAAGTATGTCGGAAAGTTCAAAATGGGGTGGGATCAGATGCGGAAAGACCGTTGGAAACGGATTCAAAAGATGGGTTTGGCGGGTGAGAACTGGTCTTTGTCGGAAGGAGACAGCCGTAGTTACGCATGGGAGACGGCGAATCACGAGTTCGAAGACCTGCGAATGGCCGTTTATGCCGCCATGATTGACAGTATGGATCAAAATATTGGTCGGATTATGACCACTTTGAAAGCAACGAATCAACTCGATAATACCCTGGTCCTGTTTCTCTCAGACAATGGGGGCTGCAGTGAAGAACCGGGCGGACGTGATCCTAACAAGCGGACTCCCGGTCCCAAAGACGATTATGTGGCCGTCGGTCCTTCCTGGGGCTGGGCGCAGAATTCTCCTTTCCGGCGGTATAAATCGTGGGTACATGAAGGGGGCATCTCGACGCCTTGCATCGCCTGGTGGCCGGGTAAAGTTCCGGCTGGGAGTATCAATCGCAGTCCGGCTCACATTATTGACCTGATGCCGACCTTTCTGGAAATGGCGGAGACCGAGTATCCAAAAACCTATCAGGGACACGACATTCTACCCGTTGAAGGTACCAGCATGCTGGCACTCTTAAAAGGTGAAGAGAAATCACTGCACAATTCTCTCGCCTGGTACTGGTCAGGTAATCGTGCACTGCGACAAGGTCCCTGGAAACTCGTTTGGGACTCTCAGGTCAAAGAGTGGGAACTGTATGACATCAATGCCGACCGGTGTGAGATTAACAACCTCGCCGCGCAGCATCCCGATCGGGTCAAACAGATGACCAAAGACTGGTTTGCCTGGGCAGACAAGGTGGAGTTGCGGTCGAAGCTCAAAGCAGACCGGAAGAAGAAAAAGTGACCTTTTATCGGAATCAGGTTCGACCTGAAGACGGCTGCCCGAATACCAATCGGCGGACCCGATAAAATCAACCATTTTTGACACGCTCAGTAAATCAAAGATGGTCCACGACTTCAAGATCCAGAAATTCGCCTAATTGCTCGGCAGCGTGTCGTGGTTGGTCCGGGGATTCGTGAGCCCGGACATCGAAGCTCATGAGATTGATGCGATTTCCCATGAAGGAATCCTCGATCAGGTTGATCTCGTAACGCGTAGCACGTTCGGGGATCTCCTCTTTGCATAACTGAAGAGCAACGCAATCATCATACGGAATGGATTTCTCGTCGTGATTTGAATAGATAATACGGATCGCTTCATTATTTGTTTCGATGCGAACGGGATAGACATCGGCAGCGTGGTCAACAATGCTGCGGTCACGGCTGAACGCCTTTCGTTTGATTTCGGCTGCATTTTCGGCGACAACAGACAATCGGCTCTTGTATCGTCGCTCATGGCCGACTTCCCACGTCGCCAGGCGATCGACTCGCAGCGGCGAGCCGTCTGCCAGGGTGATCGCGGCTTGCGTGTAGTTGTGGCTGCCCTCGGCCAGGATTCGTGACAAGGCATCAAAGACCGGCAGTGCGTCCTCGCTTTTCAAAGTGTAGCCAAGATGGGCGACCTCCTGTGTTTCAACGTGACGCAACAAAATGATCTTAAATCCACCCCAAGTGCGATGTAGCTCGGTCTTGGCCCCTACCTGGTAATCGACGACAACACTTTGGCGATTCAGCACAAGACGCGTCGGCAACAGAAAGAAGCCATATCGAACGATCACCTCATCCGCGCCCGTCGGTATCAAAACGCTGCGGGGAAAGCACAGTTGGTGAATCACTGCCCAAAGAACCAACCCGCCGGGCAGGAGGGTCGCCGCCTTGGATTCCGTCATAAAAAACAAGAGCCCCGCAAAAAAAACACCACAACCAATAATGAACGCCAGACGCTCCAGTTTGGGGCGGACCTGCGTGCCTTCTGCCGTCAGCACGGCCTTGGGATCAAACATCAACGGTCGCTTGCGGGTTTTACGGACAAGTCGATTCCAGTCAGCATCGGACGGATGGTTCATATTGGATTCTTCACGCCTTTAATAACCGGGCCTCTGCTACTCCGACGAAGAGCGCACTTAAACAGGAATTCTACAGTCATGGTTGAAAAACCACATCACACTTCCACCTCCGATACTAACGGGGCAAAACTAGTCTCGGATCATTCATTTGTGAACAAGAGCGAAAAAAAACGGACGTTTTCGTTTGAGTCAGTGCGTTCAGGTGTGGTCGCGCTCAATCAGCTTCAAAACTGATCCAAGACAGGCCACGCGTAGTTTTAGTCTGCGAAACTCGTCATTTCACGGACACACCGTAAAACCACCCAATTTGCTGACACATCATATGAGGTAGAGGAAACTGTATTTGGTTAGCAGTGAAAAGAATCCCAAAATGGCTGCAAGGGATTTTCGTCGAAATGCTTTCGCGTAACTCATCATTTGCGGGACAGTCAACTCAAACGAACGATTTACGGGTTTACTGAAGTAGCATATCAATTACGAAAGGCGGGGCAGCGGTTTGCCACACACATCACTACGGGGTGTGCAGCTTTTCAACGACGTGGCAGCAATCAGTTCTCTTTTGTGTTAAACATTTCTCCAAAGCTGACTTCAACACTCGTCGAACGTGTTTCAAATCTTTGAGGCGTTTCTCGACATCTTCCAGCCGATCTTCAATCAATTCTTGGACACTACCACAGGTCGGTGCTTCACCCGATTCATCTGATAGCAGTGCTTTCACATCTTCGAGAGTAAAGCCAATGGATTGAGCCGACTTGATGAATTTGAGCTTTTGTAACGACTCGTCACCGTAGAGTCGATAGTTCCCCGCACTACGGTCTTCGGGCTGGATAAGACTGATTCGCTCATAGTAGCGAATAGTCGTTGTTGGGATATCGGCTTCTTTTGCCAATTGGCTGATTATAAATCGCTTGTTCATTCTGCCCTAATTCCTGCGACTTTTCCGTAAAAACAGCTAAGTATTATGATCTATAACAAAACATGTGAAACAGGCTTGACCTTACACTATAGTGCAAGGTCGATAATAAGTAATTAACAACGGCTTTGCAACAACATCTATCGTGCAGAACTTGGAAAAGAACAGCTAATATGGCTTCTGAAAAAACCATACAAAACCGAATTCAGTGTCCCTCCTGCGATAAAAAAGCAAAACGGGTCAGCGCCGTCACACTGGCATCTTTACTTAACAAGGAGTCTGCTCAATTGTTCCAAACAGATGGTCATGACTGTTGCGATTCAAACGAAGAAGGCTGCACACCAATTAATGGAGATACTGGTTGGCGATTTTGTGACTCAGAAGATTGCGATGTGGTCTATTTCTCTGAGGTAGAAGACACGGTATTTAACAAATCGCAACTAAATGTTTCAGTTGGTGTGAAAGAAACGACTGGTGAGCGTCCACTTTGTTATTGCTTTGGACATTCGGTTTCCAGCATTAAAGAAGAGCTAAATACTAAAGGGCATTCCGATGCCTCTGACGATATTCGTGCAAAGATGAAAAGCCCTGGTTGTCGATGTGAAACTGAAAACCCCTCTGGTTCGTGCTGTTTGGGAAGTGTTACTAAGGGAATTAAGATAGCACAGGATGAACTAGAAATGGATAACGCTGAGATAGATACTCCAGCCACCCCATCAGGCAATAAGGGTGAGAAGATTGCCAAAATTGGAACTATTGTTTCTGCAATCATGGCATCAAGTTGTTGTTGGTTGCCACTGTTGTTGTTGGCAGTAGGAGTCTCTGGAGCAGGCATTGCATCGACATTGGAAGCCTACCGACCGTTGTTAATCATGGTAACATTTAGTTTTCTCGGTGCAGCATTCTATTATACATATCGCCCCAAAAAAGCGGCTGCCAATGGTGGGCATGGTTGCTGTGCGACAGAGCCAGTAGGTGGAGAAGATTGTTGTGCTCCGGCGGCTAAAGGTAAATTCAATATAATGTCTCTCAATAATCTGATGCTGTGGGGCGTGACAGTCATGGCTCTCGTTTTCCTACTCTTCCCGAGATATGTCGGGATAATTATCGGCGGTGATGGAAAGGCTGTTTCTGAAAACATGAACAGTGCCGTTTTCAAAATTGAAGGCATGTCTTGTGAAGGTTGCACGGAAAGTGTTTCAAAAGCTATCAGTGGCGTAACTGGTGTAAGTAGCGTGAAGGTCGATTTCAAATCGGGCACTGCAACAGTGCAACATCTTTCATGCTGTAAACTTCCCACAGATGCTGTTTTATCCGCTGTGAAGAATGCGGGATTCAAAGGCAATGTCGTACGGAACCACATTGCGAAACCAAAACCTGATAGGAAGAAATAAACTGGCCTCAGCTTACGAATTTGGCTCTATTCATTCAACAGCTTTGTTTTCAGAGTTTTTGATCGTGACTGAAACTCGTAAGCCTTCCATAATCCTTTAAAACCACCATTTTAAAAGACACTGTCTAAAATAGTGACGGGGAAATTAAGGTTTCGTAAACAGTGCAAACTGATCGTCCTATAACAATTAACTTTCGAATTGCCAGCAGTGTCACATTTTCAGTTCGAGTTGCCGGGCGCTATTTCATATCATTTCTTCGGATTTCTTTAGCCAGATTGTTTTTGTAATCTTTGGCAAGTACTCCATCAGACATGGCTGAGATGTCCTTTTAGGTTGAGAGGTTTTGTGATGCTTCTGTCTCGCTGGTTTCTATTCATGGTTTCATTTCGAATCATGTTAAATCATACAGGACGGCGGGAGATAGACAAGAGAAACTTTTGCGCAGTTTTGTCTGAGATGTGGTATGAAATTGATATTTTGTCTCGCCTACGTTGCCGGAAAGCATGCTCAAAGGGAGCGAGTCATTACGAATGTGTTCTCAATTTGCAGGTGAAGATGTGGAAAAAACAGGCGTTTTTGTGGTGTGGAAATCCTCAGTGTTCACGATGAGCACCTGCTGGAAAAATTCTCCTCGCGCGCGCGACGCAGATCAGCTAGTTTCAAAAATGGTATGACGGTGTCAAGTTCAAAAAATACACTTGGATTCAAAGTGAAAATGGTTGTTCGAAGGTTACTGAAATTGTCAAGACTTTTTGATTGGGAGACTTTTGGATACTGTTTATGAATCAGTTTCTTCCGAACACAATGGAAATAAAAAGATTTAAACCGCTTCTGAGTCCGGTTAGACTGAAGTGTGGTATAAAATCAGAGTTGATTACACAGGAATCAATAAGCTTAAACTCGACTATGAGAACTTTATTATGCAGGAAGTCACACAAATTTTGAAAGCGCTGGAAGCGGGTGATGTGGCTGCTACCGATCAACTGCTGCCGATTGTGTATGCGGAGTTGAGGAAACTGGCGGGGAATAAAATCTCTCAGGAAGCACCGGGGCAAACACTGACGGCAACAGCGCTGGTGCATGAGGCCTATTTACGGTTGGTGGGGAAGGAAGAGGAGCCGCAGTGGGATCATCGGGGGCATTTCTTCGCGGCGGCTGCGGAATCGATGCGGCGGATCCTGATCGAAAACGCACGACGCAAAAAAAGACAGAAACATGGTGGCGAACTGGATCGTGTTGAGCTTCCTGAGATTGCGGTGCCCGCTCAGAAACAGTTCGATGATCTGTTGGCACTGGATGACGCTTTGACTCAATTTGCGAAGGAAAGTCCTGAGAAAGCCGAGTTGGTGAAGCTGAGATACTTCGCTGGATTAAGTGAACAGGAAGCCGCGGAGGTATTGGGAATTTCCCGTGCGACGGCCGCTCGTCACTGGGCTTATTCTCGTGCCTGGTTATTTAGCCAGATTAATTCCGATTTAAATCAAACCGAATAATTATAAGGACTTAC
Organism: Gimesia aquarii; assembly: GCF_007748195.1. Classification (NCBI taxonomy): domain Bacteria; kingdom Pseudomonadati; phylum Planctomycetota; class Planctomycetia; order Planctomycetales; family Planctomycetaceae; genus Gimesia; species Gimesia aquarii. Next base: position 3,339,137 of record NZ_CP037920.1, read on the forward strand.
AGATAATAAGGAGAACATGACGAAAACCAATCTTCAAAAAATTTTGTTTTTTGAAAGAAACTGTGAGGCGCGCCATATGACAAAATCGCATGGTTGAATAGTCGGGGAACAATGACTGTTCCCATTTAAAATCTTTACCTGGTGGGGCGACCCATCCTGAAGAAAACAAAATCATGTCCGACCCTGAAATACCAGAAAATCCTGAGCCGGAACCAACACGTGAGAATGTGAATCCTCAATCAGTAGAGGGTCTGTTTCTGCAGGCATTGGAAAAGAAAACTCCAGCGGAACGTGCACAATTTCTGGATGAGATGTGCGGTGATAACATGGAACAACGCCGTCGTGTTGAGGCACTGTTATTGGCATATGACGATGCGGGCAGCTTTCTGGAAAAATCCCCCATTGGATCAAGTGAACCACAGCCCGTTTCTCTTGAGTTTCTAACACCCTCCGATAATCCAGAATTGTTGGGGACACTGGGAGAGTACGATATCTATGAAGTGATCGGGCAGGGGGGGATGGGGATTGTCTTTCGTGCGCTCGATCCGAAATTAAATCGTATCGTTGCCATTAAAGTGATGTCACCACTTTTGGCGATTAACCCCAATGCGCGGAAACGATTTTTACGGGAAGCCCAGGCGGCTGCTGCCGTCAGTCATCCGCATATTGTCACGATTCATGCCGTTGACGAAGACAAATTACCGTATCTCGTGATGGAGTATGTCGTTGGCCAGTCGTTGCAGGAAAAACTTGATAAAGTCGGTTCTCTGAAAGTGACAGAAATCCTGCGGATTGGAAATCAGATTGCCGAGGGACTTGCCGCCGCTCATAAACAGGGATTGATTCACCGCGATATCAAGCCGGCGAATATTCTGCTGGAAAACGGTGTGGAGCGGGTTAAGATCACCGACTTTGGTTTGGCGCGAGCCGTCGATGATGTGACGATCACGAAGACCGGCGAAGTCTCAGGCACTCCCCAGTATATGTCTCCTGAGCAGACAACGGGAGAACGCGTAGACCAGCGCAGTGACCTGTTCAGCCTGGGTGCGGTGATGTATGCGATGTGTACCGGACGTTCGCCTTTTCGAGCGAGCAATCTGGCTGCTGTGGTGCGACGGGTTTGTGATGATACGCCACGTCGCATTCAGGAAGTCAATGAAGAGATTCCACCCTGGTTAATTGAGATCATTGATTGTCTGCTGGAAAAACGACCGGAAGATCGATTTCAAACAGCGCAAGAGGTCGCTGAATTATTGGGAACGCATTTAGCGATTGTGCAGCAGCCTGGAAAAGTACCGGCGATCGATGAGAGACCGCGAGAAACTCACAGGCAAGGCACTGAAGCACGACACACTGAAACTCAGTCGATCAAAGAAAGTGACCCACGTGCCTTCTATCCTGTTGCCCACGCGGTGATGTTCCTGGGGGGGATGGTTGCATTTTCGGAAGCACATGCACCACTTTCGTTTCCAATCAGTGCGGGGTGTGGAGTCTTTCTGGGGCTGTTGATTGCATTAGTCGTCTACGAGGCAGAACGCCGTCACGCGCAACCATTTGCCGCATTACGCATGTCTGATGTACTCTCAATGCCGATTGCCTTTGCAGGTGGTACGCTCTTGATGCAAATACTGTTCTATCTTGAATTTCTTCCCAGCATTCCCAGACCACTTCTATATCTCCTGTTTCTGTTGGGGATCCCTTTGTATTTTGTCTGGATTCTCATTAAACAGCAGGGGCATGCGGATCGAGACTTTCAGTCGAATTCGAACCAGCGACAAGGCCAATGGGTAGATCGTCTGGCAGTCTGGGCAGGTGCGTTGATGTTACTGACCCCGATCTTCATCGGGTTGTTTGGAATCGCTACAGGACGGCATTTTGCTGGAAACGTTCCAGAAATGATACTGGTGTCGCTGTTGTTCTTTGGTCCTGTGGGATTGTTAGTCCTGGTTTGTGGTGCACAAAATATCGTTCAGCCAAATTCAACTACTGCGAAAATTTTGGATGGATTATTTTTGTTGGCGTGTTTCTGTTTGGGGCCTTTGGGTATTCTGCTTTACATTGCACGCTACATCAAACGACGCGACGCGCGGGAACAAGAAAAGTCCGAGCCAACGCCGGTTAGCCCCCACCAAGATCCGATTACTGCAGAGCATAAACGCTCCAACAAACGAATTATTGTAGGAGTGATCTTAGGTGTCATCACTCTTCCGTTACTGTTTTTGTTTGCTCTTGCATTCAGACATATGAATCCCACTGAGAAATCCTGGGTCGTGAACTGGGGACTGATGACAGTTGTTGTCTGCGGGATGTTTGGAGCAATGTACTACATTAAACGGAAAGGCGTTTTGGATGCTTTGAGTAATCCATGGAAATTGATTGGCTGGCTGGTTCTTTCTGTCATGTTATTGATTCCCAGCCTGTTTGCAGTTTCATTGCTCGTGCCAATGTTAGCGAGAACGCCCGGCAGTAATGAAGTTGTGATTAACTACGATCCTGATTATCCCATTACCAAAATTATGACCGAAACAGGCAAGGCATATGATGTGTATTCCAAACCGTTTACTCTGAAGTTGACGCCGGGAAGTCATGTCTTACAAATTTCATATAACGCTAATAACTTGATACACCGATTTACAAAAAAGATAAAGAAAGAAGCCGGTAAACAACTGAAGATCGACCTGAGCACAGAGATTAAACGATTGTATGATGCCAATGTAAATCAGCGAGCTTCGGTGGATATGGAGGAGGCAGGGGAGGCTGATATGGATGGATCCTTGTTTTCCGATGACTCAAAAGCTGTGTCAGCAGAACGGAAAAAAAATCTGGGAGCGATTTTACTTAGTGGGCAGGAGCCTGGCTTACGGGCAGGGATATTTCCCGTTAATCCATTCCAGGCCAAACCTGAAGACGGTGTGTTTGGTTTTGCTGACCGGTTTTTTACTTTTGAGTCATTAACGCATGAGGTCCCCGCCGGGAAGTACTTCATACGGGTTTCCAGTAATTATGCTGGTTGGGAAATTGATGACGGAACGCCAAAGTATGATCTGACTGAGATCGAGGTGAAGCCGGGGACCATTGTTCCAGTGACGATTCAACGTGATTTCACGAAATTGGTGGAGAGTCACCCGGACTGGTCAAAGGGAGGACTGTTTAAGTTTCATTGGCCTGTTCCCGAGATGGGAGCATATTTTATGGTTTATACGCTGACACTACCGCAGGCGGAGGTCGTGCAGGAGTTGTTAGCTGCGTTTGTTGCAGGAAAGCCTAGTGTACATGAATTAGAATTAATGGAGACTGCGAACAAACATATCATAACGAAAAGTTATGCGTCGATGAAGAACCTGTTTAATAACGGGAAACATCCTGCCTGGAAAAAATTAATTGTGTCTGGCGAGGGAGAGAATACCTGGCGGTTAATCGCACCAGAGTCAGAGTTGAAGAATACACGAGACAATAAACCGAATAACGGAACAATTTTGCTTAAGATGCAGGATACAGGCCTGCGGGCGAGTCTCTTAACTACTACTGATTCAAGTTTGACTCGGAAAACCGATTATGGAATTTATTTCCCTGATCCAGATATGACATTCAAAGTTCCTGCGGGAATGTACCTCATTGAAGTCACAAGTGATGATGCTGGCTGGGTAGTTGATGATAGTGCCTCTCAATACCTTCATTCAAACATCAAGGTGAAGCCAGGAGTGCTTGATATTGTTGCGATCTCGCGCGATTATCAGAAACTGGCGGAGAATCATCCTGACTGGACGCAGAGTGATGTGTTTGAGTTTAGCTGGCCGCTTCAGGTCAAGTCTGATTGGCCCGTACCTTCTGTATCAGGTCCTCCAAAAAACTACCAACTTTCAAGACCGCAGGCAAAAGTGGTCCAACAATTATTTACCGCATATGCCGAAGGCAAACCAGACGTTAATGAAAAAATATTATTGGAAAAAGCAAACGAAGATTTAAAAAAGGAAACATACAAATCACTGAAAGAGTTATTTGACAAGGGAGAACATACTGCCTGGGGAACCTTGATTGTACCTGGTAAGGAAAAGAATACTTATCGGTTAAGAGAACCGAAATAAAAACACTGAATATAAATAGATTCAATCGCTCCACAGAAAGTCTTTTTAGTCTCATATAAAGTGTCATGTCGGTAGAAAATAATGACTGATAGGAACACTAGAAGTAGGAAATGTCGATCATGCGAGACCTGCTTACAACGATATCTTCGATTATTGTGATTTTGTTTTGTTTGTCACTTTTGTTTGTAAGTGAGGAGATTGAAACAGATCAACAATATAAGGAAGAGATTTCGAATCAGAACGCGAGTCATCAAATTTCACAGCCGCCTGATAACAAATCAATCGTGTTTAATAGAGTTCAGTCTGTGGAACTGGAACACGGGATTTTAAAGTTTTCAACGTTCGAGAATGAAACATTCAAGGAGCATTTTTTCAAGATTCGTGATAAGAACGTCATATTTACGAGAGAAGCAGACGGTGGTATGCCTTTGCATTCCATCAAATTTGTAGACAGCGGTTGTAATACTTTGTTGGTAACGATACCACCTTCGTTTGAGGTCGACATCATGAAAGATTTGATCTCAAATTAAAACGAACCCGCCAGGAATTACCGAGGCGGGTTCACACATCATTTGTCAATAAAATGATCTTCTGCGATCTGAACCGATCAGAGGCGTACCTCTTACTTCACAGGCTCACGGTCTCGAAGAGAGGGAAGATCATTTACAAAATTTTGATGCGGCATTACATACCCCCTTTCCATTTATCTAAAGAAAAATGAGACTTTCCTTAGTCTCTGTGACACATCTCATTTAGAATGGTTCGGAGAAAAAATTCGAATTCAAAAAAACTGCGAAATGTTGATGGTGCGATTCTAAAGCGATTAGAATGCGATGAGGCTTGAACTCTCTTTGAGGGATGTGAAGAACTCGTCTGTTTCAGAATCTGATTGTAAAACGTGTTCATCCGCAAAGTGCGGAAGCTTACGAATGCCAGGAGCCAGGGTTTCCTCCATCACTCCTTCGTTTTCATGTTCGTATCCCAACAGGTGGCCGAGTTCGTGCATGATGACGGACCAGAGATCCACTCGACCAGCGGCATCACTGTCGGGCAGGGCAATGAGGGATAAGTGACTTGACTGTTCGAACTCACTATGATCACCAGGTGTGTCATCAATAAACCATCCATATCCAGCCGCATTAACATCGATGTAAATTGTACCGGTAACGGCGCGACCTAATGTGTTCCCCGTAAGGTCAACGATTTCAATGTCGATATTTTCGAGTGTTTCGTTTTGGCTTGGAGTAAGCTGAGGACTCACATATTCAACAACACCGTCCAATACTGAGTCGGCAGCAGACTGTGAAAGAGAAACTGGTGAGGTTTGCGGTTCAGCCTGAGACGTATCGGCAATCAGTAGATTGTTCCAGGCTTCAGGGAAATTCTGGGAATACACGATCGTAGATTGATTTGATTTCCGCTTGCCATAGTTACTGGCAAACAAGATCAAGTCTTTAAAGTTGACTCGATCACTTTGATTCAAATCAGCAAACCAGGAATAATTTGAATTCGATTCGCTGGGTATCGTATTGTAGGCACTGGCAAATAACATCAGATCTCGGAAATTAATAGCGTCGTCATCGTTTAAATCATAGGGGTTCGCGTAGATTTTTGTTTCAGGTGATGGACCATGAATCTCTTCGCTGGGAGCGCCTCCTACAAAAATGACTTCTGGTTGTCCGATTGAAAAATCAGGACTTTGCGGGTTTAGACTCTGGACTTGCAAGTCCAGGTCGATTGAATCGTCATTGGTTGACTCAAATCTGATGCGGGCAAAGAGTACATGTTGATCATCTCCTGCATCAGTCAGACTTGTCTCCGCTGTTAAGTCCTCAATCGTTCCTGTTAGATCATTGATAGTTCCTGTTTGATTCAATGTGAACGCGGCACCATATTCAATGCTGGTGGCGGTTGTGATCTCAGTGTTATAGGTCAAGTTAAGATTCGCTGACAGAATTCCTAAATCTCCTGTGGATGGTTTATTGATCCAGATTTCTAACCAGTAACCACTCCATTCATCTAGCCAGCCAAGATTTTCAGGAAGTGCACTGGATTCTCCATTGCTCTGTGTAGAAGTCTTTGATTTAACAACTCGTAAATCAATCTGAGTGAAAGGCGTTTGAACTTCATAAGCACCGATATCAATTGTACCATCAATAATACGATCAAAACCTGTACCACGTTGATCATTATTTAATCCTGCAAGAATAGCGGCTGAATTGTCTCCTGCATTAATCGCAAGACTTCCTATTAGTAATGCATGTGTCTGGGTAAGACCTCCATTGTTGCTCAGAACTGGATCAAGTAAGCCTTCAATGTTGTGTTGTATAATACTAGTATTGTTCGCAAAATTGCCGAAGATCTGTGAATCCAGACCTGCAGTATTCCCAGCAACGATGCTGTTTGTAATCGTCGGTGTCACCAAGTGGCTATAAATCCCGCCACCCTTGCTTGTCGCTGAGTTCAGAACGATGGTAGTGTTAATGATTGTCAGCGGTAACGTGCTTATGGAGTAAAGTCCACCACCCAAAATAGATGAACTGTTTCCAGAAAGAGTAGTGTTGATGGTGGTTGTCGTACCGGTTGAGCTATTATAAACAGCACCTCCTGATGAACCAGATGTATTTTCTGTGAGCGTACTTCTGAGAATTGAGAGCGTCCCCCCGTTTCCGATTCCACCACCGTTCGCTGTTGCTGTGTTTTTACTAAACGTACTATCTTCAACAGCCAAAGTAGCCAAAGAATTGAAAACTCCGCCACCACTAAACATGGAAGAGTTTTCAGTAAAGGTACTCTCAGAGATCGACACGATACCATTTAGAATATTGATGCCCCCACCAAAAAACTTTGCAGAGTTCTTCGAGAATTGACTGTGCATAATTATGGCTTCATAAATTTCCGTATGATTAGGGTTTATGGAGTGATAGATTCCTCCTCCATCATCGGTCGTTGCTTCATTTTCAGTAAAGGTTCCGTCTACTACAGCCATAGAGCCATTAATGTTATAGATTCCGCCACCATATTTTGCAGAATTTTGGACGAAAGTAGAGTTGGATACGAGATGAGTATCGCTTATAGAGTTAAAGATTCCTCCTCCATATGTTGTTGCCGTGTTACCAGAAAAGAGACTGTTGGTAACAGTCAACGAACCAGAGCTGCTATAAATTCCTCCACCTAAACCAATTTGATTAGGGTTACCAACAAGATTATCTGAAAAAGTTGAGCCTTCGACTGTTAGTAAGCCGTCACTATTATAAATTCCGCCTCCATAAGATGAACGATTTTCTGTGATGGTGGAGTTGGTAACAGATAACTCTCCCTCGTTTGTATAAATTCCTCCCCCATGAATTCGCCCCTCATTTTTGGTGATAGTGGAGTCAATAATTGAAAGAGTCTCTGAATTCCGAACCGCGCCACCTTGATCTGAATATCCATTGGTCAAATTAAGACCACTGAGTTCAACTAAGATTGATGTATTGGAATTTCCGTTATCAATGTCAAAAATGCGGCTGTTTTTATTTCCATCAATAGTAAGTTGATCTGCTCCTAAGCCGATAATCGTCAGGTTATCAGAGATTGACATTTCACTCTCAAGAACAATTGTCTGACCGGTAAGCGTGGCATCGAAGGAAATGACGTCTGCACCGGCATTGGAATTTGCCAATTTGATTGCTTCTCGTAGTGACAATTGTCCGTCAGAATAATCTCCATCATCTAGGTCAGAATTGGTATCAACGAGAAAGTGTAATGGATTGGCTTCAAACGCGCCAATATCCACAGTGCCATCAAGAAGCCTCGCAAAACCAGTTCCACGTTGATCTGTTGTGAGTCCTGCATTCGTAGCTGCTGAATTATTACCTGCATTAATCGCAGCACTACCAGCTAGTAATGCGTGGGTTTTGGTGGGGCCGCCATGATCTTTCAAAACTGGGTCCAGTAATCCGGTAATACTTGACGAGATGATATTATTCTGACCTGAATAACTACCGTCGACTTGAGCAGCCGAGCTACCGGATGTATTACCTGCAACAATACTATTCCTAAGCGTGAAGTTGGGTATGGCCTGGAGTGAATAAATACCACCTCCAGAAAAAGTATTTGCTTTATTTCCCACGACTGTACTGTTAACGACAGAGAAATCTGTAATACCGATTAAAAAGATCGCTCCTCCCGAGAAATTACTCATATTTTCCGAAAAAGTGGAGTTATAAATGGTTAATTTCTCTGCTCCCAGATTATAGAGCGCACCACCATTGAAGGTGGTGGTATTTTCTGCAAATGTTGAACCGGAAATAAATAGCGTTCCCCTATTATCAATCGCTCCACCATTAGAAGTGGTATGGTTTTTGATAAACGAACTGTCATAAATACTCAAGTTTCCAGATTCATTATTGATTGCTCCACCGCCGAAATTGTGTGATGCATTATTGGAAAAAATACTGTTTTGGATGATGATAGGTGCACTTCGATTATAGATCGCTCCACCTGAACCAGAGTTGTTCAAATCGAATGTTGAATATGAAACGGAAAGGCTAGACGCCGAATTGGAATAGATTGCACCACCAGAAGAAGATGCTTCGTTTCCAATGAATTCGGTCTGGGTTACTGTCAGTGTGCCAAAATTTTGATAGATCCCACCACCGTGTCCCTCTAGATTTCCTTCCCCCACTTTGTTCTCTTGAAGGCGTGAATTGTCTACCGACAGAATCCCACGATCATTGTAAATCGCAGCCCCTTGTTGAGTAGCGGTATTTCGACTCAGTGTGGAATCGATAACCGAGAGCGATTCTGAATTATAAATTGCTCCTCCCGTAGCCGCCGATCCATTGGTCAGTGTCAGGCCACGAATCTCAACATCGATTTTTGTGCCTGTTCTACTGTCGTCTATGTTAAAAATGCGACTGTTAGCATTGCCATTTATTGTGAGTTGGCTCGCTCCCAATCCCGTAATCGTTAGGTCATCAGTAATCAATAACTCATCCAAGAGAACAATAGTCTGACCAGAAAAACTGTTATCGAAGGAAATGGTGTCTGAGCCGGTATTGGAATTTGCCAGTTTGATCGCTTCCCGTAGTGAGAGCTGACCAAGGGAATAATCGCCATCGTCGAGATCAGAATTCGAATCAACAAGAAGATGTACTGGCTCAGGTACAATGAAGCCTTCAAATGCGCCGATGTCTACAGTGCCGTCAATAATTCTTGGAAAGCCGATTCCACGTTGATCTAAAGCAAGTCCTATATCCGTAGCCGCTGAATTATTACCGGCATTAATCGCAGCGCTACCAGCTAGTAAGGCGTGTATTTTGGTGGAACCACCATGATCTTTCAGAACCGGGTCCAGTAATCCGGAAATACTTGATGAAATGATATTATTCTGTCCCGAATAACTGCCATCGATCTGTGCAGCCGAGTTACCCGATGAATTACCAGCAACAATACTGTTTCTAAGCGTGAAGTCGGGTATGGCCTGGAGTGAATAAATGCCACCTCCAGAAAAAGTAGTTGCTTTATTTCCAACAATAGTACTGTTAACCACAGAGAATACTGAACTGCCGAGTAAATAAATCGCTCCTCCCGAGAAGTGGCTCGTATTTTCGGAGAAGGTAGAGTTATAAATGGTTACTTTCTCTGCTCCCAGATTATAGAGTGCACCACCATTGAAAGTGGTGGTATTTTCTGCAAATGTTGAACCAGAAACAAACAGCGTTCCATTATTATCAATCGCTCCACCGTTAAGAGTGGTATGATTCTTAATAAACGAACTGTCATAAATACTCAAGCTGCCAGTTTCATTCTTGATTGCTCCACCGTCGAGACTATTGGAAAAAAAACTGTTTTGGACAATTAATTGTGTACCTGAATTTCTAATCGCCCCACCTGACCTAGCATTGTTCAAATCGAATGTTGAATTTGAAACGGAAAAGCTAGACGCCCAGCTGGAATTGATTGCACCACCAGAAGAAGATGCTTCGTTTCCAATGAACTCGGTCTGGGTTACTGTCAGTGTGCCAAAAATTTGATATATCCCACCACCTTGTCCCTCAAGATTTCCTTCCCCCACTTTGTTCTCTTGAAGGCGTGAATTGTCAACCGACAGAATCCCACGATCATTGTAAATCGCAGCCCCTTGTTGAGTAGCGGTATTTCGACTCAGTGTGGAATCGATAACAGAGAGCGATTCTAAATTATAAATTGCTCCTCCCGTAGCCGCAGATCCATTGGTCAGCGTCAGGCCACGAATCTCAACATCGATCATTGTGGCTGGTCTACTATCGTCTATTTTAAAAATGCGACTGTTGGTATTGCCGTTTATTGTGAGTTGGCTCGCTCCCAATCCCGTAATTGTCAGGTCATCAGTAATCTGTAGTTCATCCAAGAGAACAATGGTCTGACCCGTGAGGCTGTTGTTGAAGGAAATGGTGTCTGCGCCGAGATTAGAATTTGCCAGTTTGATCGCTTCCCGTAGTGAGAGCTGACCGAGGGAATAATCGCCATCGTCGAAATCGGAATTTGAATCAACAAGAAGATGTAAAGGTTCAGGTACAATGAAGCCTTCAAATGCGCCGATGTCTACAGTGCCGTCAATAATTCTTGGAAAACCGGTTCCACGTTGATCTGTGGAAAGTCCTATACTGGTGGCTGCTAAATTATTACCAGCATTAATCGCAGCACTACCAGCTAGTAAGGCGTGTGTTTGGGTGGGGCCACCATTATCATTCAAAACCCGGTGCAGTAATCCGGAAATACTTGATGAAATGATATTATTCTGTCCTGAATAACTGCCATCGATTTGAGCAGGCGAGAAGCTGGGGCCGGATCTATTTCCTGCAACAATACTATTCCTAAGTGTGAAGTTGGGTGTACTTTGGAATGAATAAATGCCACCCCCGGTAAAAGTAGTGGTTCCATTTCCAACGATCGTACTATTAATAACAGAGAAATCTGTATTACCAAATAAATCGATCGCTCCACCATTGAATCTAGCCTTATTTTCGGAGAAGGTGGAGTTATAAATAGTTACTTTATCAGCTCCCGAATTACTTAGTGCACCACCACTGACGTTGGCGGTATTTTTAAAAAATGTTGAACTGGAAATAAACAGCGTTCCACTATTGTCGATTGCCCCGCCGTCGGACCCACTGTTGGGAGCAGTATGATTCTTGATAAAGGAGCTGTCATAAATGCTCAATTTTCCAGTATCATTCTTGATTGCTCCACCATCGGATTTTGTCATATTTTCGGTGAAGGTACTGGCTGTCACAGTCATTTTACTTTGCTGAATATAGATTGCACCACCAGACCATCTGGAATAGTTGTTTGTGAACCGGCTGTTACTAATTGAGTCTTCATCATCTGTGGTATTAATTAACACTGATCTATGATAGATCGCCCCACCTGAAAGAGAGTTGTTCGAATCGAAAGCCGAATATGAAACGGAAAAGCTAGACACAAAGGTAGTATAGATTGCACCACCGAAAGAAGAGGCTTCGTTTCCAATGAACTCTGTCTGGGTTACTGTCAGTGTGCCATCTATTTGATATATCCCACCACCTGAACCATGAATAGCCTTGTTCGAATCAAAAGTCGAATTTGAAACGGATAAGCTAGACGCCGAGTTGGAATAGATTCCCCCACCGGAAGAAGATGCTTCGTTTTCAATGAACTCTGACTGGGTTATTATCAGTGTGCCATGATATTGATATATCGCACCACCTTGCCCCTGAACAACCTTGTTCTCTTGAAAACGTGAATTGTCTACCGACAGAATCCCATCACTGTTGTAAATCGCTGCCCCTCCTTGAGTAGCGGCATTTTTGCTCAGTATGGAATCGACAATGGAGAGCGATTCTGAACTATAAATCGCTCCTCCTTGTTCTGCAGATCCATTCGTCAGTGTAAGACCACGAATCTCAACATCGATCGTAGTAGTTGTACTACTATCGTCTATGTTAAAAATGCGGTTGTTAGCATTGCCATCTATTATCAGTTGGTCTGAACCAAGACCGGTGATGGTCAGGTCATCGGAAATTACGAGTTCATTCGAGAGTACTATACTTTGACCTGCGAGACTGACATCGAAAGTAATTGTGTCTGCGCCTACGTTAGCATTTGCCAACTCAATTGCTTCTCTAAGACTGCCTGTTCCAGAATCGTTAGTATTCACAACTGTGAATGCTGTTAATAGCGTACGATCTTCCAATGATTCTGTAACGAACTTGGAAACAGAAGTCTGCGCGAACGGTGCTTGAACACTGCGATTTTGCTTTCGACATGTTCTGCGGTTTCTGGAGTGAGGGGTGCGGAGCTTGTACTTCAATGAAGAAAGCCAATGGAATCGATACATATGAGAAAAATCCGGTTGGGGATCAGGTAGGCGACATTTAAATGAGGTCAGTTTATGCTTGTGTATACTAGCATAAGAGGAAACAAATACAATGAATGTTTCATTAAGAATGCTCATGAATAGAGAGCATTAACTAAGAAATAGGTATCTGACCTTATTGTAATCATACCTCTTTAAAACGGCACTAATTCTGTCTCATTTTGTATAGTCAAAAAGAATGAATCCGCTTCTTCAGGCGTGGAATGCTCACCGAGGTCAATATTCAATTCCCAGGATGGTAGGTTGCGAATACCGGGAGCCAGGGTCTCTTGCATCACTCCTTCTGCTTCATGATCATAGCCTAACAGGTGGCCGAGTTCGTGCATGATGACGGACCAGAGATCCACTCGACCAGCGGCATCACTGTCGGGCAGGGCAATGAGGGATAAGTGACTTGACTGTTCGAACTCACTATGATCACCAGGTGTGTCATCAATAAACCAGCCATATCCGGCGGCATTAACATCGATGTAAATTGTACCGGTAACGGCGCGACCTAATGTGTTTCCCGTAAGGTTAACGATTTCAATGTCGATATTTTCCAGTGTTTCGTTTTGGCTTGGAGTAAGCTGAGGACTGACGTATTCAACAACACCGTCCAATACTGAGTCGGCAGCAGACTGTGAAAGAGAAACTGGTGAGGTTTGCGGTTCAGCTTGAGACGTATCGGCAATCAATGGATTGTTCCAGGCTTCCGGGAAATTCTGAGGATAGGTAATCGCCGTTTGACCAAGCTTACTTTTGTTGTAGTTGCTCACAAACAAATTGAGATCTTTAAAGTCGACGCTATTGTTTTGATTATAGTCGGCAAACCAGGAAAGGTCTGAAGCAGACTCGCTGGGGATGGTCTGATAAACACTGGCGAACAGCATCAGATCTTTAAAATTGATTGCGTCATCATCGTCGAGATCAAAGGGGTTCGCCCAAATATCGGCTCCTGCAAATTCTACTAAGTTCGTTGTGACGGGAATATTACCATCCAAATGGACTTGCTGCGAATTGATATTAAAACCAAGATCATAAGGGCCAATACTTCTGCCGGGAAGATCGAGTTCGACTTGGTCTTCTGCAAGGGGTTCAAATTTGATACGAGCAAACAAAAGATGACCTGCAATTCCTAGTTCAGATGCATTTGTTTCGGCGAACAGACCTTCTACTGTTCCCAAAGCATCGTTAATTGTTCCTGCCTGATTTTGAGAGAAGCTTGCACCAAATTCGATATCAGTTGCTGATGTAAATTCTGTATGATAATTGAGATCTAGTTCTACGGAGAAAATTCCCTGATTGGTAGGACTGCTGGCATTGACCCATATTTCGACCCAGTAAGAAGACCATTCGGTAATGGAATCCTGATTTTCTGGAAGTAAATTGACTTCTCCGTTTGGTTGTGTATTTGTGGGTGAGTTGACAACACGCAAATCAATATTCGCTGAGGCAATGATATCATCTACAATGGTAACTTCTGCCTGATTGTCTGCAAATAAAACGTTGCGACCATTCGCTTGAAGATTCGTTAAATTAACGAGAAACGTTTCATCAGCTTCTAACAGAAAAGAATCGATAATCGAAATCGTAATGGTTTTTGATTGTTCTCCCGGAGAGAAGTTGATCGTGCCAGACGTGGCCACATAGTCTTCTAGGTCAATAGCAGTTTGATCTGTCGTAGCAAAATCAACGTTGACTGTTGTGTCAACTGGCGAGTCCAGAGATACAGTCAACGTTGCGAATCCCGAATCTTCGTCGACAAAGATATCATCAATTGATATGCGGGCTTGATCATCATCGAAGATGGTGACTTCGCCCTGGTCATCTGTGAGAATGACATCGGTGCCATTTGTTTGAAGGTTACTCAGATTAACGAATAAGAATTCACTGAGCTCTACGAGGTCATTATTCACTATAGGAATTGTGATTGTTTGGGTTTGCTCGCCTGGATTGAAGGTCAGAGTTCCAGTTTGAGATAAATAGTCTTCAGGACCTGTCGCTGTCTGATCAACCGTTTCAAAGTCAACAGTGATGATTTCTCCAACTGGTTGATCTAAGGATACAGTCAGAGTTGCAGTTCCAATGTCTTCATTGACAGAAATATCATTGATGGAAATGGTGGTCTGGTCATCGTCAGTGATGGTGATTTCTGACTGCGAGTCTGCGAACGTGACATCAAGTCCGTTGGCTTGAATATTGGATAGATTGATAAAAAATGATTCTGTTAACTCTACGTCATCGGTATCGATTATGGGAATAGTTATGGTTTGCGGTTGCTCTCCCAGAGTGAAAACTAAAGTGCCTGTGTGGTGGAGATAATCTGTAGGATTTGTTGCTGAATTATCAACGGTAGCAAAATCGACGGTGACGGTTGTGTCCACCGGTTGGTCCAACGACACGAGTACGGTTGCAGTTCCCGCGTCTTCATTGACGGTAATATCAGTAATCGAAAACGTAGACTGGTCATCATCAACGATAGTTACTTCTGCCTGATCGTCTGCAAGAATGACATCTGAACTACTGGTTTGTAAATTACTGAGAGTCACAAAAAATGTTTCATCAAATTCGACAGCGGCATTGTCCAGGATCGTGATGGTTATGCTTTTCGATTGCTCTCCTGGATTAAATGTTAAACTGCCTGATTGGAATAGATAATCAATTGAATTTAATGCTGACTGATCATCGGTTATAAAATCGATACTAACTGCTGTGTCGACGGGACTGTCTAAAGAGACGGTGAGAACCGCGGTTCCATCCATTTCGTCAATCGAGAGATCACTAATTGTTAAATTAGACTGATCGTCATCAAGAATCGTGACTTCGCCCTGATTATCGGCGAATGTGATATTTGCACCGTTTGCTTGGATATTACTCAGGTTCACAAGAAATGATTCTGTAAATTCCACAAGAGCAGTGTCAGTGATATCAATAATGATCTCTTGTGATTGCATACCCGCATTGAAGGTGAGGGTGCCTGACTGGGCGGTATAGTCGTCGGGGTCGACGGCGAGCTGATCTGCGGTGGCAAAATCGACGTTGACGGTGGTGGCGACCGGTTGATCCAGGGTGACCGTGAGCGTGGCGGTACCGTCATTTTCGTTGACTGTGACATCGTCGATGTCGATGGTCGCTTGCTCGTCATCGAGAATGGTGACTTCACCCTGGTCGTCGGCAAAGGTGATGTTGGCGCCACTGGCCTGGATGTTGGTGAGGTTGACGAGGAACGTTTCAATGCCTTCCACGATGTCCAGGTCATCGATGATATCGACGATGATGGTCTGGGACTGCTCTCCCGGATTGAAGGTGAGTGTGCCGGTTTGGGCGGTATAGTCGTCGGGATCGAAAGCCGTCAGATTATCGGTGGCAAAGTCGACGGTGACGGTGGTGGCAACCGGTTGATCCAGGGTGACCGTGAGTGTGGCGGTACCGTCATTTTCGTTGACGGTGACGTCGTCGATGTCGATCGTGGTCGCTTCATCATCGAGAATGGTGACTTCACCCTGGTCATCGTCGAAGGTGATGTTGGCGCCGCTGGCCTGGATGTTGGTAAGGTTGACGAGGAACGTTTCAATGCCTTCCACAATGTCCAGATCATCGATGATATCGACGATGATGGTCTGGGATTGCTCTCCCGGATTGAAGGTGAGGGTGCCTGTCTGGGCGGTATAGTCGTCGGGATCAACGGCGAGTTGATTTGCCGTGGCAAAGTCGACGGTGACGGTGGTGGCAACCGGTTGATCCAGGGTGACCGTGAGTGTGGCGGTACCGTCATTTTCGTTGACGGTGACGTCGTCGATGTCGATCGTGGTCGCTTCATCATCGAGAATGGTGACTTCACCCTGGTCATCGGCAAAGGTGATGTTGGCGCCACTGGCCTGGATGTTGCTAAGGTTGACGAGGAACGTTTCAATGCCTTCCACGATGTCGATGTTATCGATGATATCGACGATGATGGTCTGGGACTGCTCTCCCGGATTGAAGGTGAGGGTACCTGTTTGAGCGGTATAGTCGTCGGGATCGAAAGCCGTCAGATTATCGGTGGCAAAGTCGACGGTGACGGTGGTGGCAACCGGTTGATCCAGGGTGACCGTGAGTGTGGCGGTACCGTCATTTTCGTTGACGGTGACGTCGTCGATGTTGATGGTCGCTTGCTCATCATCGAGAATGGTGACTTCACCCTGATCATCGGCAAAGGTGATGTTGGCGCCGCTGGCCTGGATGTTGGTAAGGTTGACGAGGAACGTTTCAATGCCTTCCACAATGTCCAGATCATCGATGATATCGACGATGATGGTCTGGGACTGCTCTCCCGGATTGAAGGTGAGGGTGCCGGTTTGAGCGGTATAGTCGTCGGGATCAACGGCGAGTTGATTTGCCGTGGCAAAGTCGACGGTGACGGTGGTGGCAACCGGTTGATCCAGGGTGACCGTGAGTGTGGCGGTACCGTCATTTTCGTTGACGGTGACGTCGTCGATGTCGATGGTGGCTTGTTCATCATCGAGAATGGTGACTTCACCCTGATCATCGGCAAAGGTAATGTTGGCGCCGCTGGCCTGGATGTTGGTAAGGTTGACGAGGAACGTTTCAATGCCTTCCACAATGTCCAGATCATCGATGATATCGACGATGATGGTCTGGGATTGCTCTCCCGGATTGAAGGTGAGGGTGCCTGACTGGGCGGTATAGTCGTCGGGATCAACGGCGAGTTGATTTGCCGTGGCAAAGTCGACGGTGACGGTGGTGGCAACCGGTTGATCCAGGGTGACCGTGAGTGTGGCGGTACCGTCATTTTCGTTGACGGTGACGTCGTCGATGTCGATCGTGGTCGCTTCATCATCGAGAATGGTGACTTCACCCTGGTCGTCGGCAAAGGTGATGTTGGCGCCACTGGCCTGGATGTTGCTAAGGTTGACGAGGAACGTTTCAATGCCTTCCACGATGTCGATGTTATCGATGATATCCAGAACGATAGTCTGGGATTGCTCTCCCGGATTGAAGGTGAGCGTACCTGTTTGAGCGGTATAGTCGTCGGGATCGAAAGCCGTCAGATTATCGGTGGCAAAGTCGACGGTGACGGTGGTGGCGACCGGTTGATCCAGGGTGACCGTGAGTGTGGCCGTGCCGTCATTTTCGTTGACGGTGACATCGTCGATGGAGATTGTGGTCGCTTCATTATCGAGAATGGTGACTTCTGCCTGATTGTCTCCCATAATGACATCGGCACCATTGGGCTGAAGGTTAGTGAGATTCAGGAGAAATGATTCATCACCTTCTACAATATTCACATCATCGGTGATATCGACGATGATGGTCTGAGATTGCACTCCCGGATCAAAGGTCACAGTCCCTGTTTGGGTAGTATAATCGCCGGGATCGAAAGCCGTCTGATTATCGGTGGCAAAGTCGACGGTGACGGTCGTATCAACTGGTTGATCTAACGAGACGGTAAGTGTGGCGGTACCGTTATTTTCGTTCACTGTCAAGTCACTGATTGATATGATAGCTTGATCATTATCTTCAATCAGGACCGTTGCCAGACTATTAGAAAAAGTAACGTTCTCCCCATTCTGAATGTTACTTAAACTGATCAGAATGGATTCATCATCTTCCACGAGATTATCATCAATGATGTTTACAGCGATAGTGTGAGACTGCTCTCCCGGATTGAAGGTGAGCGTGCCAGTTTGTGCCGAATAGTCATCTGGAGCGACCGCTGTTAGATTCGTTGTGGTGTAGTCTACACTTATGGCGGTATCGACTGCGAAATCCAAAGAGACAGTCAGCATGGCTGTTCCCGCATCTTCATTCACTGATATATTATTAATTGAGAAACTGGCCGACTCATTATCCAGAATAGTGACCTCTGCCTGAGCATCGGCAAAAGTAACATTTGCCCCGTTGGCCATGATGTTGGATAAGTCTACAAGAAACCTTTCATCGCCTTCCACAATGTTATTATCGACAATGGAAATAATGATGGACTGTGACTGCTCTCCCGGATTGAAGGTGAGTGTGCCGGTTTGGGTGGTATAGTCGTCGGGATCGAAAGCCGTCAGATTATCGGTGGCAAAATCGACGGTGACGGTGGTGGCCACGGGTTGGTCTAATGAAACGGTAAGTGTGGCCGTGCCGTCGTTTTCATTGACGGTGACATCGTCGATGGAGATGGAAGCTTGTTCGTCATCAAAAATGGTGACAATTGCCTGATTATCTCCCATAATCACATCAGCACCATTCGCCAGAAAAGCAGTCAGATCGACCTGAAATGTTTCGTCAGCTTCCACAATATCAAGATCATTGATAATAGGAACGATGATGGTTTGTGACTGTACTCCGGGGTTAAAGGTGAGGGTGCCTGTCTGAGCGGTGTAGTCGTCCAATTCAATTGCCGACTGATCCGCAGTGGCAAATTCCACAGTGACAATTTCGTCGACCGGTTGGTCTAATGAAACGGTGAGTGTGGCCGTGCCGTCATTCTCGTTGACCGAAATATCATCGATGGAGATGGTGGCTTGATCATCGTCCTGAATGGTGACAATTGCCTGATTATCTCCCATAATCACATCAGCACCATTCGCCAGAAAAGCAGTCAGGTCGACCTGGAATGTTTCGTCGTTTTCTACCAGATCATCATCAATGAGAGAAACGAGTATCTGTTGTGATTGAACTCCGGGGTTAAAGGTGAGGGTGCCTGTCTGAGCGGTGTAGTCGTCCAATTCAATTGCCGACTGGTCCGCAGTGGTGAACTCCACTGTGACGGTCGTAGCGACCGGTTGGTCTAACGAGACAGTGAGCGTGGCGGTGCCATCATTCTCGTTCACTGTAATATCATCGATGGAGATGCTGGCTTGATCATTATCTTGAATGGTGATCTCACCCTGATCATCGGCAAAGGTAATGTTCGCACCACTGGCCTGGATGTTGGTGAGATTGACGAGAAATGTTTCGTCAGGTTCTACCAGATCAGTATCATCGACAATGGAAATAATGATGGACTGTGACTGCTCTCCCGGATTGAAGGTGATTGTGCCTGATTGTGCGGTATAGTCGTCGGGGTCGACGGCCGTCAGATTATCGGTGGCAAAATTGACGGTGACGGTGGTGGCGACTGGTTGATCCAAGGTGACCGTGAGCGTGGCGGTACCGTCATTTTCGTTGACGGTGACATCGTCGATGGAGATGGAAGCTTGTTCGTCATCAAAAATGGTGACGATTGCCTGGTCATCTCCCATAACCACATCAGCACCATTTGCTAGAAAAGCAGTCAGATCGACCTGAAATGTTTCGTCAGCTTCCACAATATCAAGATCATTGATAATAGGAACGATGATGGTTTGTGACTGTACTCCGGGGTTAAAGGTGAGGGTGCCTGTCTGAGCGGTATAGTCGTCCAATTCAATTGCCGACTGATCCGCAGTGGTAAATTCCACAGTGACAATTTCGTCGACCGGTTGGTCTAATGAAACGGTAAGTGTGGCCGTGCCGTCATTCTCGTTGACCGAAATATCATCGATGGAGATGGTGGCTTGATCATCGTCCTGAATGGTGACGATTGCCTGATTATCTCTCATAATCACATCAGCACCATTCGCCAGAAAAGCAGTCAGATCGACCTGGAATGTTTCGTCGTTTTCTACCAGATCATCATCAATGAGAGAAACGAGTATCTGTTGTGATTGAACTCCGGGGTTAAAGGTGAGTGTGCCTGTCTGAGCGGTATAGTCGTCCAATTCAATTGCCGACTGGTCCGCAGTGGTGAACTCCACTGTGACGGTCGTAGCGACCGGTTGGTCTAACGAGACAGTGAGCGTGGCGGTGCCATCATTCTCGTTCACTGTAATATCATCGATGGAGATGCTGGCTTGATCATTATCTTGAATGGTGATCTCACCCTGATCATCGGCAAAGGTAATGTTCGCACCACTGGCCTGGATGTTGGTGAGATTGACGAGAAATGTTTCGTCAGGTTCTACCAGATCAGTATCATCGACAATGGAAATAATGATGGACTGTGACTGCTCTCCCGGATTGAAGGTGATTGTGCCTGATTGTGCGGTATAGTCGTCGGGGTCGACGGCGAGTTGATTGAGGGTGGCAAAATCGACGGTGACGGTGGTGGCAACCAGTTGATCCAGGGTGACCGTAAGCGTGGCGGTACCGTCATTTTCATTGACCGTGACGTCGTCGATGGCGATTGTGGTCGCTTCATCATCGAGAATGGTGATTTCACCCTGGTCGTCGGCGAAGGTGATGTTGGCGCCGCTGGCCTGGATGTTGGTAAGGTTGACGAGGAACGTTTCAATACCTTCCACGATGTCCAGATCATCGATGTTGTCAACGACGATAGTTTGAGATTGCACTCCAGGTGTGAAGGTGAGGGTACCCATCTGGGTGGTGTAGTCGTCTGGGCTGACGGCTGATTGATCAACGGTGTCGAAGTCGACGTTGACGGTCGTGGCGACCGGTTGGTCTAACGAGACAGTGAGAGTGGCAGTGCCGTCATTTTCGTTGACGGTGACATCGTCAATGGAGATCGTGGCTATTTCATCATCGATAATGGTGACTGTTCCTTCTGCATCTCCCATTGATACGTCGAACCCATTGGCCATGATGTTGGATAGATTGACGAAAAATATTTCATCACCTTCGATAATGTCAACGTCGTCAATGATGTCAACGACGATAGTTTGAGATTGCACTCCCGGGGTGAAAGTGAGGGTGCCTGTTTGGGCAGTATAGTCGGTTGGATTGAGAGCCGACTGATCAGCAGTGGCGAAGTCGACCGTGACAGTGGTGTCAACCGGTTGATCAAATGAGACGGTGAGTGTGGCGGTGCCATCATTCTCGTTCACCGTAATATCATCGATTGAAATGCTGGCCTGATCATTATCTTGAATGGTGATCTCACCCTGATCATCGGCAAAGGTGATGTTGGCGCCATTGGCCTGGATATCGGCCAGACTAACGAGAAATAGTTCCGTGTCTTCTACAAGATTATCATCATCGATGGAAATATCGATGGTTTGTGATTGCACTCCCGGATTGAAAGTCAGAGTGCCCGTTTGGGCAGTATAATCGTCTGGACTGGCGGCTGATTGATCGGCGGTGGCGAAGTCGATGGTGACGGTCGTGGTCACGGGTTGGTCTAATGAAACGGTAAGCGTGGCCGTTCCGTCATTTTCGTTCACAGAGATATCATTAATCGAGATCGTGGCCTGTTCGTCATCGATAATGGTAACTTCTGCCTGAGAATTTCTCATCAATACATTGAATCCATTGGCTATGATGTTGGACAGATTGACGAAAAATGTTTCATCACCTTCGACGATGTTAACGTCATCAATGATATCTACGACGATGGTTTGAGATTGCACTCCCGGAGTGAAGGTCAGGGTACCCGTCTGGGTGGTATAGTCGTCGGGGGCCACAGCGAGTTCATCGAGGGTGTCAAAGTCAACGGTGACAGTCGTGGCGACCGGTTGATCTAACGAGACCGTGAGAGTGGCCGTTCCGTCATTTTCATTCACGGAAATATCATCAATCGAAATATTAGCCTGATCATCGTTTAATATTGTGACTTCAGATTGCTCATCAGCAAAAGTGATATTTGCACCATTGGACAGGATATTGCTCAGATTGACGAAAAATATTTCATCTGCTTCCACAATATTATTATCGGTGATATCAACGATTATGGTGTGTGACTGTTCTCCCGGGTTAAAGATCAGGGTGCCTGTTTGGGAAGTATAATCGTCTGGGCTGGCGGCTGATTGATCAGCGGTAGCAAAGTCTACACTCACAGTGGTGGCGACTGGTTGGTCTAACGAAACGGTGAGAGTGGCCGTTCCATCACTTTCGTCCACAGAGATATCGTCGATTGCGATCGTAGCTTCATCGTCATCTAAGATGGTAACAGTAGCCTGAGGATCTCCCATAATCACATCGGCATCACTAGTTAGAAGATTGGTCAGGTTAACCAGAAATGTTTCATTGCCTTCCACGAGATTGTCATCACTGAGAGGGACTGTGATGGTTTGTGATTGTACTCCCGGGTTGAAGATCAGGGTGCCTGTCTGGGCAATATAGTCACCAGTAGTGAGGGCCGATTGATCTGCAGTCATGAAGTCCACACTGATAGCTGTATCGACAGGATGATTCAGCGAAACTGAAATCATTGCTGTGCCGTCATTTTCATTTACGGAAACATCATCGATCGAAACAATGGCTTGATCGTCATCCAGGATTCTAACTTTGGCCAGCGTATCGGAAACAATCAGGTTGGAACTTGTGGTTTGAATGTTAGACAAACTTACTAAAAATGTTTCCGTACTTTCCACCAAATTCGAATCGACGATGGGAACGTTAATGGTTTTTGATAGTTCGCCTGGAGCAAACGTCATTGAGCCAGATGCAGCAAGATAGTCATCGGGATTATTGGCTGTTTCATCAAAGATCAAAAAGTCAAAACTGACTTCGGTATCGATGGGGTTATCAAGAGAAACAACTACAGATGCCGTTCCATCAAATTCATTCACAGTAATGTCATTGATCGATAGAGTGGATTGGTCATCATTTAGAATTGTGACTGTTGCTTCGCTATTGTCGAGAGATGTCCCTGTGCTATTGTTAAGCAAATGGACTTCAAATGTTTCATTTTCTTCAGTTAAGACATCACCATTAACCTGAATTGAAATCGTTTGTGTTTGTAAAGTACTTGATGGATCTGCCGCGAAGTTAAGCGTGTTTCCTTGTGAAACGTAGTCAGCATCTACTGTTGTTGCTGTAGCATCTGCTGTTGTGAAATCGACAGATGCAATACTATTGAGGTCCCCTGGAGCTGCGCCAGTTCGTGAGACTGTTAGAACGACATTAGAAGTGCCGGCATCACCTTCGACAAATGATACATCATCTATGCTAAAAAGCGATGTTAAGAGTGTGCGATCTTCGAGCTGTTCGATTAAATTTCTATAACGGCCTTGAATTGTTTGATAACGTTTCAGTGAGCGGGAACGTTGCTTGCTAAACGTGCGTGGGCGAGATGATCGACATTTCGAGGCGATTGACCTTAACCAGTTCGTCAACAACATGGATGGAGTTTCTTTCTGGAGTGTCTAAATTCTTGTAATCAATTCTGTGTTCATGTGTATTACAAGAATGTTGGTTTGGGTGATATGGGGTGATTAAGCATAGTGTATGGTTTCTAGGGCATAAGATAAATTTTCATTATGTAAAAGCGTACCAATGCACTCGTTATCATTCCAGCACTTTTGTTCGGAATTATTGACGGTTTAGGGTTTTTCTGAGACGTCCTGTTATTGTCTGCATAGGAGACGAATTTGACATTGCAAGTGGTTGAATGTATATGTTATTTTGTTCATATAGACTGAATTCAATGCTATGTCTTTTGAAATGAATAAAGATCGCTACAGAGTCTACTAGGTCAAATTTTTACGTTATTGAACTGGGAATATTTCATTTGACCTGTTGAATTAACATGAAATCAGTTCCGAGGTTGAGGAACTGATTTCATGGTCGTACTAAGAGGTTAAAACGCGCATGGCAGAATTGAATCGAAACTCAACCGATCTATTCCGAGCTGCTTTATTCGTCACTGGCATGCACTAATACCAGTGAGTGGAGTTCAAACATTGATAAGTATTCTGATTGAGAATTATCGAATTGGACTGGCTCTAGCGCACTCGAAAAGGCTTGTTATCTAGCAGTGCTCAGTTGTGTAATTTTTCTTTGAGTTGTTTTTCAAGCTCTGGATTCGGTTAGAGGGGGCACATCAACCCCCCCCTCATTCAGGCTGAGTTTTTTGATGGGCTAAGTAATGAAAAAACGTTTCTTAAATGAGGTAGCAACAGAGCAGTTTGTTAATGCGATTTTCAATTTTTATTTTGTTATGTTTTTTAATGAACTAAATGTCATAACTTTATAATTCGTTTCTGAAATCAGTTGACAAATATTATAGGAATTCTATAAACGAACAATATATTGAGTATTACATATTGTATTAGTAAGTATTACATATTGTTGTTTATTGTGTTGGATTTTGTTTGATTTCCTATTTGATGTGATGATATAGAGATTTGTTGTTGTGAAAAACTTGATTTGCGCATGTTCGATATCATGGCTCTATTTTACAAATTATATAAATTTATTTTACAAATTGATCTGACCAATTAACTCATTGTTTAGATTGTGAATGTATCATTTGTATATTGATAGATTTAGGGCTAGAAGAGTCTCTATGAACCAGTTCAGAGTTGTTAATGCATCATTTGATTCAAGCCCGAATTCTTTTAGAGATCAACAACAAAGAGTGGCACTACATCTCTTTCAAAAATCGTTCCTTTTTTGAAATGGGATTATCCAATTGTTTTAAACATGTTCGATTCTTTCGGAGCTTTTTTAGTAGGTTACCAGTATGCGCATTTTGCTTTTGGTTGTGATGTTTTTAGGAACTACAGGTTGTGGAAAAAGTATAGAGCAAGCAAGCTCTTCAGCTTCCGGTAAGATCACCCTAGACGGTAAGCCACTCACATCCGGAACTTTGAATTTTTATCCCGCTAACGAAGGTAACAGTGCATTTGCAACCATCAACTCGGATGGGACATTCACCGTTAATACAAGTGCTGGAACAAATGGATTAGAACCAGGAGACTATAGCGTTGTAGTTAGCTACGAGGTGCCTTCAATGATAGATGATGAAGGTGCCGAAGTGCCAGGTGTTAATCCTATTCCAGCTAGATTTCGGAATGAAGAGGCCCCTGAAATATCGATCACTGTTCCTAAGAGCGGCACAGATGCATTGAATATTGATTTAACCTCTCAATAGGAACTGTTTACTAGATTACGATATTTTAAAGCTCAGTTTTATTATATTTTTATTTGAAAAAGGGTGCTCTCATGAGAAATCAATTCAAACGAGGATTCACACTAATTGAACTACTGGTTGTCATTGCCATCATTGCGATTCTCATTGCACTACTCCTGCCTGCAGTACAGCAGGCACGCGAAGCCGCCCGCCGATCGCAATGTAAGAACAATCTGAAGCAGTTCGGATTAGCAATACACAACTATGTCGAGACACATGGAGTATTGCCACCCGGCTATGTCAGGCAACGTGGGAGTGACTCTAACAATTTTGGAAACTGGTCATGGGGAACCTACCTTCTTCCGTTCGTAGATCAAGCTTCTCTTTACAACCAACTCAATCCAGGCAACGTCCAGATGGTTGACGCTATCAATCCGAACGATCCCGTGCACGGAGATTCTGGAACGAGGTTGCTCCGCCTAATGCAAAAGCCAGTGGTTATATTTCGTTGTCCTTCTGATGTTGGACCAGACGTTAATAGAAATGTTGGTGGTGATCGTGAAGTAAGGGACGCGGGGTCGCAAAATCGGAATACGGCCATTTCGAATTATGTCGCTGTCAATCGTAGTCATGAAACCAATCGAGGTGCTGGTGGAGTTCAAGGCGGTCCCTTTTATCAAAACAGCAAAGTAAAGATTCGGGATCTGACCGATGGTACGAGCAACCAGTTATTGCTTGGTGAACGAATTTGGAAAAAAGTAGCCACTGTTTCCACCAATAATCCTTGGGCAGGTAATGTTTTTGGAGCTGCCGGAACGCGTCAGGCTCATAATGGTGGTGTTGCTTCTGTCATGGGGTGTGGAAAGCGAAAACTTAACTGTCCTGAAAACAATGAATGTCGACGTGGATTCCTGAGCACTCACGAAGGAGGCGTTCATTTCTTGATGGCTGATGGCGCTGTTCGGTTCATCAGCGAAAACATAGATCACAATACAAACCCAGCTGTGAATTCAACATTGGAATACCTGATGGCGATTCAGGATGGCAATACCATCGGCGATTTTTGATTGATGATGTTCTCCGGTCCCTCCGACACCAAGTTGGTAATCCGAATAGGACTCTGATTTAATAATGATCTATCACCTTTTGACAGTCACGGCCATCACGATAGGGGCGGTGTTTTCGTTGCCTTTGATAAACTCGATGTTTGTGATTTTGTCTTGGCGTTTTGGCTTTACTGCGAGGTATCGGATCTACTGAGCACGTAGTTGGAAAGCGAATTCACTTATCGATACATTGACACGGCGGATATCGTTGGCGAAGTGGATTCCGTTGAGAAGCTCGTGGTCTTCCATTAGGCTGTTCATGTAGTAAAGTCGTACGACCTCAAAACGATCTTTTCTATGTTGTTGGGGAAGCTCCAGCCAGCCACGCCTCTTAACAGGTGAATGGTTTAGGCACTGGTCTTTCATGTCAGTGAGACTGACTTTGGCGGAAGGGGCCGTACGGGGCGTTGAGCAGAACGATATACTGTGTTGTCTTCCGATGTGGGGCTGATAGTGCAAAGGGAATTTCATTAAAACTTTTAGGTTTCCAGTTGCGAAAAATCATTCGGTCCAGATCATTTTCTTCGGTGTGAAATAAAGATTGAGTACTTACTGCAGTGGCATACCGGATTTTACGGAATTAGAAGAAATCGTTTCTTAATGGTGTTGTAATCTGCCCTATTCTCATCAATATCTGATTAACGGTGTACTCAACCCTCGACTTTATATATAATGACACGCTAGTAGCAAACATTGTCTCAAGACCCACGACCCGCCAGGTGCGCCGAATGATGCCAGCGCGCTATTGACTCCATTACTTCTGAATTTTTCCATCAAGAGGATTCCAATCGATGTCAACATCTCGACAAATAACGCGCCGTAATTTCCTTCAGGGAGCTGCCTTCGCTGGGGCTGCCACTTTTTTTTGCCCCTCCGCAAATCGTGCTTTCGGATACCAGTCACCCAATGACCGTCCGGTCTTTGCGACCATTGGACTGAGAAACCAGGGCTGGGCGATTACTTCGAAGTCGTTTAGCTTTGCTGATTTCGCTGCACTTGCCGATGTTGACTCGAATGTCCTTGAGACCAACGTAAAAAAAACAGAAAAGAAACAAGGTAAGAAACCAGACGCCTATAAAGACTATCGGAAAGTCCTCGACCGAAGAGATATTGATGCTGTTATGATCGCCACGCCCGACCATTGGCACACGAAAATCGCGGTCGAAGCGATGTATGCTGGAAAAGATGTGTACTGTGAAAAACCATTGACTCTGACGATCGATGAAGGCAAGTTGATTGAAAAGGTCGTTAAGGAAACCGGCCGTGTTTTCCAGGTTGGCACGATGCAGCGATCTGAATCGGCACAGCGGTTTCTACAGGCCGTTGCTCTGGTGAAAGATGGACGCATTGGTACGGTTAAAAAAGTGACATGTGGGATCAACAGTATGTCAGCTTCACCCACGATACCAGTTGCTCCAGTTCCTAAAGAACTTGACTGGGACTTTTGGCTGGGACCGGCCCCAAAAGTTGATTACCGAGCTTTACCTAAAATGCGTAGGGGGTACGGTGGTGGTGTCCCGCTTTACAGCAATTGTCACTATGCCTTCCGAAACTGGCACGAGTACTCCGGTGGAAAACTGACCGATTGGGGTGCACATCATGTTGATATTGCCTGCTGGGCTCTTGGTGCCAGCGACACGGGGCCGAGTAAGGTAACGCCGCTCGAATTTTCGTTGCCAGTGGAATATAAGGATGGACATCCTGTGGTCAATGACCAGTACAATGCTGCTACCAAGTTTAAAATTGGAGTAGATATGCCCAACAATGTAGAAATGATTATCACCAGCGAAGGTGACAACGGCATTCTTTTCGAAGGCACAAAAGGTCGGTTCTTTGTTAACCGAGGTAAGATTGTTGGAAAGCCTGTTGACAATCTCAAAGACAATCCATTGCCAGAAGGGGCTATCGAAGAGGTTTATGGTGGCAAAGTCAGCGCGAATCACACTGCCAACTTTATCGAGGGTATGAAATCTCGCAAGCAACCAATTTCCGATGTCTGGTCGCATAATCGTATGCTTGAAATCTGTCATCTCTCCAACATCGCCATGCGTCTGGACCGTCAACTCAAATGGGATCCCGTTAAGCGAGAAATTATTGATGATACCCAAGCGAATTCGTTCCTCACACGAGAAAACCGTAAGGGTTACGAAATCAATATGTAGTCAGTGTAGGTCAGGAAATAGAATTCGCGGATTCACTCGGTGATTCTGCCACTCCAGCGACCGAAAGAGAGTTCTGAAAAATGTAGAACTTTACTCTACAGCTAGCAAAAAAGGACTTACGCCTCAATGACGTAGGTCCTTTTTTAGATGAATACCGGAGGGGGGACTCGAACCCACACGGGGTTTACCCCCA